>NZ_JAJSLU010000001.1:0-431519 GCF_023063025.1 Pseudomonas sp. YL2 | reverse complement strand
CCGTTGGCCAGTATTATCTAGCGCCGGAGGGCCCGCCCCCGCGAGCGGGCCCCCCCCCACGGGTGACCGCGGCCGCCTGTGGGGGCGAGCCTGCTCGCGAAGAGGCCCTTCAAACACTACAAATTTCTGCCCCTGATCCGCTTGTTCAGAAACTCGAAATACTCCTCGCGCATTTCCAGCGTCTCGTTCGCCAGATGATGCCGCGCCTCCGGCAGCAGCAGAATCTGCGGCCGGTCGAACTTCCACTTCAGCACCTGCAAGTTGTGCTGCCAGTCCACGGTCATATCCGCCTGCCCCTGAATGATCAGCGGCCGTCGCGGACTTTTTTTCGCGTGTTCCACACGGATGATCCAGCGCGACAGCGCACCGACCCACGCGGTCGGCAAGCGTTTGGGCTGTAACGGATCAGCCTGCAGGAACGGCAGGAAATCCGGGTCGTTGGAGTTCTCGCTGAAGCGCCGGGCGATGCCCCGCACGAAAGGCCTCAGCAGGTAATAACTGAGCTGCGACCAGCCCCAGGCGCGCGGACGCACCAGCGGCGCCAGCAGAATCAACTGACCCTGCGCCGGACTGTTCTCGCCATGATTGAGCACGTGGTCGACGACGATCGCGCCGCCAGTGCTTTGCCCGCACAGGTGCCAGGGCTGCGGCAGGGCAATCGAACTGGCTTCAGCGAACAACGCCTGCAAGGCGTCCTGGTATTCGGAGAAGTCGCGAATGCTCGCCCGCGGCCCACTCGACAAACCATGACCCGGCAAGTCGCAGGCGATGACGGCAAAATCCTGATCCAGCGCCCACTCGATCACATGCCGATACAGCCCGGTGTGATCGTAAAAACCGTGCAGCAGAAACAGCGTGCCCTTGACCTTCTCTGGCCACCAGCAATGGCTGACCAGTTCATAGCCATCGACTTCGAAGCGGCCCATGCCGCGCCAGACATCGCGCTCGGGAAAGTCGGTTTTATAAAACCGCTGATACGCCTTCGCTTCGTCCGACAACGGCTGCCACTGGGCCAAAGGCTTGAGGCTGGCGCGTAAATGATCGGCATCGAAAGTGTCAGGCATGCGGGTATTCCAAAGCGGTAAACAGACTTTATCGGCCTGCGATATTCATCTGTTGCGGCAAGCATGGCAAGCTAGCCCCCCTTCGAGGATCGAAAAACCATGCGCTCGCCCTACCGCACCGCACTGTTTGCCAGCCTGCTCGCGCTTGTGTGTGCCGGGGTGCTGTGGGCGGCGTACGACTGGTTTCAGGGGCGCTATCTGCGCGCGTTCAGTCAGCACACCGCGGTGTTTTCCGGTGATCCGTTGCGCCTGCCGGATGAACTGGCCGGCCCCGGCAAAATCCGTCTCGTGCACTTCTGGGACCCGGCCTGCCCGTGCAACGTCGGCAATCAACAGCACCTGACGGAAATGGTCGAACAGTTCGGTCCGCGCGGTGTGGAGTTCTTTGCGGTGCAGCGTGGCGGCAGCCACGGCCAGTTGCCCGCCACCCTGAGCAATCTGAAAACCATCGCGGTGTTGCCCGGTTCCGAGCAGGTACCGGCCAGCCCCGCCGTGGCGATCTGGGACCGCAGCGGCAAACTGGCGTACTTCGGGCCGTACAGCGAAGGGCTGACCTGCAACTCCAGCAACAGTTTTATCGAACCGATCCTCAATGCCCTGACCGAAGATCGCCCGGTCAACGCCACGCACACCCTGGCGGTCGGGTGTTATTGCCCGTGGCCGGTGCTGGCGCAGTAAGGCATTCCGGACTTTTCGAGGACAGCGATGCACGGCACGGAAGGTCTGTGCTAATTGTTTGCAGCCCGACGGGCGGCAATCCCCGCATGCACAAGGAGTCACCATGAAACGCGTCTTCACCGTTCTTGCCTTGCTCATCGTTGTCCTGCTCGCCGGAGTCGGCGGGTACGTCTATAGCAAGCAACCGACGCGTCAGGGCCAGGTGGAGCTGCGCAATCTGCAGGGTTCGGTGACCGTGCGTTACGACGAACGCGGGGTGCCGCATATTCGTGCCGAGAACGAAATCGATCTGTATCGCGCCCTCGGCTACGTGCATGCCCAGGACCGACTGTTCCAGATGGAAGCCATGCGCCGCCTCGCGCGCGGCGAACTGGCCGAAGTGCTCGGGCCGAAGCTGCTCGACACCGACAAACTGTTCCGCAGCCTGCGCATCCGTGAGCGCGCTGCCAGCTATGTCGCCAGTCTCGATAAGCAGTCCCCGGCGTGGAAGGCCCTGCAAGCCTATCTGGACGGCATCAACCAATATCAGGACAGCCACGCCGCGCCGATCGAGTTCGACGTGCTGGGCATCCCCAAGCGGCCGTTCACCGCCGAAGACAGCATCAGCGTCGCCGGTTACATGGCCTACAGCTTTGCCGCCGCGTTTCGCACCGAGCCACTGCTGACCTACGTGCGCGATCAACTCGGCGCTGATTACCTGAATGTCTTCGACCTCGACTGGCAGCCCAAAGGCGTGCTCGCCAAAGGTCACGCCAACAAGACTCCGACCCTCGCCGCCGGTGACTGGAAAGACCTCAACGCCCTCGCCCGCCTCAGCGAGCAGGCGCTGATTGAAAACGGCCTGCCGCAATTCGAAGGCAGCAACGCCTGGGTGATTGCCGGCAGCCGTAGCCAGAGCGGCAAACCGCTGTTGGCCGGTGATCCGCATATTCGTTTCTCGGTGCCGTCGGTGTGGTACGAGGCGCAACTGTCGGCACCGGGCTTTGAGCTCTACGGCCATCATCAGGCGCTGGTGCCGTTCGCATTCCTGGGGCACAACCTGGATTTCGGCTGGAGCCTGACCATGTTCCAGAACGACGATCTGGATCTGATCGCCGAGAAGGTCAACCCGGACAACCCGAATCAGGTCTGGTACCACGGCCAGTGGACCGATCTGCTCAGCACCCAGCAGCAGATCGCGGTGAAGGGCCAGGCGCCGGTGACGCTGACCTTGCGCCAGTCGCCCCATGGCCCGATCGTCAACGACGCCCTCGGCACTGCCGCCGGTAAAACGCCGATCGCCATGTGGTGGGCGTTCCTCGAAACGCCGAATCCGATCCTCGAAGGCTTCTACCAGCTCAACCGCGCCGACACCCTGGCCAAGGCCCGCGCCGCCGCGACCAAGGTGCAGGCACCGGGGCTGAACATCGTCTACGCCAACGCCAAGGGTGACATCGCCTGGTGGGCCTCGGCGCTGTTGCCGAAACGCCCGGTCGGGGTAAAGCCGGAGTTCATTCTCGACGGCAGCAGCAATCAGGCGGACAAGGACGGCTACTACCCGTTCAGCGCCAACCCGCAGGAAGAAAACCCGGCGCGCGGCTACATCGTCTCGGCCAACTTCCAGCCGCTGTCGCCGACCGGAATGGAAATCCCCGGTTACTACAACCTCGCCGATCGCGGCCAGCAGCTCAACCGCCAGCTCAGCGACAAGAACCTGAAGTGGAGCAACGAGGCCAACCAGAAGCTGCAACTGGGCACCACCACCGCCTACGGCCCGCGCACCCTGGCGCCGTTGCTGCCGGTGTTGCGTGAAGTGGTGAGTGATCCGGCGCAACTGAAACTGGTCGAGCAACTGGCGCAGTGGCAAGGCGACTATCCGCTGGATTCGGTCAACGCCACAGTGTTCAACCAGTTCCTCTACGATCTCGCCGATGCGGCGATGCGTGATGAGCTGGGCAACGATTTCTTCGAAACGCTGTTGTCGACCCGGGTGATCGACGCGGCCCTGCCGCGCCTGGCGGCGAACGCGGACTCACCGTGGTGGGACAACCGCAACACGCCGAACAAGGAAACCCGCGCCGACATCGTCAAAGCGGCGTGGCAGGCGAGCATGGCGCACCTGAAACAGACCCTCGGCGACAATCCGTCCGACTGGCAATGGGGCCCGGCGCACACCCTGACCCACGGTCATCCGTTGGGTCAGCAGAAGCCGCTGGATCGCATCTTCAACGTCGGGCCGTTCGCCGCGCCGGGTAGCCACGAAGTGCCGAACAACCTCTCGGCCAAGCTCGGCCCGGCGCCGTGGCCGGTGACTTACGGGCCTTCGACGCGGCGGCTGGTCGACTTCGCCGACCCGGCGCACAGCCTGACCATCAACCCGGTCGGCCAGAGCGGTGTGCCGTTCGACAGCCACTATGACGATCAGGCTGAAGAGTACGTCGAGGGGATGTATGTGCAGGCGCATTTCAGCGAGGAAGAGGTGACGGCCAATACGCGCAGTACCTTGAAGCTGTTGCCGGCGCGGGCTGCCCAATAGTTCTCGGTTAGCCGGACGGGCCCTATCGCGAGCAGGCTCACTCCTACAGGGGAACGCATTCCAATTGTAGGAGTGAGCCTGCTCGCGATGGGGCCCGCCAACTCAACACATCTCTCAGAGCATCAACGCAAAATTCAGCCGAAACTGCTGCGGCGTCACCCCCAACCGCCGATTGAACACACTGCGCATGTGCTGCGCATCGCGAAACCCGCATTGATAGGCCACGGTCTTCAGCGGTGCCGTGGTGCTTTCCAGCAGCACCCGCGCCGCATCCACTCGCGCACTTTCGACGAACTCTGCCGGTGTGACCCTGGCCTCGCGGGCGAACACCCGGGAGAAGTTGCGCGCACTCATGTTCGCCGCGTTCGCAAGATCGGCAATCGTCAAATCCCCGGTGAGGTTGGCCAGCACATACAACTGCACCATCGCCACCGCCGACGTCGGCTCCGCATGCGGCGTGAGGAACGGACTGAACTGCGATTGCCCGCCCGAGCGCTGAGTGAACACCACCAGCCGCTTGGCCACGCTCAGCGCCACTTCAGCGCCGCAATCACGGGCCAGCAGGTACAGCGACAGATCGATCCCGGCGGTGACCCCGGCCGAGGTGTAGAGCGCACCGTCCTCGACGTACAGGCGATCGGCCTCGACTTGAGTCGATGGACACAACTGTGCCAAGGCTTCGGCATCGTTCCAGTGGGTGGTCACGGTGCGCCCGTCGAGCAACCCCGCCCGCGCCAGCATGAACGCGCCGTTGCAGATCGAGCCAAAGCGCCGCGCACGCGCGCAGGCCTCGCGCAGCCAGGTGTCGAATGGCTTGCCGAAATCCATGAACGGCAACTGCGGGCCGCCAGCGACGAGCAACAAGTCATAAGCATCCTGCGCTTCGCTGAAGTACCGATGGGCGCTGAGATTCAAACCGTTGGAACAAGCCATCGGCCCGCGTTCGAGGCCGATCACCTCCAGTTGATAGTGATCATCAGGCGGCAAAAAACGATTGGCCTCGGCGAACACATCCATCGGCCCGCTGACATCCAGCGCCTGCACGCCGGGAAATATCACGATGGCGATGGTTTTGTTCATAAGCCTCCAATGTCCTCAATGCCCTGGCAAACACAAATCCCTGTGGGAGCGGGCTTGCTCGCGAAAGGGCCCTTACATTCAACTTATCTGTTGAATGACACACCGCTTTCGCGAGCAAGCCCGCTCC
Source organism: Pseudomonas sp. YL2 (assembly GCF_023063025.1). Lineage (NCBI taxonomy): Bacteria > Pseudomonadati > Pseudomonadota > Gammaproteobacteria > Pseudomonadales > Pseudomonadaceae > Pseudomonas > Pseudomonas sp. YL2. The sequence continues at coordinate 426,055 of NZ_JAJSLU010000001.1, read as the reverse complement.
CACATGGGCCGTGCCTGCCTTGTTGATTGAGCCAACCCTAGCCAATCCAGGTTCAACAAGCGAGGTTGGCACGATTTGCAGGTCGATTGGCAAGGATCGCAGCCATGCGTTGATTGTCCGTTTAGTGCCTCGGGGAACAGACTTCGTCCATCAGCGCCACGACGGCGTTTTCGATGAGGATACCTTCATGAGCACGACCATTGCCGGCATCAAGATCCCCGACAGCGCCCTCGCCCGGGCCACCACCGAATACATTCGCGACATCGAAACCGACTTGCTCTACCACCACTCGCGCCGGGTATTTCTGTTCGGTGCGTTGAGCGGCGAGCGCCAACAACTGACCTACAACCCGGAGCTGCTGTATGTCGGCGCGATGTTCCACGACCTTGGTCTGGTCGAGGGCTATCGCAGTGCCGACGAGCGTTTCGAAGTGGATGGCGCCAACGCGGCAGCGGCGTTTCTCAAGCCGTACGGTCTGAGCGATGACGACATCGAACAGGTCTGGCTGTCGATTGCCCTGCACACCACGCCGGGCGTGCCCAAACATCTGCGGCCGACCGTCGCGCTGGTCACCGCCGGGGTCGAGATGGACGTGTTGGGCATGGATTACGCGGCGTTCAGCAGCACCCAGCGCGAAGCCGTGGTGCATGCGCATCCACGCGGGGAAGGTTTCAAGGAGTGCATCATCTGCGCGTTTGCCGACGGCTTGCGCCACCGTCCGCAGACCACGTTCGGCAACGTGAAGACCGATGTGCTGGTGGATCAGGAGCCGGGGTTCAAGCCGATGAACTTTGTTGAGGTCATCCGCCAATCTCCCTGGGCTGCCTAATACCCAATGTGGGAGCGGGCTTGCTCGCGAATGCGGTGGGTCAGCCAACATTTCAGTCGACTGACACGCCCTCTTCGCGAGCAAGCACGCTCCCACAGTGGATTTGGGTTGGCCTTGATAAAGGGGCCAACCCGAGTTTGCTTTAAGCCGCTTCCGGTGCAGGCGCGCGGCGCACGTCCGGTTGCTTCCACGAATCGGCGGCGCCTTCTTCGATGGCTTGCTGGATGGCTTTCTTGCGCGCTTCTTCGGCACGGCGGCTGAAGAACCACACCAGGAACGTCACGATCGACACCGCCAGCAGAATCAGACTGGCCACGGCGTTGATCTCAGGCTTCACGCCCAGACGCACCGCCGAGAACACTTCCATCGGCAGCGTGGTCGAACCCGGGCCGGAAACGAAGCTCGCCAGTACCAGATCGTCCAGCGACAGAGCGAACGACATCATGCCGCCGGCTGCCAGCGACGGTGCGATCATCGGGATGGTGATCAGGAAGAACACCTTCCACGGCCGCGCACCGAGGTCCATCGCCGCCTCTTCAATCGACAGGTCCAGCTCACGCAGACGCGCCGACACCACCACCGCCACATACGCCGCACAGAACGTCGTGTGGGCGATCCAGATGGTGACGATGCCACGTTCCTGCGGCCAGCCGATCATCTGCGCCATGGCTACGAACAGCAGCAACAGCGACAGACCGGTGATCACTTCCGGCATCACCAACGGCGCCGTCACCAGGCCACCGAACAGCGTGCGGCCCTTGAAGTGGGTGATGCGGGTCAGCACGAACGCTGCCAGCGTACCTAGCGCCACCGCCGCAACCGCGGTATAGCAGGCGATTTCCAGGGAGCGCACCACCGAGCCCATCAGTTGGGTATTGTCGAGCAGGCCGACGTACCACTTGATCGACCAGCCGCCCCACACCGTCACCAGTTTCGAGGCGTTGAACGAGTAGATCACCAGGATCAGCATCGGCAGGTAGATGAACAACAGACCCAGTACCAGCATCAGGCTGGAGAAACGGATGCGTTTCATTCTTTGCCCTCCATTTCCTTGGCCTGACTGCGGTTGAACAGGATGATCGGCACAATCAGGATCGCCAGCATCACCACCGCCAGGGCGGACGCCACCGGCCAGTCACGGTTGTTGAAGAACTCTTGCCAGAGCACTTTACCGATCATCAGGGTTTCCGGGCCGCCAAGCAGTTCCGGGATCACGAACTCGCCGACCACCGGGATGAACACCAGCATGCAGCCGGCGATGATCCCGTTCTTGGACAGCGGAATGGTGATTTTCCAAAAGCTGTTGAAGGTGCTCGAACCGAGGTCGGAAGCGGCTTCCAGCAGGCTCTGATCGTGCTTCACCAGGTTGGCGTACAGCGGCAGGATCATGAACGGCAGGTACGAATAAACCACGCCGATATAGACCGCCAGGTTGGTGTTGAGGATCTGCAGCGGCTCGTCGATAAAGCCCATGCTCATCAGGAAACCGTTGAGCAGGCCGTTGTTGCTGAGGATGCCCATCCACGCATACACACGGATCAGGATCGCAGTCCAGGTCGGCATCATGATCAGCAACACCAGTACCGTCTGCAGCTCTTTGCGCGCACTGGCGATGGCGTAGGCCATCGGGTAGCCGATCAGCAGGCACAGCAGCGTGCTGAAGAACGCCATCTTCAGCGAGCCGAGGTAGGCGGCGATGTACAACTCGTCGTCGCCCAGCATCGCGTAGTTGCCCAGGTTCAGCAGCAGTTGCAGCTTCTGCTCGGCGAAGGTGTAGATCTCGGTGTACGGCGGGATGGCCACGTCGGCTTCAGCGAAGCTGATCTTCAGGACGATGAAGAACGGCAGCATGAAGAACAGGAACAGCCAGATGAACGGAACCCCGATGACCAGTTGCCGGCCATTGGGAATTATTCGGTTGAGCCGTCGTTTGAACTTGCGCATGTTCATGAGCGAAGTACCACGCCGCTGTCGTCTTCCCACCACACGTAAACCTGATCGCCCCAGGTCGGACGCTGGCCGCGACGTTCGGCGTTGGCGACGAACGACTGCACCAGCTTGCCGCTCGGCAATTCGACGTAGAACACCGAGTGCCCGCCGAGGTAGGCGATGTCATGCACCTTGCCGCTCGACCAGTTGTATTCGCAGGTCGGCATTTCGGCGGTGACCAGCAGCTTCTCCGGACGAATTGCGTAGGTCACGGATTTGTCCTGCACCGAAGTGCTGATGCCGTGGCCGACGTAGATCTGCCGGTCGAGGTCTTTGCAAGTGATGGTCGCGTGGCCTTCGGCGTCGTCGATCACTTCGCCTTCGAAGATGTTCACGTTGCCGATGAATTCACAGACCAGACGGCTGGTCGGGGTTTCGTAGATGTCGATCGGGCTGCCGATCTGGGCGATCCAGCCCAGGTGCATGATCGCGATGCGCTCGGCCATGGTCATGGCTTCTTCCTGGTCGTGGGTCACCATCACGCAGGTCACGCCCACGCGCTCGATGATTTCCACCAGCTCCAGCTGCATCTGCGAACGCAGTTTCTTGTCCAGTGCGCCCATCGGCTCGTCGAGCAGCAGCAGTTTCGGCCGCTTGGCCAGCGAGCGCGCCAGTGCTACACGCTGACGCTGACCGCCGGACAGTTGATGCGGCTTGCGCTTGGCGTACTGGCTCATCTGCACCAGCTTGAGCATCTCGGCCACGCGCGCATCAATCTCGGCGTTGGGAATCTTGTCCTGCTTGAGGCCGAAGGCGATGTTCTGCGCCACAGTCATGTGCGGGAACAACGCGTACGACTGGAACATCATGTTGATCGGTCGCTCATACGGCGGCATGTCGGTGATGTCGACGCCGTCGAGGAAAATGCGCCCCTCCGTGGGCCGTTCGAACCCTGCCAGCATCCGCAGCAGCGTGGATTTGCCCGATCCCGAACCGCCGAGCAGGGCGAAGATCTCGCCTTTCTTGATTTCCAGGGACACATCGTCCACGGCAATCGTCTCGTCGAACTTCTTCGTGACCCGGTCGATTTTGACCAACACCTGCTTAGGTGTCTGGTCGCCCTCGAGGGCTTTCTTATAGGCGCCGGAGGCAACTGCCATTTACGAAACTCCCAGAAAAAAACAGTGCAGTTCGCCCCATGCGGACGAACCCAGGATAGTTTGTGCCTTACTTGCCCGACTTGACCTTGGTCCAGCTACGGGTCATCAAACGCTGAATATTGGGTGGCAACTCGACCGACACGTAGGTCTTGTCGAGGACTGCTTGCGGTGGATAAACCGCTTCGTCGGTGCGGATGGACTGTTCCATCAGCTTGTCCGACCCCGGGTTGGGGTTGGCGTAACCGACGTAATCACTGACCTGGGCGATCACCTCAGGTTTCAGCAAATAGTTGATGAAGGCGTGGGCCTCTTTGACGTTGGACGAATCCTTCGGAATCGCCAGCATGTCGAACCACAATGCGCCACCCTCTTTCGGAATCGAGTAGGCGATGTTCACGCCCTTCTTGGCTTCTTCGGCACGGTGCTTGGCCTGGAAGATATCGCCGGAGAAACCGATGGCCACGCAGATGTCGCCGTTGGCCAGATCACCGATGTATTTCGACGAGTGGAAGTAGGTCACGTAAGGACGCACGGCCAGCAGTTTGTCGGTGGCCTTGGCGTAGTCCTTCGGATTGGTGCTGTTGGCGTTCAGCCCCATGTAGTTGAGCACGGTCGGCATCATTTCATCGGCCGAGTCGAGGAACGCGACGCCACAGCTGTGCAGCTTCTTGATGTTCTCCGGCTCGAACAGCACGCTCCAGGAGTCGATCTTGTCGATGCCGAGCACCGCTTTGACTTTCTCGACGTTGTAGCCGATGCCGTTGGTGCCCCACAGGTACGGCACGGCGTACTGGTTGCCCGGGTCGTTCTGTTCCAGGCGTTTGAGCAGCACCGGATCGAGATTCGAATAATTCGGCAACTGCGACCTGTCGAGCTTCTGGAACGCGCCCGCCTTGATCTGCTTGCCGAGGAAATGGTTCGACGGCACGACCACGTCGTAACCGGTACGCCCGGCCAGAAGCTTGCCTTCCAGGGTCTCGTTGGAATCGAACACGTCGTACACCGGTTTGATCCCGGTGGCTTTCTCGAAGTCGGCCAGGGTGGTCTCGCCGATGTAATCCGACCAGTTATAAATATGCACCGTACCGGCGGCCTGGGCTCCGACAGCGATCGTCAGGCCGGCAGTGGCCAGCAGGGCTTTGCGCAAAGAAGAAAAAATAGGCAAGTGGAGGTCCTCTAAATTAGTTGGGCCCAAGTTGCCCCGCGTTACATGACAGCCATGGCTGCCCGGCAACCAAACCGGCGCGCAACTTACCCTCGAAAAACCGTTCCTGCAAAACTTCCTGTCATTTAATTGATCCGCTGGCCGCCGTCGCGGCGACGACGGCCAGCGGTTGCTGCGTCAAACCGGCTTATTTACCGGATTTGATCTTGGTCCAGCTGCGGGTCAGTTCACGCTGGGTAGCGGCCGGCAAATCGGCGATCGCATACAGCTTGGCCTGCACGTCGGCTGGCGGGTAGATGCCTGGATCGGCGGTGATGTCCTTGTTCACGTACTGGGTCGCTTCGGCGTTACCGTTAGGGAAGCGCACAGCGTTGGTGATCTCGGCCATCACTTTCGGTTGCAGCAGGTAGTTCATGAACTTGTAGGCGCCGTCGATGTTTTCCGCATCTTTCGGAATCGCGACCATGTCATAGAAGCTGCCGGCACCTTCCTTCGGAATGGCGTAGCTGACCTTGACCTTGTCACCGGCCTCGGCGGCACGGGACTTGGCCTGCTGCACGTCACCCGAGTAGCCGACCGCTACGCAGATGTTGCCGTTGGCCAGGTCCGAGATGTACTTGGAGGAGTGGAAGTAGGTGATCGAAGGACGAATCTTGAGGAACAGTTCCTCGGCTTTCTTGATGTCTTCTTTCTTCTGGCTGTCGGTTGGCAGGCCCAGGTAGTGCAGCGCGACCGGGAGCATTTCGGTCGGCGAGTCGAGGAAGCTCACACCGCAGCTCTTGAGCTTGGCGATGTTCTCCGGCTTGAGCAGAGTGTCCCAGGAATCGATGGTGTCGACGCCCAGTGCAGCCTTGACCTTCTCCGGGTTGTAGCCGATGCCGATCGAGCCCCACATGTACGGGAAGGCGTGCTTGTTGTCCGGGTCGCTGACCGAAACGGCCTTGAGCAGCGACTTGTTCAGGTTGCCGTAGTTGGACAGCTTGGACTTGTCCAGCTCCTGATAAACGCCCGCCTTGATCTGCTTGGCCAGGAAGTTGTTCGACGGCACAACCACGTCGTAACCGGACTTGCCCGCCAGCAGCTTGGCTTCCAGGGTTTCGTTGCTGTCGAATACGTCGTAGACCACCTTGATCCCCGACTCTTTTTCGAAGTTGGCGATGGTGTCCGGAGCGATGTAGTCAGACCAGTTGTAAACGTGCAGTACCTTGTCGTCCGCGTGAACCGCACCCGCCATCATGCCCGCGACGGACAGCGCGAGAAGAGTCTTGCCAGCAAGCTTTTTACCTAATGCCTTCATGCGTCATGCTCCAAATTTTTCTTTTTTGAACCACTTTGTTCAGCGGCCGAACCCGGACAACTGGAACCGCGGCTAGTCTGGCAAGATCGGAGGCGGTCTTTCAAGAAAAGGCCAACCTTTCTGACACCTTCGAGCGAGAGCGCCGCAGCTCCCCCGCTCGAAGCCTAGCACTTAGGCCTGCAACGCACTGAGGGTCAGGTCCAGGCATTTACGTGCCTTGGTCACCAGCTCATCGATTTCTGCCTTGCTGATCACCAGCGGCGGCGCAATGATCATGGTGTCGCCCACGGCGCGCATGATCAGGCCGTTATCGAAGCAGAACTGCCGGCAGATCATGCCCACGCCCCGACCTTCGTAACGCTTGCGAGTGGCCTTGTCCTGCACCAGCTCGATCGCCCCCAGCAGACCGACGCCGCGCACTTCGCCCACCAACGGGTGGTCGTTGAGTTCGCGCAGACGTTTCTGCAAATACGGTGCCGTTTCGTTATGCGCGTTCTCGATAATTTTCTCGTCGCGCAGAATCCGGATGTTTTCCAGACCCACCGCCGCCGCCACCGGGTGCCCGGAGTAGGTGAAGCCGTGGTTGAAATCGCCGCCTTCGTTGAGCACCTTCACCACTTCGTCACGCACGATCAGGCCACCCATCGGGATGTAGCCGGAGGTCAGGCCTTTGGCGATGGTCATCATGTCGGGTTTCAGATCGTAGAAATCCGAACCGAACCATTGGCCGGTACGACCGAAACCACAGATCACTTCGTCGGCGACGAACAGAATGTCGTACTTGGCGAGGATTTCCTTGATGCGCGGCCAGTAAGTCTCTGGCGGAATGATCACGCCGCCAGCGCCCTGAATCGGCTCGGCAATGAACGCTCCGACGTTGTCCACGCCGACTTCGAGAATCTTCTCTTCCAGCTGATTGGCCGCCCAGATGCCGAACTCTTCCGGCGACATGTCGCCGCCCTCGGCGAACCAGTACGGCTGCGCGATATGGACGATGCCCGGAATCGGCAAGTCGCCCTGCTCGTGCATATAGGTCATGCCACCCAGGCTAGCGCCGGCCACGGTGGAACCGTGATAACCGTTCTTGCGGCTGATGATGACTTTCTTGTTCGGCTGGCCCTTGATCGCCCAGTAGTGGCGAACCATGCGCAGCATGGTGTCGTTGCCTTCGGAGCCGGAACCGGTGAAGAACACGTGGTTCATGCCTTGCGGCGCCACGTCGGCGATGGCCTTGGCCAGTTCCAGTGCCGGCGGGTGCGCAGTCTGGAAGAACAGGTTGTAGTAAGGCAGTTCGCGCATCTGCTTCGCGGCGGCGTCAGCAAGCTCATCGCGGCCATAACCGATCGCCACGCACCACAGACCCGCCATGCCATCGAGGATCTTGTTGCCCTCGCTGTCCCACAGGTACACGCCCTTGGCGTTGGTGATGATCCGTGGACCCTTCTCTTTCAGCTGCTTGAAATCGCTGAACGGGGCCAGGTGGTGATCGCTGCTCAGGGCTTGCCACTCACGGGTTTGCGGGTTGTTGCTGGTCATGCCAATTCTCCTTGTTATCGGTGAAGGCGCGGCGGCTGGCCACCGCGCCCGGCGTATCAGACGGCGAAGAGCAGGTACTCACGCTCCCAGGAACTGATCACGCGCTTGAAGTTTTCATGCTCGGCCCGCTTGACCGCGACGTAGCCGGTGATGAAGGTCTTGCCCAGGTATTTCTCGATGGTCGCGCTGTTTTCCATACGCTCCAGCGCGTCCTCGATGGTCAGCGGCAGGCGCAGGTTGCGGCGTTCATAGCCACGACCGACCACTGGCGCGCTCGGGTTGAGGCCCTCGACCATGCCGATGTAACCGCAGAGCAGGCTCGCGGCAATCGCCAGGTACGGGTTGGCGTCGGCGCCCGGCAGGCGGTTTTCCACGCGGCGGTTCTGCGGGCCGGCATCCGGTACGCGCAGGCCCACAGTGCGGTTCTCTTCGCCCCACTCCACGTTCACCGGCGCCGAAGTGTCCGGCAGGAAGCGGCGGAACGAGTTGACGTTCGGTGCGAACAGCGGGAGCAATTCCGGGATCAGTTTCTGCAGGCCACCGATGTGGTGCAGGAACAGCTGGCTCATGGTTCCGTCTTCATTGGAGAACACGTTCTTGCCGGTCTCGATGTCGATGATGCTCTGGTGCAGGTGCATGGCACTGCCCGGCTCGCCGGTCATCGGCTTGGCCATGAAGGTGGCGGCCACGTCATGCTTGAGCGCGGCTTCGCGCATGGTGCGCTTGAACACCAGAATCTGATCGGCCAGCGACAGTGCATCGCCGTGACGGAAGTTGATTTCCATCTGCGCCGTGCCGTCTTCGTGGATCAGCGTGTCGAGGTCCAGCTCCTGCAGTTCGCACCAGTCGTAGACGTCTTCGAACAGCGGGTCGAATTCGTTCGCCGCTTCGATGGAGAACGACTGACGACCGATTTCCGGACGGCCCGAGCGGCCGATTGGCGGCTGCAACGGATAGTCGGGGTCGTCACTGCGCTTGGTCAGGTAGAACTCCATCTCCGGCGCCACGATTGGCTGCCAGCCCTTGTCGGCGTAGAGTTTGAGGACTTTCTTGAGGACGTTGCGCGGCGATAGCTCGATCGGGTTGCCTTGCTTGTCGTAGGTGTCGTGGATCACCTGAGCGGTCGGCTCGATGGCCCAAGGCACCAGGTACACGGCGTTCTGGTCGGGACGGCAGATCATGTCGATGTCGGCCGGGTCGAGCAGTTCGTAATAGATGTCGTCTTCGACGTAGTCGCCGGTCACGGTCTGCAACAGAACGCTTTCTGGCAGGCGCATGCCCTTCTCGGCGATGAATTTGTTGGTCGGCGAGATCTTGCCCCGGGTAATACCGGTCAAGTCGCCGATCATGCATTCGACTTCTGTGATCTTGTGGTCTTTCAACCAATCGGTGAGCTGGTCGAGGTTGTTACTCATAAATGCCTCTGGGCTGAGTCTCCTGACATCGTGTCAGGCAAAGTTTGACGCCGTGGCGTCGCGTTAAAGGGGCTTGCTTGCGCGCAGTGCCGGCTTACGCCTGGCACCGCGCATAGACAATGAAAGAGGAGCTTACCTGCCCTTTACGCTGGCGTTGCATTTCCTGTGCACATTCAAGGCGTGCAGAATCATGAGCACGGCTTTGGGAGCGGCACAGGCTTTGGGACTCAAAGGGATCTATATTGGAAGGAGACGCCATAAACAGGATGCTGTCCCGTGCGTCCAGAATATCGGACGTTGCCGTTTGGCCTGATGCGCACGAGAACCTCGTCGACCCGCCACGAGCCATGCTGGCCGCGTCACGGACGGATTTGTCGCCACTGATGTGATGAGCATGCAGACCGGACTGTTGCGAGCAGTCGGTGATGCCGATTAACGGCAGGCGAGACATGAAGCACCCCGGTATTATTGCTGTTATGGGTTTGGTCGGAGCTTAGCCTTGTTCATTTTTTTACACAACACCCCCGTAAAAAATACAACACGGCCTGCTCAAGCCCGCGGGTGCCAAGCGTCCCAAGGACAAAAAACTGCCCCAAAGTGCCCCATAAATGCCCTCGCAGCGCTTTTTTAGGGCAAAAAAGGCCTCGCTTGACTTCGGCAGGCCGTTCGGGTTGACTGAAACCAGAAAAGATCAATGATTGATATTTTTAACAACAAAGGTGTTGCATCATGTCGGTACCCCCGCGTGCCGTTCAGCTTAACGAAGCGAACGCGTTCCTTAAGGAACATCCTGAGGTTCTGTACGTTGACCTTCTGATTGCGGATATGAATGGTGTGGTGCGCGGCAAGCGCATCGAACGCACCAGCCTCCACAAGGTTTACGAGAAAGGCATCAACCTGCCGGCCTCCCTATTTGCTCTGGATATCAACGGCTCTACGGTGGAAAGCACCGGCCTGGGTCTGGACATCGGCGACGCCGACCGGATCTGCTATCCAATCCCCGACACCCTGTGCAACGAGCCATGGCAGAAGCGCCCGACCGCGCAGCTGTTGATGACCATGCACGAACTCGAAGGCGACCCGTTCTTCGCCGACCCGCGCGAAGTGCTCCGTCAAGTTGTTGCAAAGTTTGACGAGCTGGGCTTGACCATCTGCGCAGCCTTCGAGCTGGAGTTCTACCTGATCGACCAGGAAAACGTGAACGGTCGTCCACAGCCGCCACGCTCGCCGATCTCCGGCAAACGCCCGCACTCGACTCAGGTCTACCTGATCGACGACCTCGACGAATACGTCGACTGCCTCCAGGACATTCTGGAAGGCGCCAAAGAACAAGGCATCCCCGCCGACGCCATCGTCAAGGAAAGTGCCCCGGCGCAGTTCGAAGTGAACCTGCACCACGTCGCCGACCCGATCAAGGCCTGCGACTACGCGGTACTGCTCAAGCGTCTGATCAAGAACATCGCCTACGACCATGAAATGGACACCACCTTCATGGCCAAGCCGTATCCGGGCCAGGCGGGTAATGGTCTGCATGTCCACATCTCGGTGCTCGACAAAGATGGCAAGAACATCTTTGCAAGCGAGGATCCCGAGCAGAACGCCGCGCTGCGTCACGCGATCGGCGGTGTGCTCGAGACCCTGCCGGCGCAGATGGCTTTCCTCTGCCCGAACGTCAACTCGTACCGTCGCTTCGGCGCGCAGTTCTATGTGCCGAACTCGCCGTGCTGGGGCCTGGACAACCGCACCGTGGCGATCCGCGTACCAACCGGCTCTGCCGATGCCGTGCGTATCGAACACCGCGTAGCGGGCGCCGACGCCAACCCGTACCTGCTGATGGCTTCGGTCCTGGCCGGTGTGCATCACGGTCTGGTGAACAAGATCGAACCGGGCGCTCCGGTCGAAGGCAACAGCTATGAGCAGAACGAACAAAGCCTGCCGAACAACTTGCGCGATGCCCTGCGCGAGCTGGACGACAGCGAGGTGATGGCCAAGTACATCGATCCGAAATACATCGATATCTTCGTCGCCTGCAAGGAAAGCGAGCTGGAGGAGTTCGAACACTCCATCTCCGACCTTGAGTACAACTGGTATCTGCATACCGTTTAAGCGGATTGCGACCAGATAAAACGCCGTCGGCCGTCTTGGCCCACGGCGTTTTTTATGGCCGAATTTTGATCTGAATGGCCGCCTGCGGCGGTTCGGGTGCAAGCCCCCTCCCACAGGGGCCTCAGCGAATGGGGATCGTTTGTACGCAGAAGATCAACTGTGGGAGGGGGTTTGCTCCCGAAGGCGTCCTGGCAGACAACACACGGTGTGGCTCGTACAATGCCCGCTGCCCCGCAGGAGACTTCCATGACGCGTCCCGCCCCCGTCCGCAAACCCCGTGCCCGCAGCCAGGCGCGGATCGACTCGATACTCGAAGCCGCGCGTACGCTGCTGGCCGCCGAGGGTGTGGCCAGTCTGTCGATCTACAGCGTCGCCGAACGCGCGCAGATTCCGCCGTCATCCGTGTATCACTTCTTCGCCAGCGTCCCGGCACTGCTCGAAGCGCTGACCGCCGACGTGCATGCGGCGTTTCGCGCCTGCCTGCAAGCGCCGATCGACCACGACGCCCTGCGCGACTGGCGTGACCTGTCGCGACTGGTCGAAGAGCGGATGCTGGAGATCTACGACGAAGACGCGGCGGCCCGCCAGTTGATCCTCGCCCAGCACGGCCTGACTGAAGTGACCCAGGCCGACCGCCAGCACGACATCGAACTCGGCGACCTGATGCACAAGCTGTTCGACCATCACTTCGAATTGCCGCGACTGCCCAGCGATGTCGATGTGTTTGCCCTGGCGATGGAACTGGGTGACCGCGTGTATGCGCGCTCGGTGCAGCAGCATGGGCAGATCACGCCGCGCATGGCCGAGGAAGGGATGCGGGTGTTTGATGCCTATATCGGGCTGTATCTGCCGCCTTATCTGCCCAAAAGAATTCTCTAGCGTCTTTACCGGCCTCTTCGCGAGCAGGCTCGCTCCCACATTTGGAATGCGGTTCCCTGTGGGAGCGAGCCTGCTCGCGAAGGCCGCTCAGCCGATTTCAAGCCAGGTACAAAAAACCCCGAAGGGCTCACGCCTTTCGGGGTTGTTTTTTACTCACTGGCTTACAACTTGGCGATCGACACCTCGGTGGATTTCACGAAGGCGATCACCTCGCTGCCCACCGCCAGTTCCAGCTCCTTGACCGAGCGGGTGGTGATCACTGAAGTGACGATGCCGGAAGCGGTTTGCACGTCGATTTCCGACAGCACGTCGCCGAGAACGATCTCCTTGATCGAGCCTTTGAACTGGTTGCGCACGTTGATGGCTTTGATAGTCATGGCTTTGATTCCTGTCGTTGGATGTAACTTGAGTTATTGCGCCCAGCGCAATTGCGTAGGCAGTGGTGAAACAGGTTCCGGCTCCGGCGGCTCGCCGGGCAGGGACAGAACACGGTTGAGCACTTCGGTTTCCAGCGCCGCCAGTCGATGCGATCCGCGCACTCGCGGGCGTGGCAGTTCCACTTGCAGGTCGAGGCCGACTTCGCCGTCCTCGATCAGAATCACCCGGTCGGCAATCGCCACCGCTTCGCTGACGTCATGGGTCACCAGCAGCACGGTGAACCCATGCTTCTGCCAGAGGCGTTCGATCAGTTGCTGCATCTCGATCCGGGTCAGCGCATCCAGCGCACCCAGCGGCTCGTCGAGCAACAGCAGGCGCGGCTGGTGAATCAGCGCCCGGGCCAGTGCCACGCGCTGCTTCTGCCCACCGGACAAGGCTGCCGGCCACTCGTTGGCGCGATCCGCCAGACCCACCGCTTCCAGCGCCTCCAGAGCTTGCGGGCGCCAGTTGCCTTTAAGGCCGAGGCCGACGTTGTCAATGATCTTTTTCCACGGCAGCAGCCGGGCTTCCTGGAACATCAGCCGGGTGTCTTCCCGCGCATCGCTCAGCGGCGCGGCGCCGGCCAGCAGGTCGCCGCCAGTCGGTTGGTCGAGGCCGGCGAGCAAGCGCAGGAAGGTGCTCTTGCCGCACCCGCTGCGTCCGACCACGGCGACGAATTGCCCCGCCGGAATGTGCAGGTCGATGTCGCGCAACACCTGCCGCGCGCCAAAGGTTTTCTGCAGGTTGCGCACCACCAGCGGAATCCCGCGCAGCAAGCGTGGAGGTTGTTGAGCGGTCATGCCGCACCTCCCTTGGCAACCTGATAGGCCGGATGCCAGCGCAGCCACACCCGCTCAAGAGCACGGGCGGCGAGATCAGCAAGCTTGCCGAGTACCGCGTAAAGCAGGATCGCCAGCACCACCACGTCGGTCTGCAAAAACTCGCGGGCATTCATCGCCAGATAGCCGATGCCGGAGCTGGCGGAAATGGTTTCGGCAACGATCAGCGTCAGCCACATGAAGCCCAGTGCGAAGCGCACACCGACCAGAATCGAAGGCAGCGCGCCCGGCAGAATCACCTGCCAGAACAGGCTGAAACCGCTCAAGCCATAACTGCGCGCCATTTCCACCAGCGCCGGATCGACGTTGCGGATGCCGTGATAGGTGTTGAGGTAGATCGGGAACAACGTGCCCAATGCGACCAGGAAAATCTTCGCCGACTCGTCGATGCCGAACCACAGAATTACCAACGGAATCAGCGCCAGGTGCGGCACGTTGCGGATCATCTGCACCGAGCTGTCGAGCAGGCGTTCGCCCCACTTCGACAGGCCAGTGATGAAGCCCAGCACCAGGCCGATGCTGCCGCCGATGGTGAAGCCCAGCGCCGCGCGCCAGCTGCTGATCGCCAGGTGCGTCCAGATCTCGCCGCTGCGCACCAGACTGACACCGGCCTCGATCACCGCCACCGGTGCCGGCAGAATCCGTGTCGACAACCAGCCGGCCGACACCGACAACTGCCACACCGCCAGCAAGAGCACCGGCAACGCCCAGGGCGCGAGGCTGTGGATAAATTTTTTCATGGCGCGCCTCAGCTCTGCGACGCGGCTTTGGGAAGAATGTCGTTGGCTACCATCTCGCCGAACGGGCTGACATAACCGGCGCTTTTCGGCAGTTCCGGGCGCTCGATGTCGAGGTGCGGGAACAGCAGTTCAGCGACGCGGTACGATTCTTCGAGGTGTGGATAACCGGAGAAGATGAAGGTGTCGATACCCAGATCCGCGTACTCCTTCACGCGGGCGGCCACGGTTGGACCATCGCCGACCAGCGCGGTGCCAGCACCGCCACGCACCAGACCGACGCCGGCCCACAGGTTGGGGCTGACTTCGAGGTTGTCGCGACTGCCGCCGTGCAGCGCGGCCATGCGCTGCTGACCGACCGAGTCGAAGCGCGCCAGCGATGCTTGCGCACGTTTGATGGTGTCATCGTCCAGATGCGAGATCAGCCGGTCGGCCGCTTGCCAGGCTTCGGCGTTGGTTTCGCGCACTATCACATGCAGACGAATGCCGAAGCGCACGGTACGCCCGAGCTTGGCGGCTTTGGCGCGCACTTGCTCGATCTTCTCGGCCACTGCGGCTGGCGGTTCGCCCCAGGTCAGTACCATTTCGACCTGTTCGGCAGCCAGATCCTGCGCCGCTTCGGAGGAGCCACCGAAGTACAGCGGCGGACGCGGTTGCTGGATCGGCGGATAGAGCAGCTTGGCGCCCTTCACGCTGATGTGTTCGCCGTCGTAATCGACGGTTTCGCCTTCCAGCACCCGACGCCAGATCCGGGTGAATTCCACCGAGGCCTGATAACGCTCTTCGTGGTTGAGGAACAGACCATCACCGGCCAACTCTTCCGGATCGCCACCGGTCACCAGGTTGAACAGCGCACGACCGCCGGACAGACGATCCAGCGTCGCTGCCTGCCGCGCCGCCACCGTCGGGGAAATGATCCCGGGGCGCAGGGCGACAAGGAACTTCAGACGCTGGGTCACCGGGATCAGCGACGCGGCGACCAGCCACGAGTCCTCGCAGGAACGGCCGGTGGGAATCAGCACGCCGCCAAAGCCCAGACGATCCGCCGCTTGCGCGACCTGTTGCAGATAACCGTGGTCAACGGCGCGGGCGCCTTCGGCGGTGCCAAGGTAATGGCCGTCGCCGTGGGTAGGCAGGAACCAGAAGATGTTGAGGCTCATGGAGTGGTCTCCTTGGGGATTCGATTTACTGGGTTTGGCTAACCGAGCTTTGGGCCACAGCGGCCGGTGGTGTCCAGATCACATCCTTGATGCTCAACGGCTTGGGAATCAGCTTGAGCTGGTAGAAGGTGTCGGCGATTTTCTGTTGCGCGGCGACCACGTCCGGGGTCAGGAACAACGCACCGTAGCCCTGGCGTTTCACCGAGGTCAGGGTGATGTCCGCCGGCAGGCCGAGCAGTGGCGCGACCTGCTGGGTCACGTCTTCAGGGTTGGCTTTGGACCACTCGCCAACGGCGCGCACTTCTTCGACAAGGGTCTTGATCACTTCGGGATTTTTCTGCGCGTAAGGTTTGGTCGCGAGGTAGAACTGATGGTTGTCGACGATGCCTTTGCCGTCACGCAGGGTGTGCGCTTGCAGCTGTTGCTCGGCAGCGGCCTGGTACGGGTCCCAGATCACCCAGGCATCGACGCTGCCACGCTCGAACGCAGCGCGGGCATCGGCCGGCGGCAGGAACACGGTCTGGATATCGGAGTATTTGAGACCGGCATCTTCCAATGCGCGAACCAGCAGGTAGTGCACGTTGGAGCCTTTGTTCAGGGCGACTTTCTTGCCCTTGAGATCCGCTACCGATTTGATTGGCGAATCCTTCGGTACGAGGATCGCTTCGCTGTTCGGCGCTGGCGGTTCGTAAGCGACGTAGAGCAGATCAGCGCCGGCAGCCTGGGCAAACACTGGCGGAGTCTCACCGGTCACGCCGAAGTCGATCGAGCCGACGTTCAGGCCTTCGAGCAGTTGCGGGCCGCCGGGGAATTCAGTCCATTGCACGTCCACGCCTTGTGCGGCCAGACGCTTTTCCAGAGTGCCTTTGGCCTTGAGCAGCACCAGCGTGCCGTACTTCTGATAACCGATCCGCAATGTCTCGGCTTGAGCTTGAGTAATGGCGCCGAAGGACACAGCCGCAGCAAACAGAGCGACCAGACCACGACGCAAAAATACAGTGCGCATAGCGCTCTCCTTTTTGCTGTTGGGTTTTGGCTGCACCTGCTTGGCCGTTAGCGGCTGAGTAAGGTGAGTGGAGCAAATTCGGGTGAAGCTCAAATGCTCCAGCGAGCACTCAATAAACGTTCATTCAACAGGCCCGGCTCCAGCGGTTTCGGCCGGCGGGCCATGGCACTGACAAATTGATCCAGTGCTTCATGCAGACGCTGTTCCAGCGCTGGCGCCAGTTGCGCCTGGGCGCTGCCTTCGCCGTAAGCGATCTGGCTGTCCTCGGCGAAAATGCCCTGGAGCATTTCCTGGGCTTTCAATGCCGACAGCACGGGCTTGAGCGCGTAATCGACCACCAGCATGTGGGCGATGCTGCCGCCGGTGGCCATCGGCAGAACAATCTTGTGGTTCAAGGCGCGTTCCGGCAGCAGATCGAGCACGGTCTTCAGCGCCCCGGAAAACGACGCCTTGTACACCGGCGTGGCGATCAGCAGACCGTCAGCGTTTTCAATCTGCGCCAGCAGGTCGAGCACCTTCGGGCTGTCGAAGCGGGCGTGGAGCAAATCTTCGGCCGGGAAGTCCCGCACCTGATAACTCACCACTTCCACCCCTTGCGCCTGCAACCAGCGTTGCGAGCGCTCGAGCAACACTCCTGAGCGGGAGCGCTGGCTAGGACTGCCACCGAGTGAGACGACCAGCATTGAGACAATTCCTTAAGCGTTACAGGCGATTCGCGGGTTGCGATCTCGCTTCGATGGGAGTGACCTTACCAGCTGATTTATATATCCATAAATCATATTTATTCATTTGGTTATTCTTTTAAGAGATATGCGATTTGCTTTGTTCCGGGCAAAAAAACAGGCCGTGAAAACGGCCTGAAATCCCCTGCTTTGTGGTTCCGTGGTGGCTGGACTAACGCCATCGCGAGCAGGCTCACTCCTACAGGGGAACGCATTTCAAATGTAGGAGTGAGCCTGCTCGCAATGTCGGTGGTGGCTACACCGCCAATCTCACTGATTCACTTATTCGGCTGCGGCGTCAGGCGCAGGTATGGTTTCACCGCGCGATAGCCTTTGGGGAAGCGCCGCTTGATCTCTTCCTCGTCCTTGAGCGACGGCACGATCACCACCTCTTCACCGTCCTGCCAGTTGGCCGGAGTTGCCACCTTGTAGTTGTCGGTGAGCTGCAGCGAATCGATCACCCGCAGGATCTCGTGGAAGTTGCGCCCGGTGCTCGCCGGATAGGTGATGGTCAGGCGTATCTTCTTGTTCGGATCGATCACGAACAGCGAACGCACGGTCAGGGTGTCGTTGGCGTTCGGGTGTATCAGGTCATAGAGGTCGGAAACCTTGCGATCGGCATCGGCCAGGATCGGAAAGTTGACGATCGTGTTCTGGGTTTCGTTGATGTCTTCGATCCACTTGTGGTGCGAGTCCACTGGGTCGACCGACAGCGCGATGGCTTTGACGCCGCGCTTGGCGAACTCATCCTTGAGCTTGGCGGTGAAGCCCAGCTCGGTGGTGCATACCGGGGTGAAGTCGGCCGGGTGGGAGAACAGCACGCCCCAGCTATCGCCCAGCCACTCGTGGAAACGAATCTTGCCGGCGCTGGAATCCTGTTCGAAGTCGGGGGCGATGTCGCCGAGTCTGAGGCTCATGGTGCTGCTCCTGATGAGTTGTTGGAGAACTCAACTGTAGCTCGGGATTCGACATCATGAAAAAGAATAAATAAGCAGATATTTAGAATTTAAATGAATATTAAACATCGTTCACTGGACGCTCGCCCGCATCGCGACGAACATCGCCCTCAAGGTTCGAGAAGGCCTTGAGTAGCGGCAAAAGGGGGAATTCGGGAACAGGCTGAGGGGGGTGAGCCTGCCCCGAAAATGCAAAAGCCCGCCCGGCGCGATGCCGGACGGGGCTTTTTTACATCAGCGAATCGAGACGCGCTATTACAGCAGCGGGATCGAGTAGCTGACGATCAGGCGGTTTTCATCCTGGTCGCGCTGACCTGGGACGTCGTTGCGCCAGGTAGCGTTTTTCCACATGAAGCCCAGGTTTTTCGCCGGGCCTTCAGGGATCACGTAACCGACGGTCAGGTCGCGTTCCCACTCGGAAGCGCCGGTGCCGTTTTCACGACGGTTGGAGCCAACGGTGTCGATATCGTCGCCGCGCAGGTAGACCACACCGGCAGTCAGGCCTGGCAGGCCGACTTTGGCGAAGTCATACGAGTAGCGTGCTTGCCAGGTTTTCTCGCCGGCACGACCGAACTTCTGGATCTGCATGTCGGTGATGGTGTAGTTCGACGAACCGTCGCCCTGGTTCAGCCAAGGGAAGTCGGAGCTGCCGTTGGAAACCTGGTAGCCGCCACCGAAGGTGTGGCCTTCAACGGTGTACAGGAACAGGCCGCTGTACAGATTGTTGTCGATCGGACCTTTGCCGCTGACGTTGCCGACGTAGTTACCGTTGCCGAAGTAGGCTGCGGTGTTGCCGTTGGCGCCGTCGTCGCTGCTGTGGAAGTAGCGGAAGTCAGACTTCAGCACGCCCGGGCCGATTGCCCAGTTGTGAACCAGACCCAGGAAGTGTTGCTTGTAGAAGTCTTCCAGGTTGCCGTAGTAGTACTGGGCAGTCAGGTCCTTGGTGATTTTGTAGTCACCACCGGCGTAGTAGAATTTGTTGCTGTTGGCAACGCGAGCGTTCGCACCACCAACGGACAGGTTCTCGTTGTTGCTGGAGTTACGACCTTTCACTGCTTCGATCTGACCAGCGACCAGGGTCAGGTCCTTGATCTCGCCGGAAGTGATCTGGCCACCCTGCCAGGTTTGTGGCAGCAGACGACCGTCGTTTGTCACGATGACCGGGTTCTTCGGCTGCAGGGTACCCAGCTTCAGTTCGGTCTGGGAGATCTTGGCCTTGGCGGTCAGGCCCAGGCTCGAGAAGTTATCAACAGCTTCGCCGTTGGACTTGCTCGGGAACACAGTGCCACCGTAGGAAGTCGAGGTTGCACCGTTGGTGCCGCCGCCCGAATCCAGGCGCACGCCCAGCAGGCCGATGGCGTCGATACCGAAGCCTACGGTGCCTTGGGTGTAACCGGAGATGAAACGCAGATCGAAGCCTTGGCCCCATTCTTCGTTCTTGTTCTGCGCGCCAGCCGCTTTGGTGCCGGAGTCACGGTTGTCAGTGTTGATGTAGAAGTTGCGCAAGCCCAGAGTGGCCTTGCTGTCTTCGATGAAACCGGCGGCGCCTGCCTGCTGCGCCATAACCCCTACGGCCACAGCCAGGGCCAAGGTGGACTTGTTCATGTAAAGCTCCTCTCGTTTCTAATTCTTGTGTTCCTGGCCCGGGGTCTGATGCCCTGGATCCTAAGATGCGCGATTAGCGCCAGACCGTGACTGACAAGTCAATCGTAACCTTGTGTGTCTACGACCAAGGTCTAATCGCAGTGATTTGGTCCGTGCAGAGTAAAGATTTCCTGATAAACCCAAAAAGAATTTATTCATTCTTTTTCATATCATTCGGGAATATGGCCACTATCTAGCCATCTTCGCCCGGATACAACGTATCGGCGACTAAGCTCATTCCTAAATGGTATTTGTTAGCCTTTTTTTATATCGATTAGCTTTGGCGCAACCCCAATTCGTCAAACCCTATCGAAAAGGCGACGCCATGATGGCTAAACGCGCACTATCTAGTCAATTTGTTACAGTTTGTGTGTCAGCACTGATTTGTTTTTCCGCGCACGCTGGCAACCTCACCATCGGTTATCAAACCGGGATCGACCCCAGCAAAGTCCCCCAGGCCGACGGCACTTACGAAACAACCATCGGCCAGAAGATCGACTGGCGACGCTTTAATAGTGGCCCGGAAGTTGTGACAGCCATTGCCTCCGGCGATGTGCAGATCGGCAACCTCGGTTCCAGCCCGTTGGCCGCCGCGGCTTCGCGAAACCTGCCGATTGTTGCCTTTATTGTTTCGGCGCAGATCAATGCCGCCGAAGCCTTGGTGGTGCGCAATGGCAGCGGGATCAACACCCCGCAGGACCTGGTCGGCAAGACCATCGCCACGCCCTTTGTTTCCACCTCCCACTACAGCTTGCTCGGCGCACTCAAGCACTGGGGTCTGGACACCAGCAAAGTCAAAGTGGTGAACCTGCAGCCGGCGGAAATCGCAGCAGCCTGGAAGCGTGGGGATATCGATGGCGCGTTCGTCTGGTCGCCGGCGCTGGGGGAAATCCGCAAGAGCGGCAAGACCCTGACCGATGCCGCTCAAGTCGGCCAATGGGGCGCACCGACCTTCGAAGTCTGGGTCGCGCGCAAGGACTACGCCGAGAAGCATCCTGAGGTGGTGGCCAAGTTTGCCAAGGTCACTCTAGACGCGTTTGCCGATTACGCCAGCCATAAAGACAGCTGGACAGCGGACTCGGCGCCGGTGCAGAAAATCGCAAAACTGACGGGTGCCAATGCCGCCGATGTGCCGGAATTGCTCGCAGGTTCCGCGTTCCCTGATGCCAAGGCGCAGCAATCAACTGCACTGCTGGAAGGCGGTACGGCGAAGGCGATTGGTGAGACGGCGAAGTTTTTGAAGGAACAAGGCAAGGTCGAGACGGTGCTGCCGGACTACTCGCCGTACGTCAGTGCAAAGTTTGTAACCGAAAACAATTGAATAGGTGGCGAGGGGATTCATCCCCTCGCCACAAGAATCCCTCGGTAATCTTCAGAGGGTCTTTTCGAAGATCTTCGAGTTACGCTGATAGTTGTACAGCGACGCTCGCGCCGCCGGCAGGCGCTCGACGCTGCTAGGTTCGAACCCGCGCTCGCGGAACCAGTGCGCCGTGCGGGTGGTGAGGACGAACAGGGTTTTCAACCCTTGCGCCCGGGCACGGGTCTCGATGCGCTCCAGCAGCTCATCGCCGCGACCACCGTGGCGATACTCCGGATTCACCGCCAGGCACGCCAGCTCACCGGCATCCGAATCGGCAATCTGGTACAGCGCCGCACAGGCGATGATCATCCCTTCGCGCTCGACCACGCTGAACTGCTCGATCTCGCGCTCCAGCACCTCGCGCGAACGACGTACCAGAATCCCCTGCTCTTCCAGCGGACTGATCAAATCGAGCAAACCACCGACGTCTTCAATCGCCGCCTCGCGCACCAGCTCGAATTGCTCTTGCGCGACCAGTGTGCCGCCACCGTCGCGGGTGAACAGTTCGGTCAGCAGCGCGCCGTCTTCGGCGTAGCTGACGATATGGCTGCGCGCGACACCGCCACGGCAAGCCTCGGCAGCAGCATCCAGCAGTTCCGCCTGATAGTTATTGCCCAGACGCGCCAGATGCGCAGGCACCTGTTGCGGACGCAGTTCGCGCACCAGTTTGCCGTTCTCGTCGATCAGACCGAGGTCGGCGCCGAACAGCAGCAGCTTGTCGGCACCGAGGTCGATGGCGGCGCGGGTGGCGACGTCTTCGCAGGCGAGGTTGAAGATTTCCCCGGTCGGCGAGTAGCCCAGCGGCGACAGCAGCACGATCGAACGCTCGTCGAGCAGACGATTGATGCCTTTGCGATCGACCCGGCGCACTTCACCGGTGTGGTGATAGTCGACGCCTTCAAGCACGCCGATCGGCCGCGCGGTCACCAGGTTGCCGCTGGCCACCCGCAAGCGCGAGCCCTGCATCGGCGACGAGGCCATGTCCATCGACAGCCGCGCTTCGATAGCGATACGCAGCTGACCGACCGCGTCGATCACGCACTCCAGCGTCGCCGCATCAGTGATGCGCATGCCGTGGTGGTAGTGCGGGGTCAGGCCGCGCGCAGCGAGGCGGGTTTCAATCTGCGGGCGCGAACCGTGGACCAGCACCAGGCGCACGCCGAGGCTGTGCAGCAGCACCAGGTCGTGGACGATGTTGCCGAAGTTCGGATGCTCCACGCCGTCGCCGGGCAGCATGACGACGAAGGTACAGTCGCGGTGGGCATTGATGTAAGGGGACGCGTGACGAAGCCAATTGACGTATTCGGGCATGAACCTGGGCCTGTAATAAATAGCAGCCGAAAAAAGGGCGAAACGGAAAACGCACAGCGGGCTGATGGTTATCGTCGGAACAGGCTTGGCGACACGCGCGCTCTCCTCATGAATACGGGTTGGGGTGCTGGCAATTTACAGCGTTTGATCTGACAAAACACCGTCCCCCTGTGGGAGCGGGCTTGCTCGCGAAAGCGGTGAGTCAGTCGACATCGATATACCTGATACACCGCTTTCGCGAGCAAGCCCGCTCCCACAGGTGGACATCATCGTTTGTCCGGGTTCAGGCAGTAATGTTCAATCAACTGCCGCAATAGATGCACGGTAGGCTGCAAACGTGACATTTCAAGGTATTCGCCGGGCTGGTGTGCACAGGCGATGTCGCCGGGGCCGAGCACGATGGTTTCGCAGCCAAGGCGCTGAAGATAAGGCGCTTCGGTGCCGAACGCTACTGCTTCGGCACTGTGGCCGGTGAGCTTTTCAGCGATGCGCACCAATTCGGCGTCTTCGGCCTGCTCGAATGGCGGCACTTCCGGGAACAACGGCTGGTAGTCGATCTTCACCTGATGACGTTCCGCAACCGGATTGAGCTTGCGCAGAATCTCCGCACGCAGGACTTTCGGGTCCATGCCCGGCAACGGGCGCAGATCGAACTCCAGCGAACACTGGCCGCAGATGCGATTCGGATTGTCGCCGCCATGAATACAGCCGAAGTTCATGGTCGGCTGTGGAACGCTGAACTGCGGGTTGTTGAATTCACGCTGCCATAGCAGACGCAAACCGCGCAGTTCGCCAATGGCATCGTGCATCGCTTCGAGGGCGCTGTGGCCCAGACGCGGATCCGACGAATGGCCGCTCTGCCCGAGGATATCGATGCGCTCCATCATGATTCCCTTGTGCATGCGGATCGGTTTGAGCCCGGTCGGCTCGCCGATCACCGCCGCACGGCCCAGTGGCTTGCCGGCCTCGGCCAGCGCCCGGGCACCGGACATCGAGCTCTCTTCATCACAAGTGGCGAGGATCAGCAGCGGTTGCTTGAACGGTTGCTCGAGCAGCGGCTGCACGGCTTCGATGATCAGCGCTAAAAAGCCCTTCATGTCGCAACTGCCCAGGCCAACCCAGCGACCATCGACTTCGGTGAGTTTCAGCGGATCGGTCTGCCACAGCGCATCGTCATAAGGAACGGTATCGCTGTGCCCGGCCAGGACCAGGCCGCCGGGGCCACTGCCGAAACTGGCGAGCAGGTTGAATTTGCCGGGGCTGACCTGCTGGATATCGCAGCTGAAGCCCAGATCACCCAGCCAACCGGCGAGCAAATCGATCACCGCCCGGTTGGACTGATCCAGGCTCGGTTGGGTGCAACTGACCGACGGTGCGGCGATCAGTGCCGCGAACTGGTCTTGCATGGATGGCAAAGGCATCGCTGACTCCAACTCCCGATTTGAAGTCCATCATAGAGCCATCCGGCGCTCGGAATAAACCGCCGCAGGGCGTAGGAAGTTTGAGTCCTGTACACTGCACGGCCTTGGCAGCCACACATTCCCCCGGCTGCGCTCCCGATCCTGGATTTTCCGGCCATGCAGAAAGAAACCGAAATCAAACTCCGCGTCAGCCGCGAAACCCTCGCGGCCCTGCGCGAGCACCCGCTACTGAAAAAACGCAACAAAAATGGCTGGGAACGCCGTGAGTTGATGAACCAGTACTTCGACACCCCCGAGCGCGATCTGGCTCAGGCCAAAGTCGCCCTGCGTCTGCGCAAGGACGGTGACGAAGTGATTCAGACCCTCAAGACCCGCGGCCAGAGCGTGGCCGGTCTGTCCGAGCGTAATGAGTACGACTGGAAATTGCCCAAAGCCAAGCTCGACGTGAAGAAACTCGACGGCGAATGCTGGCCCGAGTCGCTGGCCGAGCTGGACAAGAAAACCCTGAAGCCGATCTTCACCACCGATTTCGTCCGCGAGCGCGCGGAAATCGCCTGGGGCCGCGGCAAGGCCAAAGTGGTGATCGAAGCCGCGCTGGACCTCGGTCACGTGGTGGTCGGCAAACAGAAAGAAGAAATCTGCGAGCTGGAACTGGAGCTGCGCGAAGGTGAGCCTGCCGCGTTGCTGGAACTGGCCGCCGAACTGGCCGAAACCCTGGCACTGATGCCCTGCGACATCAGCAAAGCCGAGCGCGGCTACCGTCTGTACGACGCCAACAGCTACTCGCTGAGCCTGCCGGCGCCGCAACTGACCCCGGAAACCCAACTCGACGACGCCTTCGCCGCGCTGGCCTGGCACTTGCTCGGCAGCAGCCAGCGTCTGGCCGAACAATATCGCTTCAACGGCCACTGGCGCCTGCTGCAGGACTGGGTCGAGAACCTCGCGGAAATGCGCGCCCTGCTCAGCAGCCTCGGCCAGGCCGCACCGCGTCCGGCCACTCACGACCTGCGCGTGGCGCTGGATGCATTGCTGGAAGACTGGCGCCCACTCGTGCAGGTCGGTATCGAAGACGAAGACGTACGCAAGGCGGCGCCGGAGCAGTTCCTCGAAGAACTGGAAGACCCGCGCTGGGGCCTGTTTTCGCTGACGGTTTCGCGCTGGCTGCTGGCCCGTACCTGGGCCGCCGAGCGCAACACCCGCGGCAACCGCCAGGGCGCCGCGCAACTGCACAGCTGGCTGCCGCGCATGCTCGGCGAAGAAGCCACGTCCCTGCAACTGCAGCGCTATCAGCAGCAGCCGGAAGATCTGGCCGAGCAACTGCCGCGCATCGAACGCATCCAGGTCTGGCTGCACCACGCGCGTAACGTGCTGGAGATCGCGGAAATGGATCGCCTGTACGGCGAGCTGAACAAACTGGCGCAACTGGCCAACGAACCGACCATCACTGACGAACTGCTCGATGCGCGCAAGCAGCAGGCGATTGCGGTTTATCAGAATCGCGCGTGGAAAATGCTGCTGCGCATGTGATGCTCAGCAACACCTGAAAACTGTGGCGAGGGAGCTTGCTCCCGCTGGAGGCCGAAGGACTTCCAATTCCTGCAATTGCAGATTTTGGGGCCGCTTCGCAGCCCAGCGGGAGCAAGCTCCCTCGCCACAGAGGCATCAGCGCAAAACTGGCAGGCTGGTCGTGGACTTGATCTCCGACAGCGCCACAATCGAGTTCACCTCCTGAATCCCTGGCACCAGCGACAGCTTCTCGAAGAAAAACCGCTCATACGCCTCGATGTCCGCCGCGACAATCCGCAACAGAAAATCCACCGCGCCCATCAACACATAACACTCCAGCACTTCCGGAAAGCCGCGAATCGCCTCGGTGAATTCGGTGAAGTTCGAACGCCCGTGGGCGTTGAGTTTGATCTCGGCGAAGATCTGCGTGTTCAGGCCGATCTTCTTGCGATCAAGCAAGGTCACCTGCCCGCGAATGATCCCCTCCTCCTTCATCCGCTGAATCCGCCGCCAGCACGGCGACTGCGACAGTCCCACCTGCTCGGCGATCTGCGCGCTGGACAGTGACGCGTCCTGTTGCAGCAAGGCGAGAATCCGCCGGTCGTAGCTGTCCAGTTCGCTGTGCATAATCAATCCTCAAAATGATCATTTTGCGAATCGTTATAGTCGAGCAATCCGCGAATCCGCTCATCTTAGACAAGAAATGCCCGACACCGAATGTAAAAATTCCTCCACTGACTCTGGAGACCGGACATGCCTCACCTCGAAGCCGTGAATACCCCCGCGCCCCGCGCCGATGTGTGGAACGTCAACAACGCGCACTGCTGCGCGCGTTATCAACTGCTTGCCGAGGCCGAGCCGGATCTGTTGGTGCGGGTGCTGAATCTGTTTGCGCTGCAATTCCTCACGCCGCAACAGGTCCACGTCGAGCGGCTCGACGATCTGCTGTCGATCGATATCGTCATTGATGGTCTGAGCTGGCATCGCGCCCAGGTGATTGCGGAAAAACTTCGTAACCTGATCAGCGTCTGCTCGGTGAACCTGCAAGACGCCGACACGGCGTGGGCTGCGCCAGCCCAGGCGTCCGGCTGAAAAATCCGGCAACGGCTTTGTCGGGTAGTGGCCCAACAGTCTGCGGGGCCACGACTATCCTTTGCGCACAGTCGTTCAAAAGGAGCCCGCATGTCCGTTCAACTCGCCACTCAGGACCGCTGGCTGGATCTCAACGATGTGTTGCGTGAACTGGTCGCCCAGGGTTTTATCAGCCAGGACTCGGCGGAGCAGGCGCTCAACGCCCGCCGCCGCCACGCGCCCCACGGCCAGCAACATCCGCTGGAGTTCATCGCCAGCCAGCAACTGGATGACCTCAGCCGTCCAGGCAAACATCTGGACCTGGAAAGCCTGACCCTGTGGCTGGCGCAGCAGGCCGGCCAGCCGTACCTGCGCATCGACCCGTTGAAGATCAACGTTGCGGCCATCACCCCGCTGATGTCCTACGCCTTTGCCCAACGCCACAAGATACTCGCGGTGGCGGTCGACCGCGATGCGGTGGTCGTGGCCAGCGCCCAGCCCTACGTCACCGGTTGGGAGGCTGACCTGACCCACGTGCTGAAGCTGCCGATCAAACGGGTCGTCGCCAACCCGGTGGACATCCAGCGCTTCAGCGTCGAGTTCTTCCGCCTCGCCAAATCGGTCAGCGGCGCCAACAACGCCGATCAGCAAAACGGCAACCTCGGCAACTTCGAACAACTGCTCAACCTCGGCGCCAGTGATCAGGAACCGGACGCCAACGACGCGCACATCGTCAACATCGTCGACTGGCTGTTCCAGTACGCCTTCCAGCAGCGCGCCAGCGATATCCACATCGAACCGCGCCGCGAACAGGGCACCGTGCGCTTTCGCATCGACGGCGTGCTGCACAACGTCTATCAATTCCCGCCGCAGGTGACCATGGCGATCGTCAGCCGCCTGAAAAGCCTCGGGCGGATGAACGTCGCCGAGAAGCGCAAACCCCAGGACGGCCGGGTCAAGACCAAAACCCCGGACGGCGGCGAGGTGGAGCTGCGGCTCTCAACGCTGCCCACCGCGTTTGGCGAAAAAATGGTCATGCGGATCTTCGACCCGGAAGTGCTGCTCAAGGACTTCGATCAGTTGGGCTTTTCCGCCGACGACCTGCGCCGCTGGCAGGACATGACCCGCCAGCCCAACGGCATCATTCTGGTGACCGGGCCCACTGGCTCGGGCAAGACCACCACGCTGTACACCACGCTGAAGAAACTGGCGACGCCGGAGATCAACCTCTGCACCATCGAAGACCCGATCGAAATGGTCGAGCCGGCGTTCAACCAGATGCAGGTGCAGCACAACATCGACCTGAGCTTCGCCGCCGGCGTGCGTGCGCTGATGCGGCAAGACCCGGACATCATCATGATCGGCGAGATCCGCGACCTGGAAACCGCGGAAATGGCGATTCAGGCTGCTCTCACCGGCCATCTGGTACTGTCGACCCTGCACACCAACGATGCCCCCAGCGCGATCAGCCGGCTACTGGAACTCGGCGTGCCGCACTATCTGATCAAAGCCACGGTGCTCGGGGTCATGGCCCAGCGCCTGGTGCGCACCCTGTGCCCGCACTGCAAGGCGCCGCTGACGCTGGAAGAGGAAGACTGGCAGACCCTGACCCGCCCGTGGCAGGCGCCGCTGCCGGGCAATGCGCAACGCGCTATCGGTTGCCTGGAGTGCCGCGACACCGGTTATCGCGGGCGCGCCGGGGTCTACGAAATCATGCAGTTGAGCGATAGCCTCAAAGCGCTCATCACCCCCGACACCGACCTCACCGCCATCCGCCGGCAAGCCTTCAAGGAAGGCATGCGCAGCCTGCGCCTGTCGGGTGCGCAGAAGGTCGCGGCGGGGCTGACCACCCTCGAAGAAGTGCTGCGGGTCACGCCGCAAAGCGAGCAGAAATAGGCCACTACGGAACCGGATTGGCGAATCGTTATCCAACGCCGTAGTTAACCCCCAGGAGTCACTCAATCATGCGTCTCAAACTTGCTGTCGCCACCCTTGCCTTGCTGTCCCTTCCCGTTGGTTCAGCGATGGCCGACAGCTTTTGGCGTAACGTCATTTCGTCCGGCGCCACCACCGGTTCGACCTACCTGACCTTCAAGGATCACAAGCTGATCGTTGCCGCACAGGACGATGCGGGTAGCTTCGTCGCCAGCGATGGCGGCATCCGTGGGCCGTACCTGGAAGCGGCGATGCAGAAAGTCCGCGCCGACAATCCGGGCCTGCAGGCCACGGACATGGAACTGGCGAATGCGATTCTGGCGAAGAACGCAGTGGCTTCCGAGTAAGCAGGGCGCCAACAAAAATGCCGCTCGATCGAGCGGCATTTTTTTGCCCGTAATGTCGAATTCACCACGCCGCCCTCCCACAATGGCTCTGCGTGTTGCCTGAAGATCAGCGGTAATCGTCTACCGGGACGCAGGCACAAAACAGATTGCGATCCCCATAAACGTTATCCACCCGATTCACCGCCGGCCAATACTTGTGCGCCTTGGTGTGCGCATCCGGGGTGATGCCCTGTTCGATGCTGTAAGGCCTCTCCCAGACGCCAGTGACATCCGCCAAGGTATGCGGTGCACGCTTGAGCGGGTTGTCTTCCGCCGGCCAGTTGCCGTTCTGCACTTCGGTGATTTCCGCGCGGATGCTCAGCATCGCGCCGATAAACCGGTCGAGTTCGGCCTTGGACTCGCTCTCGGTCGGCTCGACCATCAACGTCCCCGGCACCGGGAATGACATGGTTGGCGCGTGGAAGCCATAGTCCATCAGACGCTTGGCGACGTCTTCTTCGCTGATCCCGGTCTGCGCCTTCAACGGCCGCAGATCGAGAATGCATTCATGGGCCACCCGCCCGTTGCGCCCGGTGTAGAGCACCGGGAATGCGCCGGATAAATGCTGCGCCAGATAGTTCGCGGCGAGGATCGCCACTTCGCTGGCATCCGCCAGTTGCGGCCCCATCATCGCGATGTACATCCAGCTGATCGGCAAAATGCTCGCACTGCCCCACGGCGCCGCACTGACCGCGCCGTTCTGTGGCAGCGGGCCGTCAATCGGCACCACCGGGTGATTGGCGACGAACGGCGCCAGATGCGCGCGAATACCGATCGGCCCCATGCCCGGCCCGCCACCGCCGTGGGGAATGCAGAAAGTCTTGTGCAGGTTCATGTGCGACACGTCGGCGCCGATGTCCGCCGGCCGCGCCAGCCCGACCTGTGCATTGAGATTGGCGCCATCCATGTACACCTGCCCGCCGTGTTTGTGGATAACTTCGCAGATTTCGCTGATGCCCTCCTCGTACACGCCGTGAGTCGATGGATAGGTCGCCATCAGACACGACAACTTGTCCCCCGCCGCGGCAGCCTTGGTTTTCAGGTCGTCCAGATCGACGTTGCCGGCCTCGTCGCACTCGACGATCACCACGCGCATCCCGGCCATCTGCGCCGAGGCCGGGTTGGTGCCATGGGCCGAGGAGGGGATAAGGCAGATATCCCGCGCGCCCTGCTGCCGGCTCTCGTGATATTTGCGAATCGCCAGCAGCCCGGCGTACTCGCCCTGAGCGCCGGAATTGGGCTGCATGCAGATCGCATCGAACCCGGTGATCGCGCACAACCAACGCTCCAGTTCTTCAATCATCAAGGTGTAACCGACCGCCTGTTCCCGTGGCGCGAACGGGTGCAGATTGGCGAACTGCGGCCAGGTGATCGGGATCATCTCGCTGGTGGCGTTGAGTTTCATGGTGCAGGAGCCCAGCGGGATCATCGACTGGTTGAGCGCCAGATCCTTGTTCTCCAGTTGCTTGAGGTAGCGCAGCATCTCGGTTTCGCTGTGATGCGCGTTGAACACCGGGTGGCGCAGGTACGGCGTGTTGCGCTGCAGCTGGTCGGGAATGCCGGAAACCAGTGCTTCTGCGTCAATGTCGTCGACGTTCAAACCATGATCGGCACCGAGCAGCACGTCGAACAGTTTGGCCACCGTGTTTTCATCGCAAGTCTCGTCGAGGCTCAAGCCGACTCGGCCACGGCCGAGAATCCGCAGGTTGATCTGTGCAGCCTTGGCGCTGTCGATGATCGCGCTCTGCGCGCCGCCAACCTCCAGCGTGAGGGTGTCGAAAAACTGTGCGTTGATCCTTTGGATGCCATGGCGCTCAAGGCCCGCCGCCAGGATGCAGGTCAAGCGGTGCACGCGCTGGGCGATGCGTTTCAAGCCTTGCGGCCCGTGATACACCGCGTAGCAACTGGCGATGTTGGCCAGCAGCACCTGCGCGGTGCAGATGTTCGAGTTGGCCTTCTCGCGGCGAATATGTTGCTCACGGGTTTGCAGGGCCATGCGCAACGCGACGTTGCCACGAGCGTCTTTCGACACGCCGATGATCCGTCCCGGAATCGCCCGTTTGTACTCCTCGCGGCTGGCAAAAAACGCCGCATGCGGGCCACCGTAGCCCATCGGTACGCCAAAGCGCTGGGACGAACCGAACACCACGTCCGCGCCCAGTTCACCCGGCGGTGTCAGCAGCAACAGGCTCAGCAGATCGGTGGCGACACAGGCCAGCGCTTGCTGCGCGTGCAGTTGATCGATGACCGGACGCAGATCACGGATCTCGCCGTGAGTGTCGGGATACTGCAGCAACGCGCCGAACACCTGATGCTGGTTGAGGTTATCCACAGCGTCGATGATCAGCTCGAAGCCGAAACCTTCGGCGCGGGTCTGCACCACGGAGATGGTTTGCGGATGACAGTTCTCATCGACGAAAAACAGATTGCTCTTCGACTTCGCCACACGCTTGGCCAGCGCCATGGCTTCTGCAGCGGCGGTGGCTTCGTCGAGCAACGAGGCGTTGGCCAGTTCAAGCCCGGTGAGGTCGATGGTCAGTTGCTGGAAATTCAGCAGCGCTTCGAGACGGCCTTGGGCGATCTCCGGTTGATACGGTGTATAGGCGGTGTACCAGCCAGGATTTTCCAGCACATTGCGCAGGATGACCGTCGGCGTCACCGTGCCGTGGTAACCCATGCCGATCAGGCTGGTCCAGACCTGATTCTGCTCGGCGTAGCTGCGCAGCTTGGCCAGCGCCGCCTGCTCATCAAGGGCCGGCGGCAAGTCCAGCGCCCGATTCAGGCGAATGCCCGGCGGCACCGTCTGCTCGATCAGTTCGACCCGGCTGCCCAGACCGAGGCTGTCGAGCATCGCCTGTTGCTCGGCGGCGTCGGGCCCCAAATGGCGGCGCAGGAAGGCTTCGGGGTCACGTAACTGGCTCAAGGATGGCAACTGGGACATGACGGGCTCTCTCTTGGCTGGCGCTCGGCGTCAATGCAACACGGTCAAACCAGCATAGCAGCCGATCCCGACGCGCACGGCTTGGCGGCAGAGGGGGTTCCGGGGCATGCTGTAGCGCCTGCATCAGGCGTCCAACCTTCGGATGATCCAATCCTCATGAACCAACTGCCGTTCCTGCCGTTTTCCAAACCTGTCATTGATGAAGCCACGATTGCCGCCGTCGGCGATGTGCTGCGTTCCGGCTGGATCACCAGCGGGCCGAAGGTCCAGGCCTTTGAAGCACAGTTGTCGGAGTACTTCGGCGGACGCCCGGTGCGCACCTTCAACTCCGGCACCTGCACCATGGAAATCGCCTTGCGCATCGCCGGCATCGGGCCGGGTGACGAAGTGATCACCACGCCGATTTCCTGGGTCGCCACCGCCAACGTGATCCTCGAAGTCGGCGCCACACCAGTGTTTGCCGACATCGATCCGGTGACCCGCAACATCGATCTGGACCAGTTGGAAGCGGCCATCACCCCGCGCACCAAAGCGGTGATTCCGGTGTACCTCGCCGGCCTGCCGGTGGACATGGAACGCTTGTACGCCATCGCCCGCAAACACAACTTGCGCATTGTCGAAGACGCCGCTCAGGCCCTGGGTTCGAGCTGGAACGGCCAGCGCATCGGCGCCACCGGCGATTTCGTGTCGTTCAGCTTTCAGGCGAACAAGAACGTCACCTGTTCCGAGGGCGGCTGCCTGGTGCTGAACACCCCGGAAGAGGCGCGACTGGCGGAGAAG
Source organism: Pseudomonas sp. YL2 (assembly GCF_023063025.1). Taxonomy (NCBI): domain Bacteria; kingdom Pseudomonadati; phylum Pseudomonadota; class Gammaproteobacteria; order Pseudomonadales; family Pseudomonadaceae; genus Pseudomonas; species Pseudomonas sp. YL2. The sequence continues at coordinate 393,547 of NZ_JAJSLU010000001.1, read as the reverse complement.
TACCGCCTGCAGGGCGTGACCCGCAACGGCTTTGATGGTCTGGACGTCGATGTGCTCGGTGGCAAGTTCAACATGACCGACATCGCCGCCACCATCGGCCTCGGCCAGTTCGCCCATATCGAGGCGCTGACCGCCCATCGTCAGGAACTGGCCCGGCACTACTTCAAATGTTTTGGCGATGACTTTGAAGCGACTTATGGCGCCCAACTGCCACCGGCGGACTTCACCCAGAGCAACTGGCACCTGTTCCAACTGGTCCTGCCGGAGCGCAAGGACGGCTTGCCGGCCCGCGCCACGTTCATGGAGCAGATGCAGGCCAAAGGCATCGGCATCGGCTATCACTACCCACCGATTCACTTGCTGAGTCTGTACCGCGAGCGCGGTTTCAAGGAAGGCATGTTGCCAGTTGCCGAGCGCGTTGGACGCTTGATCGTGTCATTGCCGATGTTCACCACCATGATCAAGGACGACGTCGAGCGTTCGGTGGCGGCGGTGAAAGCGGTATTGCGCGACGCCTGATCGACGCCCACAAAAAAGCCCCGAGAGATCGGGGCTTTTGCAGTATCACACTCTGCTTATTCGCCGATGGCAGCCTTGTAGGCAGCGGCGTCCAGCAGCTTGTCCAGCTCGGCCTTGTCGCTTGGCTTGAGCTTGAAGATCCACGCACAGTACGGGTCGGAGTTCAGCAGTTCCGGAGAGCCGCTCAGATCTTCGTTGACGGCGATCACTTCACCGCCGACCGGGGAGTAGATGTCGGAAGCGGCCTTCACCGACTCGACAACACCTGCTGTATCACGGGCAGTAAACACTTTGCCGACTTCGGCCAGCTCAACGAACACCACATCGCCCAGCGCTTCCTGCGCGTGATCGCTGATGCCCACGGTAACGGTGCCGTCGGCTTCCAGGCGTGCCCATTCATGACTTTCGGCAAAACGCAGTTCAGCGGGGATATTGCTCATGCTCGGTGTCCTCAAGAAAATTGTCAGCGGTCAGGCCCGCCGGAAAAGGTCAGATCAAGGTTTTACCATGGCGCACGAAGGTCGGTTTGACCACTCGTACCGGATACCACTTGCCACGGATTTCCACTTCGGCGCGGTCGGCGGTAGCCATCGGTACACGCGCCAGGGCAATCGATTTGCTTAGCGTAGGAGAGAAACTACCACTGGTGATCTCTCCTTCGCCAACATCGGCGATACGAACCACTTGATGGGCGCGCAAAACACCGCGCTCCTCAAGCACCAGACCCACCAGTTTGTGCGCAACGCCGGCGGCTTTTTCCGCTTCCAGAGCCGAGCGACCGATGAACTGCCGCGAGGCTGGTTCCCAGGCGATGCTCCAGGCCATATTGGACGCCAGCGGCGAGACATCCTGATGAATGTCCTGGCCGTAGAGGTTCATCCCGGCCTCGACCCGCAACGTGTCGCGGGCGCCGAGGCCGATGGGAGAAATGCCGGCACCGACCAGATCGTTGAAAAATCCCGGCGCCTGCTCGGCCGGCAAAGCGATTTCCAGGCCGTCTTCACCGGTATAACCGGTGCGGGCGATGAACCAGTCGCCATCGACTTCGGCTTCGAACGGTTTGAGGTGCTGGATCAGTGCGGCGCGGGACTGGGTCACCAGTTCGGCAATCTTCTGCCGGGCCTGCGGGCCTTGAATGGCGAGCATCGCCAGATCCTGACGCTCGTGCAGATGCACGTCGTAACCGGCGACCTGCGCCTGCATCCACGCCAGATCCTGGTCACGAGTGGAGGCGTTGAACACCAGACGATAACGGTCTTCGAGGCGATAGACGATCATGTCGTCGACGATGCCGCCACGTTCGTTGAGCATCGTGCTGTAGAGCGCGCGGCCGGGGCGATGCAGGCGTTCGACGTCATTGGCCAGCAAATGCTGCAGCCAGGCCTTGGCCTGGGGGCCGTCAATGTCGATAACGGTCATATGGGAAACATCGAACACCCCGCAATCGCGGCGCACCTCGTGGTGTTCCTCGACCTGCGAGCCGTAATGCAGTGGCATGTCCCAACCGCCAAAATCGACCATCTTCGCGCCGAGGGCGAGATGCAGGTCATACAGAGGCGTACGCTGTCCCATGGGTTTCTCCTTCCGGGCGTGGCGAAGGTGCGGACAGCCGCTGTACGGGGTGAAAGCCTCGAAATAGAAGGCTTTCAGCCGATTTCAGCGAACGGGTCTGTCAGACGAACCGCACCGAATGCCGCGCATTGTAGCCGCATGATTCAGGACTGACGACTAAGTGTTTCGGTGCGCCGAGCGGCGGATCAGGCCGATGACCGGTAACAGGCCGACCAACACCAGGGTCAGCGCCGGCAGCGATGCCCGCGCCCATTCCCCTTCACTGGTCATTTCGAAGATCCGCACCGCCAGCGTGTCCCAGCCAAACGGGCGCATCAGCAGGGTCGCGGGCATTTCCTTGAGCACATCGACGAACACCAGCAACGCCGCGCTCAGTGTGCCGGGCAGCAACAGCGGCAGATACACTTTGAAAAACAGTCGCGGCCCACTGACACCCAGACTACGTGCCGCTTCGGGCAATGAAGGCCGTATACGCGCCAGACTGTTTTCCAGTGGTCCGTAGGCCACCGCGATAAAGCGCACCAGATAGGCCATCAGCAACGCCGCCAGACTGCCCAGCAGCAGCGGCTTGCCGGCGCCGCCGAGCCAGCCCGAGAGCGGAATAATCAGTTCGCGGTCGAGATAACTGAATGCCAGCATGATCGATACCGCCAGCACCGAACCCGGCAGCGCATAACCAAGATTGGCCAGACTGACCCCGGAGCAGATCGCCGGGGTCGGCGCCAGACGTCGGGCAAACGCCAGCAGCAGCGCGACGCTGACGGTGATCAACGCCGCCATGCCGCCCAGATACAGGGTGTGCAGGATCAGCCCGGCATAACGCTCATCGAGATCGAAGCGCCCGCGCTGCCAGAACCATACGAGCAGTTGCAGCAACGGAATCACGAACGCGCAGGCAAACACCAACGTGCACCAGCCGGTCGCCGCGAACGCCTTTAGCCCGCGCAGCTGATACAACGCCTTGACCCTGGGGCGCTCGTTGCTCGCCCGGTTGGCGCCACGGGCGCGCCGCTCGCCATAGAGCACCAGCATCACCACCAGCAGCAACAGGCTCGCCAGTTGCGCGGCGCTCGGCAGGCTGAAGAAGCCGTACCAGGTCTTGTAGATGGCGGTGGTGAAGGTGTCGAAATTGAACACCGAAACAGCACCGAAATCCGCCAACGTCTCCATCAGCGCCAGCGCCACACCGGCGCCAATCGCCGGACGCGCCATCGGCAACGCCACCCGCCAGAACGCCTGCCATGGCGATTGCCCGAGTACCCGCGCCGCCTCCATCAAGCCTTTGCCCTGCGCGAGAAACGCGGTGCGCGCCAGCAGGTAGACGTAGGGATAAAACACCAGCACCAGTACCACAATCACCCCACCAGTGGAGCGCACTCGCGGCAAGCGCAAGCCGCTGCCGAACCATTCACGCAACAGGGTTTGCACCGGGCCGGCAAAGTCCAGCAGACCGACGAAAACGAACGCCAGCACGTAGGCCGGGATGGCGAACGGCAGCATCAGCGCCCAGTCGAGCCAGCGCCGTCCGGGGAATTCGCAGAGGCTGGTGAGCCACGCCAGACTGACACCGAGCAGCGTCACACCGACGCCAACGCCGAGCACCAGCGTCAGGGTGTTGCCGAGCAGGCGCGGCATCTGGGTTTCCCACAGGTGCGACCAGATCTGCTGATCGATGGTCTGCCACGACAGCAGCAGGACACTCAGGGGCAACAGCACCAGCGCGGCAATGGCGAGGACGATGGGATACCAGCGGCGTTGGGCGGGGTGGGCCAAGGGGGTTCTCTGCAAGAGGGCCAACGCCCATTCGACGTCGACCACATGTTGTGGCGAGGGAGCTTGCTCCCGCTCGGCTGCGAAGCAGCCGCAGGAGATTAACAGTTCAATTCACGCCAGACGCAAGGGCGCCATGGGGTCGCTTCGCGACCCAGCGGGAGCAAGCTCCCTCGCCACAGAGGGCTCGCCGTGATGGCCGGCTCAGTTCCAACCCGCGCGATCCATCATGCGGATCGCTTCCGCCTGACGCTTGCCCGCCACTTCCACCGGCAAGGTGTCAGCGACGAACTGGCCCCACGCCGCCACTTCTTCCGAAGGTTTCACTGCCGGGTTGGCCGGGAACTCCTGGTTGACGTCGGCGAAGATTCTCTGCGCCTCAGGCGTGGTCATCCACTCCACCAGCGCCTTGGCTGCTTCCGGGTGCGGCGCATGCTTGGTCAGGCCGATACCGGACAGGTTCACGTGTACGCCGCGGTCGGCCTGATTCGGCCAGAACAGTTTCACCGGCAAGTCGGGCTTCTGCTTGTGCAAACGACCGTAGTAGTAGGTGTTGACGATGCCGACATCGCACTGCCCGGCGTTGATCGCTTCCAGCACCGCAACGTCGTCGGAGAACACATCGGTGGAGAGGTTGTTGACCCAGCCCTTGAGGATCTTCTCGGTCTTTTCGGCGCCGTGCACTTCGATCATGGTCGCGGTCAGCGACTGGTTGTAGACCTTCTTCGCCGTGCGCAGGCACAGACGCCCTTCCCAATTCTTGTCGGCCAGCGCTTCGTAGGTGGTCAACTCGCCCGGCTTAACGCGCTCGGTGGAGTAAGCGATGGTCCGCGCGCGCAGGCTCAGGCCAGTCCAGGCGTGGGTGGACGAACGGTATTGCGCGGGAATATTGGTATCGATGGTTTTCGAGGTGAATGGCTGCAGGATGCCCATCTGCTCGGCCTGCCAGAGGTTGCCGGCATCGACGGTGAGCAGCAGGTCGGCGGTGGCGTTTGCGCCTTCGGCCTTGATCCGCTGCATCAGCGGCGCTTCCTTGTCGGTGATGAACTTGATCTTCACCCCGGTTTTCGCGGTGTAGGCGTCGAACACCGGTTTGATCAACTCATCGATACGCGAGGAGTAGACCACCACCTCGTCGGCGGCCTGGGCGGCGGTGCTGCCGATCAGGGTCAAGGCCATTGCGGTCAGGAGACGCTTGGGTGCCAACATGGGAGTGATCTCTCGGTCGGGAAATGTGGGCCAAATGATAAGGACTCACATTTACCAGCTCAATCGATCACTTGGGCAAGGAGTTACCAGATGTTGCACAAGCTGAAATTCATGGCGTTGGTTCTGGCCCCTTCGCGAGCAAGCCCACTCCCACCCTTGAAATGCATTCCAATGTGGGAGCGGGCTTGCTCGCGAAGAGGCCATCAGCCTCAATAAAGATCTCAGGGTTTGGCCAGTGCCGGCAGATCCCCGGTCAACCCCAGCGCCTCACGCACAAACAACGCCTTGGCCTCCGGCATCTGCTCCACCAGTTTCAACCCGGCGTTGCGCAACCAGCGCACCGGCAACGGGTCAGCCTGGAACAGACGCTCGAAGCCCTCCATCGCCGCCATCAATGCCAGGTTGTGCGGCATGCGCCGACGCTCGTAACGGCTCAGCACCTTCACGTCCGCCAACCGTTCGCCGCGTTCCGCCGCCTGCAACAGCACTTCAGCCAGCACCGCCGCATCGAGGAAACCGAGGTTCACCCCCTGCCCGGCCAACGGGTGAATGGTGTGCGCCGCATCGCCGATCAGTGCCAGGCCTTCGGCCACATAGCGTTTGGCGTGGCGTTGACGCAAGGGCACGCACAGCCGTGGATCAGCACTGACGACTTCGCCCAGGCAACCTTCGAAGGCTCGCTCCAGCTCACGACAGAATGCCGCTTCATCCAGCGCCATCAGGCGCTCGGCTTCACTCGGCGTGGTCGACCAGACGATCGAGCACCAGTCCTGCTGCCCGTCACGTTCCAGCGGCAGAAACGCCAGCGGCCCGTGATCGGTGAAACGCTGCCACGCGGTCATCCGGTGGGGCTTGCTGCTGCGCACGCTGGTGACGATGGCGTGGTGCAAGTAATCCCACTCGCGGGTGGCGACGCCGGTCAGACGGCGTACCGCCGAATTGGCGCCGTCCGCCGCAATCACCAACGGCGCACGCAACTGGCGACCGTCGGCCAGGGTCAGCAGCCAGTCGTCACCGGAGCGGCGCATCTGTTCCAGCCGTGCGTTGGCCATCATGCCCAGATCGCAATCGTGCAAGCGATCGAGCAAGGCATCCTGCACCACACGGTTTTCGACGATATGACCGAGCACTTCGGCATGCACACTGCTCGCCGAGAAATGAATCTGCCCGGTGCCGCTGCCGTCCCACACATGCATGTCGGTGTAGGGGCTGCTGCGGCGCTTGGCGATGCCGTCCCAGACGCCAAGGCGTTCGAGTATCCGCTGGCTGGCCGCCGACAAGGCGCTCACTCGCGGCTCGAACGGCGCGGCGGCGTCGAACGGTTTGACGCTCAGCGGGCTGCCATCGAGCAGCAACACTTCCAGGCCGCTGTCCTGCAACGCCAACGCGAGGGCGCTGCCGACCATTCCGGCTCCGACAATCAGCAGATCTGCGCGCATTTCCATGCTTTAAGCCTGTCTCGCTGGCGGCATGCGCCGCTCGTAAAAGGTTTTAGCGAGCGCGCCAGTTAGCGGCGCGCTGCTGAAAGTGAAAGTGCCGACCCGCCGCTCAAGCATCCGGCCGCGTCCCCAGCCCCATGGCCTGACGAGCAAACCAGCGCTTGGCCGGTGGCAACAGATCGAGACCGAGCAGGCCGATGTTGCGGCCCAGCGAGACCAGCGGCTGAGTGCTGCCGAACAGGCGGGTGACCTGATCAGAGAAGCCCACGGTGAGCTCCTGATCCAGACGCTGGCGCTCGCGATAGGCCTGCAAGGTGGCGAAGTCGCCCAGCGGTTTGTCGCTGGCGAGCAGTGCGGCAGCCAAGGCATCGGCGTCGCGCAGGGACAGGTTGAAACCTTGTCCGGCAATCGGGTGCAGGCTGTGCGCGGCATTGCCGAGTACGGCCAGATGCGAGCGTACCTGCTCCTCGGCCTCGACCAGCGACAACGGATACAGATGCCGCGCGCCGACCTGTTTCAAGGTGCCGAGGCGGTAGCCGAACACGCCTTGCAGTTCGCTGAGGAAATCGCGCTCGCTGAGGTCTGCCAGGCGTTGCGCATCCATGCCCAGGCGGGTCCAGACCAGTGCGCAACGGTTTTCCGGCAGCGGCAGCAAGGCCATCGGCCCTTCGTCGGTGAAGCGCTCGAAGGCCATGCCGTTGTGTGATTCGCTCGGGGTGATGTTGGCGATCAGCGCGCTCTGGTTGTACGGACGCTTGCGCACGTTGATGCCCAGTTGTTCGCGCAAACCGGAACGGCCGCCATCGGCGAGCACCGCCAGATCGCACTCGACGGTGGTTTCATCGTTGAGGGTCAGGCGATAGCCGTCGGGCAGCGGCTCCATGCGCGTGACTTCCGCCGGGCAGCGCCAGCTGATCACGTCTTTATCCAGATGCTGCCACAGGCACTGGCCGAGCCAGGCGTTTTCCACCACGTAGCCCAAGGCCGGCACGCCCTCTTCCATCGCCGACAGACGGGCGGTGGAGAAGCGACCACGGTCGGACACGTGAATCTGTTTGATCGGCTCGGCGCGGCGGGAAATCTCCTGCCACACGCCCAGCCGTTGATAGATCTGCCGCGAACCGAAGGACAGCGCCGACGAACGTGCGTCGTAGCTCGGCTGCCAGCTGTCGCCGGGGGCGAACGGTTCGATCAGGACGATTTTCCAGCCGCGGGCCTTGGCCCCGGCCTGCAAGGCCAACGCCAGACTGGCGCCGACCAGGCCGCCACCGATGATTGCCAGATTGACTCGAGTCATGCCGCGTGTGTCCGTGCTTGCGCCATCAGCGCTTCGATTTCGGCAACGGTTTTCGGTACGCCGCTGGTCAATATTTCACAACCGGTCTTGGTCACTACCACGTCATCCTCGATGCGCACGCCAATGCCGCGCCATTTCTTCGCTACGTGCTGGTTGTCCGGGGCGATGTAGATGCCCGGCTCCACGGTCAGCGCCATGCCGACCTCCAGCACCCGCCATTCGCCGCCGACCTTGTACTCGCCAACGTCATGTACATCCATGCCCAGCCAATGGCCGGCACGGTGCATGTAAAACGCTTTATAGGCTTCGGTCGCGATCAACTCATCGACCTCGCCTTGCAGGATTCCGAGCTTGACCAGACCTGCGGTAATCACCCTGACCGTGGCTTCGTGCGCCTGATTCCAGTTTTTGTTCGGGGCGATTTCAGCGAATGCGGCTTCCTGCGAGGCCAGCACTAGTTCGTAAATCGCTTTCTGCTCGGCGGAAAACTTGCCGTTGACCGGCCAGGTGCGGGTGATGTCGCTGGCGTAGCAGTCGATTTCGCAACCGGCGTCGATCAACACCAGATCACCGTCCTTGAGCAGCGCGTCATTCTGCTGGTAATGCAGGATGCAACTGTTGCGCCCGGCGGCGACGATGGAACCGTAGGCCGGCATCTTCGCCCCGCCCTTGCGGAATTCGTAATCCAGTTCGGCTTCGAGGCTGTATTCGTACAGTCCCGGCCGGCTGGCCTGCATCGCGCGGATATGCGCCTGAGCGGAAATCCGTGCGGCTTCGCGCATCACCTTCACTTCTGCCGCCGATTTATACAGGCGCATGTCGTGCAGCAGGTGATCCAGGGCAACGAATTCGTTCGGTGGCTGGGCGCCGAGGTGCGCCTTGGAGCGGATCACGTTGATCCAGTCCATCAGGTGCCGATCGAATTCCGGGTTGCTGCCCATCGCCGAATACACCCGATCGCGACCCTCGATCAGGCCCGGGAGGATGTCGTCGATGTCGGTAATCGGGAACGCGTCGTCAGCGCCGTAATCACGGATTGCACCTTCTTGCCCGGCGCGCAGGCCGTCCCATAACTCGCGTTCGGCGTTGCGCTCACGGCAGAACAGTACGTACTCGCCGTGCTCGCGGCCGGGCATCAGGACGATGACGGCTTGCGGCTCGGGGAAACCGCTGAGGTACTGAAAGTCGCTGTCCTGACGGTAGACATGCTCGACGTCGCGGTTGCGGATCGCCACTGCGGCGGCGGGCAGGATCGCGATGCTGTTGGGTTCCATCTGCGCCATCAGGGCCTTGCGGCGACGGCTGTATTCCGCTTTGGGGATATGGGTCATGGGCAGATGGCTTTCCCTGGCACGCGATTAATGCAGCGACGGCTTGGCGGCTGGCGGCACGTCGGCTTTCTTGGTTTCCGAGAACAGCAGCAGCGGCGCGACGCGCAGGTATTCCATGACTTCCATGTAATCGTTTTCGCCGTCGTCGGACTCTTCCAGGGCGTCTTGCACCTGAGAGATCGCGGCCAGATCCTGCAACACTTCGGTGGCTTCGGTGCTGAGTGTGCTGCTGTCGCGGCAGTTCAGGCCGAAACCGCTGAGGAAGCCCTGGCACCATTGGCCCAGTGCGGCGGCGCGGTCGGCCAGCGGTGCATCATCGGTTGGCAGCAGCAGAACGACGGTGACGTCGCTGCCGGTCAGCTCGCCCTTGACCATCTCCTGCAGGCCGATCAGGGCGTTGCGGACGCTGTCCTGGATGTCGCCTTCGAGCAGTTCGGCGGCGTCGATCAGCCAGCCTTCGTTATCGAAGCCGGCACCGGCGCAGCTGCGGCCGAGCAGCAGGCCGTGCAGTTCGGCAGGCGAGACGTTGTGGCCGCTGGAAGTCAGGAGGGTGGCAAAGGCTTGGTACGGGGAATTCGCAATGGTCATGGGCAGCTAGGCGCCAGACGGCGCTATGTCTAGAATGAAGGCCTTGTATCCTACATCGACAGACTCGCCAAGACTATTAAAGGCTGTCCGCCAGCCAGGCGCCTGCCGCCCATCAGATGAATTCAGTGGACACAATGGAAGACACCGACCTGCAAGCGCTGATGGCCAGACTCGAAAAGCTGATTAGCCGAGTCGAGCAACTAAAGAGTCAAAATGCACTCTTACTAGCTCAGGAAAAGACCTGGCGCGAGGAACGCGCTCACCTCATTGAAAAAAACGAAATCGCCCGGCGTAAGGTCGAATCGATGATTTCGCGCCTCAAGGCCCTGGAGCAAGACTCATGAGTTCAAGCAATAGCGTTACCGTGCAGATCCTCGACAAAGAATATTCGATCATCTGCCCCCAGGAAGAACGCAGCAATCTGGTCAGCGCCGCCCGCTACCTGGACGGCAAGATGCGCGAGATCCGCAGCAGCGGCAAAGTCATCGGCGCCGACCGTATTGCGGTAATGGCCGCGCTGAACATCACCCACGACCTCTTGCACAAAGAAGAGCGCCCGGACATCCAGGCCAGCGGCTCGACCCGTGAACAGGTGCGCGACTTGCTCGATCGTGTCGATCTGGTGCTGGCCGACGATCCGGACATCAGCAAGGGCTGATTCGCCAGGCCGCTTGAGGTATACTCGCCGCACTCCCTGGGGTGCTTGCCAGTTGACGATGTCCCTGAGCCGATTTGCACTACCCTGGAGGTTGCACGTTGGGCTGGTGTGCATGTCCGCCAGACGGAAAGCCTTAAAGTCTACTGCATCCTCCACCTTGAACTTTCGGGTTCAAGGGCTAAGTTGACAGCGGTTCATCCGGGGAGCCTGATTCGAATCCGATGCCGGTTTTTGCCGGCATCGGATTTTTTATGCGTGCGTTTTCGCCCTCACCTGCCGAAGCCGAACCATGACCGAACCTGCGCTGCTGCCCCGCCCGCAACTCCGCCGCCTGCTGCGCAAGGCGCGCCGCTCACTGACTCCCGCTGAACAACGACAAGCCGCCAAAGGCCTGTTCCGCCAACTGGCGCAAGACCCGCACTTCCGCCGGGCCCGACATATTTCGCTTTATCTGCCCACCGACGGTGAAATCGACCCGCGCCTGCTCCTGCGCGAAGCCCAGCGGCGCGGCAAAGCCACGTATCTGCCGGTGCTCAGCGCCTGGCCGCGAACCAAAATGGTGTTCCAGCGAATTCGCCCCGGCGACAAGCTCAAGCCCAATCGCTTCCGCATCCTCGAACCGCGGGCCAATCTGGCCCATCAGCGCAAGATCTGGACCCTGGATCTGGTGCTGTTGCCACTGGTGGGGTTTGACGATGTTGGCGGACGCCTGGGGATGGGCGGCGGATTCTACGACCGCAGTCTGGCGTACCTGGCCCGGCGCAAGAACTGGCGCAAGCCGACGTTGCTGGGCCTGGCCCATGAATGTCAGAAGGTCGAACGCCTGGCGCAGGCCAGCTGGGATGTACCGTTGCAGGGCACGGTCACCGATAAGGCGTGGTATTTCGCAGGATAGACGCCGCGCAGATCAGCGGCGTCGGGAAGGCAGTTTCAGCGCTTGAAGGCAGTCGACTGTTGGACCTGTTGCGCGACTTCAACCGGAGCATCGGTCTTGCTCGTCCACAGACTTTGCGCGTAACCGGTGGTCACGACGCCAAGGCCGAACAAAATAACCAAAGTCCATAGCAAATCCGGTTTGCGTTTCATCGATTGCCCCCCTCAAGGCACATCATCACGATGACAGCAGCGGTTTCCGTTCGTAGGCCGTGCAGCAGCGTCAAGCTTTAAAGGCCGGCATTTTGCGACAACGTGAACCCGCGCGCAAACGCTGACGTCAACCGACCGTCGGTTTGTCATAAAATTGCCCGACAACCTGCCCAATGACCGCTTGAGGAGCAAAAGACATGGCCTATTGGCTGATGAAATCCGAGCCTGACGAACTCTCGATCAAAGGCCTGGAGAAACTCGGCACAGCGCGCTGGGACGGGGTTCGCAACTATCAGGCGCGTAACTTCCTGCGGGCGATGGCCGTCGGCGATGAGTTCTTTTTCTACCATTCCAGTTGCCCGGAGCCGGGGATTGCCGGAATCGGCAGGATTATTCAGGCAGCGTACCCGGATCCCACCGCACTGGAACCCGAGAGCCATTACTTCGACCCAAAAGCCACCCCAGAGAAAAACGCCTGGAGTGCGATTGATGTGGCACACGTCGAGACGTTTGCCCGGGTGCTGAAGCTTGATTACCTGAAACAGCAGACCGCACTGGCCGAAATGCCGCTGGTGCAAAAAGGCAGTCGCCTGTCGGTCATGCCGGTGACGGCCGAACAGTGGGCCGCCGTACTCGGTTTGCGCTGAGAACTCGCCAGTCACGGTTTTTACCGGCAAAAGGGGCTAGGCTTGGCGCTCATTTGACTGACATCAAGCGAATGGAACGCTTGAACAGTCAGACTGCAAGCCACTGCTGCAGGATGCCCCCATGTCGACGCACAGCCGTTCTTCACTTCTATACGCCGGTTCGCTCCTGGTATTACTCGCCGCCGCTGGCGGATTAGGTTACTGGATGTCCATCAGCAGCCGCCTGGTCGAAGGACTGTCGATGGGCAACGGGCGGCTGGAAGCCACCGAAGTGCAGATCGCCAGCAAGACTCCTGGGCGCCTCGCCGAAGTACTGGTCGACGAAGGCGACAAGGTCAGCAAAGGGCAACTGCTGGCACGCATGGACACCCGCACCCTTGAAGCCCAGCGTAATCAGGCCGAAGCCGAAGTGTTGCGCGCCCGGGAGAATCTCAACGCCGCTCAGGCCAACGTGCAATTGCGCCAGAGTGAACTGCTGCTGGCCCAGCAAGAGCTCGGGCGTTCGCAATCACTGTTCAAGCACGGTTATGTCAGCGCGCAGATCATCGATCAGCTGCAGTCACGCATCGGCACTGGCAACGCTGCCGTTGTCGCCGCCCGGGCCCAAGTGTCTGCTGTCAGTGCGGCGATTGGCGCGGCACAGGCTCAAGTCGCGCAGTTGACCAGTGAAATTGACGACAGCAGTCTGCGCGCGCCGATTGATGGCGTGATTCAGCTGCGCATGGCCGAACCCGGCGAAGTGCTGGGGGCCGGTGGTCGCGTGCTGCTGCTGATCGATCCCAACGACCAGTACATGAACCTCTATCTGTCAGCCGCGGTGGCCGGGCGCCTGGCGGTGGGCGATGAGGCGCGCGTGCTGCTCGATGCCTTGCCCGATAGCCCGCTGCCGGCAAAAATCAGCTTCGTCGCAGCCAAATCGCAGTTCACTCCCAAAGAGGTCGAGACCCGCGACGAGCGGCAAAAACTGGTGTTCCGCGTCAAGCTGCGCCTGGTTCAGCCCAGCGCCGTGCCGCAGGCCAAACCCGGCATGCCCGGGGCCGGCTACGTGCGGATCGCGCCCGTCGAATGGCCGGCCAATCTGCAATGAGCGGCCTTGCGGTTCAAGCGAACGGTATCGCCCACCGCTACGGCAAACAGCAAGCGCTGAGCGATATCAGCTTCAGCCTGCCCGCCGGTACCCGCTGCGGGCTGATCGGCCCCGATGGCGCGGGCAAATCCAGCCTGCTGGGGTTGATTGCCGGCGTGAAGACCTTGCAGCAAGGGCAACTGGAGGTGCTCGGTGGCGCGATCGAGGATCGCCGGCATCGCGACACACTCTATGCGCGCATCGCCTTCATGCCGCAGGGGCTGGGCGGCAACTTGTACCCGGAGCTGTCGATCCGCGAGACCATCCAGTTCTTCTCGACGCTGTTCGGCCTGTCCAGGGCTGAAAGCGAGCAGCGCATGCACAGCCTGTTGCTCGCCACGGATCTGCTGAAGTTCGCCGAGCGCCCCGCCGGCAAGTTGTCCGGCGGGATGAAGCAGAAACTCGGGCTGTGCTGCGCGCTGATCCATGAACCGGATCTGCTGATCCTCGATGAGCCGACCACCGGCGTCGACCCACTCTCGCGCCGGCGCTTCTGGGAGTTGGTCGACGATGTGCGACGCCAGCGCCCGCAACTGACGCTGCTGGTCGCCACGGCCTATATGGAAGAAGCCGAGCAGTTCGAGCATTGCCTGATGCTCGACGCCGGCCAGTTGATCGCCACCGGCCTGAGCCGCGAACTGGCGACCGTCACCCCCAGCGGCAAACTCGATGACGCCTTCACTCATTTCCAGGGCGACAGCCAGCATGACGCTCAGCCGTTGGTGATTCCACCGCGCACTGGCAACAGCAGCGACATCGCCATCGAAGCCCACGACCTGACGCTGCGCTTCGGCGATTTCACCGCCGTGGATCACGTCAGCTTTGCCATTGGCCGTGGCGAGATTTTCGGTTTTCTCGGCTCCAACGGCTGCGGCAAGACCACCACCATGAAAGTCCTGACCGGGTTGATGCCGGCCAGTGAAGGCAGTGCGACGCTGCTCGGCAACCCGGTGAACGCCAAGGATCTGGCCACGCGCAAGCGGGTCGGCTTCATGTCGCAGAGTTTTTCGCTGTACGGCGAACTGAGTGTGCGGCAGAACCTCGAGCTGCACGCGCGGCTGTTCGACCTGCCCAAAACCGAGAGCGCACAACGCATCGAAGCATTGATTCAGCGCTTCAATCTGCTCGCGGTCGCCGACCAGCCATCCGGGGCATTGCCATTGGGGCTGCGCCAGCGTCTGTCACTGGCGGTGGCGGTGCTGCACCGCCCGGAGGTCCTGATTCTCGACGAGCCGACTTCCGGCGTCGATCCGGCAGCCCGTGATGATTTCTGGCGACTGTTGATCGAGTTGTCCCGCGAACAGGGCGTGACGATCTTCCTCTCCACGCACTTCATGAACGAAGCGCAGCGCTGCGACCGCATCTCGCTGATGCACGCGGGCAAGGTCCTCGCCTGCGACACCCCGGCGGCGCTGCAACGCCAGTTTGCGGGAGAGACGCTGGAAGCGGCCTTCGTCACTTGCCTGGAACAGGCTCAGGGCGCTCAGCCATCAGCGCCTGTGGCCGAACCGCAAATGGCGCCACCGAGCGCAGCGACAACACCGCTGCCCCGCCACGGTTTCAGTCTCGGTCGCCTGTTGGCGGTGGCCAGTCGCGAAGGCAAGGAGCTGCTGCGCGACAAGGTGCGCATGGCGTTCGCCTTGGCCGGGGCGATTTTCATGATGGTGATTTTCGGTTACGGCATCTCGCTGGACGTGGAAAACCTCGCGTTCGCCGTGTACGACCAGGATCAGACGCCGCAGAGCCGGGCTTATCTGGAGGCGTTTCGCGGCTCCCGGTACTTCGACGAACAGCCGGCCATTCATGACCCGCAGGAACTGCACCGGCGCCTGCAACGCTCGGAAATCAAACTGGCGCTTGAGATTCCCCCCGGATTCGGCCGCGATCTGTACGCCGGGCGCCAACCCGCTGTGGCGGCGTGGCTGGATGGCGGCATGCCGTTTCGCGCCGAAACCAGCCGCAATTATGTTGAAGCCGTACACATGGGCAATCTGCAACAGTTGGCCGAACAAAGTAGCCCGGCGCTGGCCCACCCGGCGGCGGCCAGCCTGGAAACCCGCTTTCGCTACAACCAGGACGTGGTCAGCGTCAACGCCATCGGCCCCGGGGTCATGGCGCTGATCCTCGCCTTCATTCCGGCAATGCTCACGGCGCTCGGCATCGTGCGCGAAAAGGAGTTGGGGTCGATCACCAATTTCTACGCCACACCCCTGACCCGTCTGGAGTTTCTGCTGGGTAAACAGGCGCCGTACCTGCTGGTCAGTCTGGTCAACCTCGCAGTGCTGGTGGCGATGAATCGCTGGCTGTTCGGCGTGCCGTTCAAGGGCAGCCTGCTGACACTGGCATTCGGCGGACTGCTGTATGTGTTGGCCACCACCAGCATGGGCCTGCTGATTTCGGCATTCACCCGCACACAAATCGCCGCGATCCTCGGCACCATGATCATCACCAGCCTGCCGACCATCCAGTTCTCCGGGCTGATCGTGCCGCGCTCGTCGCTGGAGGGCGCGGCAGCGATTATGGGCATGCTGTTTCCGGCGGGGCACTTCCTCGACATCGCGGTGGGTACGTTCACCAAAGCGCTGGACTTGCGTCAGCTGTGGCCGCAGTGCCTGGCGCTGTTCGGGTTCTTTGTCGGGTTCACCGGGCTGAGCCTGATCATGCTGAAAAAGCAGGAGGCCTGATGCACAAGTTCGCGCACATCCTGCGCCTGGGACTCAAGGAACTGACCAGCCTGCGCCATGACAGCGTGTTGCTGCTGTTCCTGTTCTACGCCTTCACCGTGGCGATTTACATGCCCGCCGCCGGTTCGGTGATCGGCGTGCACAACGCCAGCGTGGCCATCGTCGACGAAGACCACAGCGCCCTCTCACGCCAATTGGCCCAGGCCCTGCAGCCGCCGGAATTCCAGACGCCGGTGCTGCTGCCTTATGCGCAACTGGATCAGGTCATGGACAGCGGTGAGTACACCTTCGTGATCAATATTCCGGCGGGCTTTCAAACCGACTTGCTCGCCGCGCGGCAACCGGCGATTCAGGTCAACGTCGATGCCACCGCCATGAGCCAGGCGTTCATGGGCGCCGGCTACATCGGCCGGATCTTCCAGCGCGAATTGCTCGACTATGCCGGTCAGGGCGGTGCAGCGGCCAAGGCACCCGTGCAACTGACTACTCGCGCCCTGTTCAACACCAATCTGGAGGGCGGCTGGTTTCTGGCGGTGATTCAGATCGTCAACAACATCACTATTCTGGCGATCATCCTCACCGGTACTGCGCTGCTGCGCGAACGCGAACACGGCACGCTCGACCATTTGCTGGTGCTGCCGCTGACGGCGCTGGAAATCATGCTGGCGAAAATCTGGAGCAACTTGCTGGTGGTGGTGTTGTGCACCTGGCTGTCGCTGGAGGTGGTGGTCAAAGGCCTGTTGAATGTGCCGTTGGCCGGCTCGATGAGCCTGTTTTTGCTGGTGACTGCGGTTTATCTGTTTGCCAGTACCGCGCTGGGCATCTTTCTGGCGACGCTGGCGCGCTCGACGCCGCAGTTCGGTCTGCTGGCGATTCCGGTGATCATCCCGATGTTGCTGCTGTCGGGCGGCAGCACGCCATTGGACAGCATGCCGCAGTGGCTGCAGTGGGTCATGCAGGGCTCGCCGTCCACGCATTTTGTCAGCCTCAGCGCCGCGATTCTGTTTCGCGACGCCGGGCTGAGCGTGGTCTGGCCGGACTTGCTGGCGCTGACGGCCATCGGTCTGCTGTTCTTCGTTATCGCCCTGGCGCGCTTTCGCAAGAGCCTGGCGTCCTGAACAGCGGCCAGCGTGGTTACTGAATGATCAGGTTGTTGAACAACAGATCTTCAACCACCGGTTTGCCGGTCTCGTCATTCATCACTTGCTGGGTCTGCTTCAGGGCTTCCTGACGCAGCTTTTCCTTGCCTTCGATGCTGCCCATCGCCTCGGTTGTCTGCTGAGTGAACAGCGCCACCAGTTGATTGCGGATCAGCGGCTCGTTGGCCTTGACCAGCTTGGTCGCCTCTTCGCCCGTTACACGCAGCGCCACGTCGGCCTTGTAGACCTTCAGCTTGGGCGTGCCGTCCAGCCCGTAGTTGCCCACGAACGGCGGGCTCAGGGTGATGTAGTTGACCTTCGGCGCCTCGCCTTCTTTGGCTTCTTCGGCCAGCGCTGCCACAGGCAGAGACAGGGCCAGCAACAACATGATCCACGCTTTCACAATTCGCTCCTTATCCGGTTTGCGGCCTAGCATAACGACCCGCCGCGCAAGCACAAGCTTATGGCTGACTATCAGGGCCGGGCATGCTCGTTGACCCGTTGACTGACACACCTACACTTATCGGCCATCACTCCCAAAGGAATAGCCCTGATGAAAGCCGTGCTGTGCAAAGCCTTCGGCCCTGCCGAATCGCTGGTGCTGGAAGACGTCGCCAGTCCTGTCGCGAAGAAGAACGAAATCCTGCTGGAGGTGCACGCCGCCGGGGTCAACTTCCCGGACACGCTGATCATCGAGGGCAAGTATCAGTTCAAGCCGCCCTTCCCGTTTTCGCCGGGGGGCGAAGCGGCCGGCGTGGTCAGCGCCGTCGGTGAGAAAGTCAGCCACCTGAAAGTCGGCGACCGGGTCATGGCCCTGACCGGTTGGGGCAGCTTCGCCGAACAGGTCGCGGTGCCGGGTTACAACGTGCTGCCGATCCCGCCGTCGATGGATTTCAACACCGCCGCCGCGTTCAGCATGACCTACGGCACTTCGATGCACGCCCTCAAGCAACGGGCCAACCTGCAACCGGGCGAGACCCTGCTGGTGCTCGGCGCTTCCGGTGGCGTCGGTCTGGCGGCGGTGGAAATCGGTAAAGCCATGGATGCCCGGGTCATTGCCGCCGCCAGCAGTGCAGAGAAACTCGCCGTGGCCAAGGCCGCCGGTGCCGATGAACTGATCAACTACAGCGAAACCAGCCTCAAGGACGAAATCAAACGCCTCACCGACGGCCAGGGCGCCGACGTGATCTACGACCCGGTCGGCGGCGACCTGTTTGACCAGGCCATCCGCGCCATCGCCTGGAACGGTCGCCTGCTGGTGGTCGGCTTCGCCAGCGGTCGCATTCCCGAACTGCCGGTCAACCTCGCGCTGCTCAAGGGCGCCGCGGTACTCGGCGTGTTCTGGGGCTCCTTCGCCCAGCGCCAGCCGCAGGACAACGCGGCGAACTTCCAGCAACTGTTCGGCTGGTTCGCCGAGGGCAAGTTGAAACCGCTGGTGTCACAGGTGTATCCGTTGAGCAATGCGGCGCAGGCGATCAACGATCTGGGGCAGCGCAAGGCGGTGGGCAAGGTGGTGGTGCAGGTGCGCTGAAACCGTAGTCCGTTTCAGCCGCCGGGCGATGGTGCCGCGTCGCCCGGCAACAGGTGCTCCTGCACCTTCAGACTGCGCGACGGAATCAGCCGGCCCTTGTCATCGAAGCGCAGGACGATCAGCCAGTCGAAGACATCATCCGGCCATTTTTCCTGGCCCATCAGCGCTGTGGGGTCACCGCCGAAGGCTTTGATCAGTTTATTGATATGGCCGTGGTGCCAGGCGATCAGCACCGTCTGCGCCTGATTGCTCTTGCGCAACAGTTTGACCAGTTGATGCAGATCGCCGTTGACGTAGGGCTGCTCGATCGCAAGGTTCAAGCGCTGGGCCAACGGGGTCAGGGTCAGGCGTGAGCGCGAACTTTCCGGGGTATCGCCGGCAGCGATCAAACGCTGGGGGGTGAACGTCTGGCCGTCGAGTTTCAGCGGATTGAAATAGTCGACGTAGGCGGCGGCGCGTTGCTCGCCTCGGGCATTGAGCACCGATCCTGTATCCGGTTTTTCCGCATGCCGAATGATCAGCACCGTGGCGTTGCGCAGACCGGAATGAGAAGGATGATCGGTGACGATCAATGTCAGCAACACGACGGCAAGTCCCGCTGCCACCAAAAATCTCGGCACCAACATGCGAACCTTCAGTGACATTGCTTATCTCGGCTGATCAATCGGCTGAACGGGCCGCGAGTCTAAGTCACTCCATGTAGATAAGTGGTGAAAACGCCCTGTTCTTACAGCTGAGCGACAGGTTCGTAAAAGAACGCGCGAATTCCAACATTTCCCCTGTTTTGCCAATGCGAACCGGTGCTATTTTCGGTAACGAAACTGTAACATTCGCATCCGCAGTCAAAACAAGAAATCTGGAGCTCTTGAATGTTTGCTTTCTTTCGTCCTGCCGCACATCAGGCTCCATTGCCTGAAGAAAAAATAGACAGTACTTACCGACGCCTGCGCTGGCAGATCTTCGCCGGTATCTTCTTTGGCTACGCGGGTTACTACCTGCTGCGCAAAAACTTCTCGCTGGCCATGCCGTACCTGATCGACGAAGGCTACAGCCGTGGCGATCTGGGGCTGGCGATGTCGGCCATCGCCATTGCCTACGGTCTGTCGAAGTTCCTGATGGGCCTGGTGTCCGACCGTTCCAACCCGCGTTACTTCCTGCCGTTCGGCCTGCTGGTGTCGGCCGGGGTGATGTTCATTTTCGGTTTTGCGCCGTGGGCGACGTCCAGCGTGACCATGATGTTCATCCTGCTGTTCATCAACGGCTGGGCCCAGGGCATGGGCTGGCCGCCGAGCGGACGCACCATGGTGCACTGGTGGTCGCAGAAGGAACGTGGCGGCGTGGTTTCGGTGTGGAACGTGGCGCAT
This sequence comes from Pseudomonas sp. YL2, assembly GCF_023063025.1. Classification (NCBI taxonomy): domain Bacteria; kingdom Pseudomonadati; phylum Pseudomonadota; class Gammaproteobacteria; order Pseudomonadales; family Pseudomonadaceae; genus Pseudomonas; species Pseudomonas sp. YL2. Next base: position 373,587 of record NZ_JAJSLU010000001.1, on the reverse strand, counting down.
AACGTCGGTGGCGGTCTGATCGGCCCGCTGTTCCTGATCGGCATGGGCCTGTTCAATGACTGGCACGCAGCCTTCTACGTTCCGGCAGCGGTGGCGCTGGGCGTGGCGGTGTTTGCCTTCATCACCATGCGCGACACCCCGCAATCGGTCGGCCTGCCGCCGATCGAGAAGTACAAGAACGATTACCCGGAAGGCTACGACGCCAGCCACGAAGACGAATTCAGCGCCAAGGAAATTTTCGTCAAATACGTGCTGCGCAACAAAATGCTCTGGTACATCGCCATGGCCAACGTGTTCGTTTACCTGCTGCGCTACGGCGTACTGGATTGGGCGCCGACCTACCTGAAAGAAGCCAAAGGTTTCACCGTGGATAAAACCTCGTGGGCCTATTTCTTCTACGAGTGGGCGGGCATTCCGGGCACGCTGCTGTGCGGCTGGATGTCGGACAAGATCTTCCGTGGCAATCGTGGCCTGACCGGCATGGTGTTCATGGCGCTGGTGACCGTGGCGACGCTGGTGTACTGGCTGAACCCGGCCGGCAACCCGACGGTGGACATGATCGCGCTGTTCTCGATCGGCTTCCTGATCTATGGCCCGGTGATGCTGATCGGCCTGCAGGCGCTGGAACTGGCACCGAAGAAAGCCGCCGGCACGGCTGCGGGCTTCACCGGTCTGTTCGGTTACCTGGGTGGTTCGGTCGCGGCGAGTGCGGCGATGGGCTACACCGTTGACCACTTCGGCTGGAACGGTGGTTTTGTCCTGCTGGTGGGCGCTTGCCTGCTGTCGATGGCCTTCCTGGCCCCGACCCTATGGCACAAGCAAGTCGCCAGTCAGAGCCGCGAAGCCGTCGCCTGATCGGCTTTTGACTGACAGCGCTTGAGCCGCGCCTCCAGATTTCGATCCGGCATGGCGTGGCTGCGCAGGGCGTGGGCGGTCTGCTCGACATAATCGCGAGTGGTGCCGTAACGCCCGCAAGCGCTTTCGAACACCTGGCTCAGCACGTGATCCGGCAAGTTGCCGGCATAGCTGGGCAGGTGTCGCTCCAGAACAAACCCCAATGCCTGCACCTGACTGCCATCTTCGAGCCGGCAGTTCAGCCAGTGCGGGCGATAGGACGGGAACGGCATCTCGCGTTTCCACAGCGCGTACAGCGCAGCGTCGAGGTTCTCTTCCGGCAGCCGATAGGCGAAGCCGCTGCATGAACCGCCGCGATCCAGACCAAATACCAGCCCGGGCATTTCCGGCGTCCCCCGATGCTCGTGCGACCACAAATACAGGCCGCGGTGGTAGCCATGGACGCGCCCGCGCACCCGCTCCACCGCCGTACATTCCGGGCGCCAGATCAGCGACCCGTAGGCGAACAGCCACACCGGGCCGCCCTTGTGGCGCGCCATGGTCGATTGCATCGAGACGAGAAGTTGTTCGTGGGTCAGCTGCGGCCCCAGATCGAGCCGCGGAGGGTAAGCCAGATTCACAAAAGCAGATTCAATGGCTGTCATGACGGAAGTGTTCGGCCCCGCAAGTATTACAAGATGTAAGCACAATTCGCTGGATAGAACATATAGCAGCAACTGTAAAACGAAAAGTGCTAAAGGATGTATGGCCTGCCCGATGGCGCTAACTGGGGTTTATCAGCCCCGGCTATGCGGCTTTATATAGCCTAATACCATTGCAGAAATATCTTAAATACCCGAATGAAATATGCATAAGCCTTCGCTTGTTCAGGTTTCGTTCATGAAGGCGCGGGAAACTTCCTACTAAAATGTCGGACTTTCTTTCTTCTCCGTCGCTGAACGCCTACGTATAACGGCCTTCCTCTGGCGCAAGCCATCCCGTTTAACTGAGGCTGCACTATGAAAATCCCAAGACTTCTGGCCGCGTTGCTGATGGCTCAGGCCGGCCATGCATTGGCCGAGGACAATGCGCAAGGCAAAGGCTTCTGGTATGCCCAGACCAGTGTCTATACCCGACATTACTCGCCCGACCCCGAACACAATAATCATCAGGACTTGATCGGCATCGAACGCAATCAGGGTTCCGGCTGGGTATTTGGCGGGGCAACTTTCCGTAACTCGTTCCGCCAGCGCTCGAACTACGCCTATGTCGGCAAGCGCTATGACAGCAGCGAATATCCGCTGTATCTGAAAGTCACCGGTGGGCTATTGCAGGGTTATCACGGTGATTACAAGGCCAAGATTCCTTTGAACCGCTACGGCGTTGCGCCGGTGATCATTCCGTCCGTCGGGACTCACTACGGCCCATTGGCCGCCGAGCTGGTATTTCTCGGCGCCAATGCGGCGATGGTGACTAGCGGCGTGCGTTTCTAGAAGCGCGGCTCAGGCGCGGGACGCAAGAGCTCGGCTCAATTCGCGCTGCTCAAGAGCGCGGCGCATACGCAAATACATCGGCGCGCATCTGGTGCGCATCCATCCCGGCTTCCACCAGCGCATCCAGCGTGCCGTAGACCATCGCCGGCGAGCCGCTGGCGTAGACGTGCAGGGACTTCAGATCGGCGAAGTCTTCACACACGGCCTGGTGCAACATCCCGCAGCGCCCTTCCCAACCGCACTGGTCGCTGACGACTTTGTGCAGGAACAGATTGGGCAGCTTCAACCATTCGTCCCAATGTTCAATCTCGTAGAAATCTTCCGGACGGCGTACACCCCAATACAGATGCACCGGGTGTTTGAAGCCGTTGGCACGGCAGTGTTCGATCAGGCTGTGGATCTGGCCCATGCCGGTACCGGCGGCGATCAACACCAGCGGCCCGTCGGGCAACTCGGCGAGGTGAGTGTCGCCGAACGGCAATTCGACGCGCACCAGCGGGTTGCGCTGCAGTTGCTCGATCAGACTCAGGGCACTGGCTTCGCGGGCCAGTACGTGGATTTCCAGATCGCGCCCGCCGTGCGGTGCCGAGGCCATGGAGAACGCCGACTTCTCGCCGTTTTCACGCTCGATCATCAGGTACTGCCCGGCGTGATAACGCGGCGGCTTGCCGGCCGGCGCACGCAGACGCACGCGCCAGGTGTCGCCACCGACATCCCGGCATTCGATGACCTGACACGACAGGCTGCGCACCGGCAGTTCTCCCAGCGCGAGCACGCCATCCCACAGCAGGACGCAGTCTTCCAGCGGCTCGGCTATGCAAGTGTAGAACTCGCCGTGGTCGTGCACCTTGCCGGCCTGCTCGACCCGGCCTTCCACCAACAGCGCCGCACACACGTGGCAATTGCCATTGCGACAGCTTTGCGGACATTCATAGCCCAGGCGCCGCGCACCATCGAGAATCCGCTCGCCGGGCCGTATCTCAAGCACCGCTCCGGAGGGCTGCAGGGTTACACGCATCAATCTATTCCTAACTGATTCCAGATGGCATCGATCCGCTGGGTGACGGCGTCGTCCTTGACGATTACGCGGCCCCACTCGCGAGTGGTTTCGCCCGGCCACTTGTGGGTGGCATCCAGGCCCATTTTCGAGCCCAGGCCGGACACCGGCGAGGCGAAGTCGAGGTAGTCGATCGGCGTGTTGTCGATCATCACTGTGTCGCGCTTGGGGTCCATGCGCGTGGTGATGGCCCAGATCACGTCGTTCCAGTCCCGGGCGTTGATATCGTCGTCAGTGACGATAACGAACTTGGTGTACATGAACTGTCGCAAAAACGACCAGACACCGAGCATCACGCGCTTGGCATGCCCCGGATACGACTTCTTCATCGTCACCACGGCCATGCGGTACGAGCAGCCTTCGGGCGGCAGATAGAAATCGGTGATCTCCGGGAACTGCTTCTGCAGGATCGGCACGAACACTTCGTTCAGCGCCACACCAAGGATCGCCGGCTCATCCGGTGGACGGCCGGTGTAGGTGCTGTGATAGATCGGCTTGATCCGATGGGTGATGCGTTCGACGGTGAACACCGGGAAGCTGTCGACTTCGTTGTAGTAACCGGTGTGGTCGCCGTACGGGCCTTCGTCGGCCATTTCGCCCGGATGAATCACGCCTTCGAGGATGATCTCGGCAGTGGCCGGCACTTGCAGGTCGTTGCCACGGCACTTGACCAGCTCGGTGCGGTTACCGCGCAACAGGCCGGCGAAAGCGTATTCGGAGAGACTGTCCGGCACCGGCGTCACGGCGCCGAGGATGGTCGCAGGGTCGGCGCCCAGCGCCACGGAGACCGGGAATGGCTGGCCCGGATGCTTCTCGCACCACTCACGGAAGTCCAGCGCACCGCCACGGTGGCTGAGCCAGCGCATGATCACCTTGTTGCGGCCGATCACTTGCTGACGGTAGATACCGAGGTTCTGGCGGTCCTTGTTCGGGCCTTTGGTGACAGTCAGGCCCCAGGTGATCAGCGGGCCGACGTCGCCGGGCCAGCAGGTCTGCACCGGCAGCATCGCCAGGTCGACGTCGTCGCCTTCGATGACCACTTCCTGGCACACCGCGTCTTTGACGACTTTGGGCGCCATCGAGATGATCTTGCGGAAGATCGGCAGTTTCGACCACGCGTCCTTCAAGCCCTTCGGTGGCTCCGGCTCCTTGAGGAAAGCCAGCAGCTTGCCGATCTCGCGCAGTTCGCTGACCGACTCGGCGCCCATGCCCATGGCCACCCGCTCCGGGGTGCCAAACAGGTTGCCGAGCACCGGGATGTCGTAGCCGGTCGGCTTCTCGAACAGCAGCGCCGGGCCCTTGGCCCGCAGTGTGCGGTCGCACACCTCGGTCATCTCCAGCACCGGCGAGACGGGAATCTGGATGCGTTTCAACTCTCCGCGCTGCTCAAGCTGCTGCACGAAATCCCGAAGATCCTTGAATTTCATTGACGATGGCACCCTCAAAATAGGCGTACATCCTACCTGCTATGCAGCCCTGTGGCAGCCTGTCGCTGCTTACTTGGCTGCATTCGTCTGCGCTTTGCCAAGGTTTTCCCGGCCTTGCAGGCCGATAAACAGCGGCTCGAGGATCGGCGCCACAAACCGCGCACCGACTTCGGACAGGTGATTGTCATCGGTGTACAGCGAATACCCACCGAGTTCGGCGTGGCACAGGCCGTTTTCATCACACAGTCGCGGCGCCGGATCGACCACGCGCACCGCCGGATCATTCTGCGCCAACTGCGCGAACAACTGACTGATGAACACCTGACGTTTGTGGTGCGCCTCGACGGCCAGTCCGACGTCATCCACCGGACGATCGAGCATCGCCAGTCGCGTCAGCCGATACGGCGGGCTGAATGCCTGCAACGGCGCCTCTTTCACCAGCCATACGCGATGCCCGGCTGCCCGCAATTGTGCGACGCGAGTGCGCAGGCCTTCGGCAAAACGCTGCTCGGCCTCGACGCGATCGTAACGACCGTCTGGCGTTCTCAAGACATGCCCGAGATCACCCTTGGCATCGCCGTACAGGTACAGGCTCCAGCGGGCGACCAGCACCACATCGCTGATCGCCTGGGTTTTCAGCCCCTGCTCGACCCGCTTGTTGAAGCGTGCACAAACACCGTCATGCTCCAGCCCATCGACCGGAATGCACCCTGGAGAACTGGCCAGAATCACGCTGACACCGTGAGCTTTGGCACCGTCATCGAACACCGGGATCAGCGCCGTGGCATGGCTGTCGCCCCAGACCAGCGCGCGGGTCGGCAGATCCGCCACGCCGTAATGGCAGAACAGCTTGTCGTCAGGGGTCTTGTCGTCCGCCAGACATGCCATCAGCTCCGGCCGCCACTCGCGGCCCTTGGCATATTGCAGCGCCTGCTCGGACAAGCGCCATGGCAGGCCATCGGTCCAGCGCAGCGATTGCCCGGCCAGACCGAGCACCAGGATCCCGCAGAAACCGGCCAGCAGAATCTGCCGACGACCGGCGAGCAGGCGCCGTTCACGGAACGGCGTTTCGACGAACTTCCATGACAGATAACCCAGCACCAGGGTCAGCAGAATCAACCCGGCCGTGTCGAGCGCGCCCGGCTCATCGACACTGGCGTAGCTGGAAAACACGAATACCGGCCAGTGCCACAAATACCAGGAATAGGAGATCAGCCCGAGGCCGACCATCACCCGACTGCTCAACAATTGACCAACCAGCGTTTCGCGATGACCGTTGGCCAGAATCAGCAGCACCACGCCCAGCACCGGCAGCAACGCGGTGACACCCGGGAACGGCGTCGACTTGTCATAGGCAAACACCGCCAGCAGGATCAACCCCATGCCGAGCAGGCTCAAGGCCTGGGCGGCCAGCGGTTTCAAGCGCCAGGCGTGTTTCGGCGCAATCGCCAGCATCGCCCCGGCGAGCAATTCCCAGGCGCGCATCGGCAGCAGGAAGAAGGCTTTCTCCGGATGATGCTGGATCGCCCACACACTCAGCCCGAACGACACCAGCAGCACGCCGAACAGCGCCAGCCGCCAGTGTTTCAGGCGGCTCGAGAGCAACGTCAGCAGCAGCGGGAAGAAAATGTAAAACTGCTCCTCCACCGCCAGTGACCACGTGTGCAACAGCGGTTTCAGGTCAGAGGCAACGTCGAAGTAGCCGTCCTGACGCATGAACAGGAGGTTCGAGACGAACGTCACCTGATAGCGCACCGAGCGCCCCAGCTCTTCATAGTCCTTGGGCGCCAGCAGGAACCAGCCCACCGCCAGCACCGCAATGATCATCGCGAACAGCGCCGGCAGAATCCGCCGCGCACGCCGCGCCCAGAACTCGACGAAGCTGAAACGGCCAGCCTGACGCTGATTCCAGATGATCGAGGTGATGAGGTAGCCGGAAATCACGAAGAACACGTCCACGCCGACAAAACCGCCGGTAAACCCCGGGACGCCAAAATGGAACAGCACCACGGCGATCACCGCGACTGCTCGCAGGCCGTCGATATCCCTTCGATAAGCGAGTGTGCTCATAAAATCTTTAATGCCAATCAGGTGGTTGTTTTTTGTACAGCTCGAGCCTTATTCACAGAGGCTCCGAGCGCTGTTTGTGGGTTGCCCGATCACAGACCTTACCAGATCAGGAACCTCCCATTGCCGGGGTAAATTTCATGCAAAAAAAAGGCGCCCCCCAAAGGGGCGCCCTTTTTATCGGTTCAACCGGCGATGTTACTTGCGCTTCATCGACAGGAAGAACTCGTCGTTGGTCTTGGTCGTTTTCAGCTTGTCGACCAGGAACTCGATGGCAGCCACTTCGTCCATCGGGTGCAGCAGCTTGCGCAGGATCCACATGCGCTGCAGTTCGTCGTCGGCGGTCAGCAACTCTTCGCGGCGGGTGCCGGAACGGTTGATGTTGATGGCCGGGAACACACGCTTCTCGGCGATCTTGCGATCCAGAGGCAGTTCCATGTTGCCGGTACCCTTGAACTCTTCGTAGATCACTTCGTCCATCTTCGAGCCGGTTTCAACCAGCGCGGTGGCGATAATGGTCAGCGAGCCGCCTTCTTCGATGTTGCGCGCAGCACCGAAGAAACGCTTCGGTTTCTCCAGGGCGTGAGCATCGACACCACCGGTCAGCACCTTGCCGGAGCTCGGGATCACGGTGTTGTAGGCACGGGCCAGACGGGTGATGGAGTCGAGCAGGATCACCACGTCCTTCTTGTGTTCGACCAGGCGCTTGGCCTTCTCGATCACCATTTCGGCAACCTGCACGTGACGGGTCGGCGGTTCGTCGAAGGTTGAGGCAACCACTTCGCCGCGCACGGTGCGCTGCATTTCGGTTACTTCTTCCGGACGTTCGTCGATCAACAGCACGATCAGGTGAACTTCAGGGTTGTTACGGGCGATGTTCGCCGCGATGTTCTGCAGCATGATCGTCTTGCCGGCTTTCGGCGGTGCAACGATCAGACCACGCTGGCCTTTGCCGATCGGGGCGCACAGGTCGATCACACGACCGGTCAAGTCTTCGGTGGAACCGTTGCCGGCTTCCATCTTCATGCGCACGGTCGGGAACAGCGGGGTCAGGTTCTCGAAGAGAATCTTGTTCTTCGCGTTCTCCGGACGATCGAAGTTGATCGTGTCGACCTTGAGCAGAGCGAAGTAACGCTCGCCTTCCTTCGGAGGGCGGATCTTGCCAACGATGGTGTCACCGGTGCGCAAGTTGAAACGACGGATCTGGCTCGGCGAGACGTAGATATCGTCCGGGCCGGCGAGGTAGGAAGCGTCAGCGGAGCGCAGGAAGCCGAAGCCGTCCTGGAGAATCTCCAGCACGCCATCACCGGAGATTTCCTCGCCGCTTTTCGCGTGCTTTTTCAGCAGGGAGAAAATCACGTCCTGCTTGCGCGAACGGGCCATATTTTCTATGCCCATCTGTTCGGCCAATTCGAGCAGTTCGGTAATCGGCTTTTGCTTGAGTTCAGTCAGATTCATATAGGAATGACGTAATCATTTATGGAGGGGGGAAATTAAGCTTTTGGCTTAATGAGGCCGCGCCGCGGAGAAGGCGACAGGATCGCGAACTTGTTCGAAAAGGAGTGCGTCGGCGACGGCTAGCAGGGGGCAGTGGAGAAACCAGTGCGGGGCCGAATGTACCACCTGAGTTTCGGAGCGTCTAGCCCTGAATACGCAAAAAGCCCCGCATATTGCGAGGCTTTTTTTCGGCGATTTACTGCGACGCTTAGATGTTGGCGTCGAGGAAAGCAGCCAGTTGCGACTTCGACAGGGCGCCGACCTTGGTCGCTTCAACGTTGCCGTTCTTGAACAGCATCAGCGTCGGGATACCACGCACGCCGTGCTTGGCCGGGGTTTCCTGGTTTTCGTCAATGTTCAGTTTGGCGATGGTCAGCTTGCCTTTGTAAGTCTCGGCAATCTCGTCCAGAACCGGAGCGATCATTTTGCAAGGGCCGCACCATTCAGCCCAGTAGTCGACCAGTACAGCGCCTTCGGCCTTGAGTACGTCGGCTTCGAAGCTGGCGTCGCTAACGTGTTTGATCAGATCGCTGCTCATGGAATTCTCCAGGTTGTAAGCAAAAAAACGTGGCCCATCATAGCCGCCCTTCCCTTGTTCAGGAAGCCGCAGTTGATTGAGTCTTGCTATGGCACTCGATGAGTTTGGGTATAGCCCAAGTCACGCCGTGGCGGGGGCAATGAAGGAAATTCCGGTGCGCAGGGCCGCATTGCGCACGTGCTCCTGCATGGCCTTCTGGGCCGCAGCGGATGCCCGGCGCGCCAGCGCACGAAGGATCTTGCGGTGCTCCTGCCAGGTTTCCATCGCCCGCTCGGCGCGGATGAACGGTAGCTTCTGGCTCTCCAAAAAGATCTCGGCGCTCGCAGTGAGGATGCTCAGCATCGCCTGATTGCCGCTGGCCAGCAGAATGCGCCGGTGGAATTCGAAGTCGAGTTTCGCCGCAGCCTCGAAGTCCCCAGCCTTCAATTGCTCGCGCATCGCCGCAACGTTGTCCTCCAGCGCATCCAGATCGAACGTGCTCAAGGTCACCGCCGCCAGCCCGGCGGCAAAACCCTCCAGCGCATAGCGCAACTGAAAGATGTCGAGCGGCGAGGCCTGCGCTGCGAACGGCCAGCCCGGCGCATTGTCACCCTGCGCAATCTCCACCGGTGTCTGCACGAACACGCCTTTGCCCGGCTGGATGCTGACCACGCCGAGCGCGCTGAGCGACGACAGTGCCTCACGCAACGACGCCCGGCTGACTCCCAGTTGCACCGCCAGATCCCGTTGCGACGGCAACGCATCGCCCGCACCAAAACCCTGCTCGGTGATCAGTTTGCGTATGGCTTGCAGCGCCACTTCGGGTACGGCGCGGGAGATCGAGTTCATGGTTTTTCAGACGAGCCAGGCCAAGGTGCGGCTAGTTGTAAAGCTATTCGCCGGATCCGGCAAGTCGTGCCCCAGCGGGGTTCGGCGCCCGCTGCCGGTGCGCCATCGGGGTGCGAAAAACAACCTGACTGTTCAGACCAGTAAGACCGAACAAACCCGGCAAACCCGCGGCCTGCCGGGGATAAATCCGGGTATTGGCACGGCCCGTGCTCTGTCCGATCGCAGAAATCACTTCCCGTCGATCCGGAGATTTGCCATGACCCTGCGTTACCGAGCCCTCCTCGCCGCTCTGTTTTCCAGCTTGATGCTGAGCCAGATCCCCGCCCACGCCGATGGCCTGGAAGACGTGGTCAAACGCGGCACACTGAAAGTTGCCGTGCCTCAGGACTTCCCGCCATTCGGCTCGGTCGGCCCGGACATGAAACCCCGTGGCCTGGATATCGACACGGCGAAGCTGCTGGCTGATCAACTTAAGGTCAAACTCGAACTGACCCCGGTCAACAGCACCAACCGCATCCCGTTCCTCACCACCGGCAAGGTCGACCTGGTGATCTCCAGCCTCGGCAAGAACCCGGAGCGCGAGAAAGTCATCGACTTCTCCCACGCCTACGCGCCTTTCTACCTCGCGGTATTCGGCCCGCCTGAGGCAGCGATCAGCGGCCTTGACGACCTTAAAGGCAAGACCATCAGCGTCACCCGTGGTGCCATCGAAGACATCGAGCTGACCAAGGTCGCCCCCGAAGGCGTGACCATCAAGCGCTTCGAGGACAATAACTCGACCATCGCCGCCTACCTCGCCGGCCAGGTCGATCTGATCGCCAGCGGCAACGTGGTGATGGTGGCGATCAGCGAGAAGAACCCGAAACGCGTGCCGGCGCTGAAAGTGAAGCTCAAGGATTCGCCGGTCTACGTCGGCGTGAACAAGAACGAGCCCGCGCTGCTGGGCAAGGTCAACGAGATCCTCGCCACCGCCAAGGCTGACGGCGCGCTGGAGAAAAACTCGCAGACCTGGCTCAAAGAGCCGCTGCCGGCCGATCTCTGATCGGTCGCGCGGGAGACAATCGATGGCTTATCAGTTCGATTTCATGCCGGTGGTGCAAAACACCGACCTGTTGCTGCGCGGCGCGCTGTTCACCCTGGAGCTGACGGCGATTGGCGCGCTGTTCGGGGTCGGCGTGGGCATCGTCGGCGCGCTGGTACGGGCGTGGAACATCCGCCCGTTCTCGGCACTCTTCGGCGTCTACGTCGAGTTGATCCGCAACACGCCATTTCTGGTGCAACTGTTCTTCATCTTCTTCGGCCTGCCATCCCTCGGGGTGCAGATTTCCGAGTGGCAGGCGGCGGTGCTGGCGATGGTGATCAACCTCGGCGCGTATTCGACCGAGATCATCCGCGCCGGCATCCAGGCGATTCCGCGCGGACAACTGGAAGCCGCTGCCGCACTGGCGATGAGCCGTTTCGAAGCGTTCCGCCATGTGGTCCTGCTGCCGGCGCTGGGCAAGGTCTGGCCGGCCCTGAGCAGCCAGATCATCATCGTCATGCTCGGTTCGGCGGTGTGTTCGCAGATCGCCACCGAGGAGCTGAGCTTCGCCGCCAACTTCATTCAGTCGCGCAACTTCCGCGCCTTTGAAACCTATGCGCTGACCACGCTGATCTACCTGTGCATGGCGCTGCTGATCCGCCAGTTGCTGAACTGGATCGGCCGCCGCTATATCGCGAGGAGCAGCCAATGAGCGACTTCACCTTCTGGGACATCCTGCGCAACCTGCTCACCGGCCTGCAATGGACGCTGGCATTGTCGCTGGTGGCGTTCATTGGCGGCGGGATCGTCGGGCTGCTGATTCTGATCATGCGCATCTCGAAAAACCCGTTGCCGAGCAATATCGCCCGCACCTGGATCGAGTTGTTCCAGGGCACACCGCTGCTGATGCAGCTGTTTCTGGTGTTCTTCGGCGTGGCGCTGGCCGGGATCGAGATCTCGCCGTGGATGGCGGCAGCCATTGCCCTGACATTGTTCACCAGCGCCTATCTGGCGGAGATCTGGCGCGGTTGCGTCGAAGCGATCCCCAATGGCCAGTGGGACGCCTCGTCGAGTCTGGCGCTGAATCCACTGGAGCAGTTGCGCTACGTGATCCTGCCGCAGGCGCTGCGCATCGCCGTGGCACCGACCGTGGGCTTCTCGGTGCAGGTGGTCAAGGGCACTGCGGTGACCTCGATCATCGGTTTCACCGAGCTGACCAAGACCGGCGGCATGCTCGCCAACGCCACCTTCGAACCGTTCATGGTCTACGGCCTCGTTGCCCTCGGCTACTTCCTGCTCTGCTACCCCTTGTCGCTCAGTGCGCGCTACCTGGAAAGGAGACTGCATGCCTCTGCTTAGAATTTCCGCCCTGCATAAATACTACGGCGATCACCACGTACTCAAAGGCATCGACCTGAGCGTCGAGGAAGGCCAGGTGGTGGCGATCATCGGCCGCAGCGGCTCGGGCAAATCGACCCTGCTGCGCACCCTCAACGGCCTGGAGTCAATCAACGACGGAGTGATCGAAGTCGACGGCGAATACCTCGACGCCGCCCGCGCCGACCTGCGCAGCCTGCGGCAGAAAGTCGGCATGGTGTTCCAGCAGTTCAACCTGTTCCCGCACCTGACCGTCGGCGAGAACGTGATGCTCGCGCCGCAAGTGGTGCAGAAAGTACCGAAGGCCAAGGCGGCCGAACTGGCGCGCAAGATGCTCGAACGCGTCGGGCTGGGGGAGAAGTTCGACGCCTTCCCGGATCGGTTGTCCGGCGGACAGCAACAGCGCGTGGCGATTGCCCGGGCGCTGGCGATGTCGCCGAAAGTGTTGCTGTGCGACGAGATCACCTCGGCGCTGGACCCGGAGCTGGTCAATGAAGTGCTCGCCGTGGTCAGGCAACTGGCCAAGGAAGGCATGACGCTGATCATGGTCACCCACGAAATGCGCTTTGCCCGGGAAGTCGGCGACAAACTGGTGTTCATGCACCATGGCAAGGTGCATGAGGTGGGGGATCCGAAGGTGTTGTTTGCCAATCCGCAGACGGCGGAGCTGGCGAATTTCATTGGTACCGTGGAAGCGACAGCCTGATAACGCTTCAGCACCTGAGCGGACGCCTTCGCGGGCAAGCCCGCTCCCACAGGGTTCTGCGGCGGAACACGATTGTGTGTTCGACACAAAAACCTGTGGGAGCGGGCTTGCTCGCGAATGGCCGCGCCGCGGTCTCAAGCTTTTATGCGCAGGATCAACGGTTTGAACCATGCGCGTTGGCGTCAGCGTTTGATCGTGGCACGATGGCGGGGTTATCGACCGAGACCCCCTGACCATGCCGCAATCCAAAGCCAAGAATCTGTCCCTGATCGCCGCAATCGACCTGGGCTCCAACAGCTTCCACATGGTCGTGGCCAAGGCCCAGAACGGTGAAATCCGCATCCTGGAGCGCCTCGGAGAGAAAGTGCAGCTCGCCGCCGGTATCGACGATGAGCGCCATCTCAACGAAGAATCGATGCAGCGCGGCCTCGACTGCCTCAAGCGCTTTGCCCAACTGATCAACGGCATGCCACTGGGCGCCGTGCGGATCGTCGGCACCAACGCCCTGCGCGAAGCGCGCAATCGCCTGGAATTCATCCACCGCGCCGAAGAAATCCTCGGTCACCCGGTGGAAGTCATCTCCGGCCGTGAAGAAGCGCGGCTGATTTATCTGGGCGTTTCGCACACCCTCGCCGACACCCCGGGCAAGCGTCTGGTGGCCGACATCGGCGGCGGCAGTACTGAATTCATCATCGGGCAGCGTTTTGAACCACTGCTGCGCGAAAGCCTGCAAATGGGCTGCGTCAGCTTCACTCAGCGTTATTTCAAGGACGGCAAGATCACCCCGGCCCGTTACGCCCAGGCGTACACCGCGGCGCGACTGGAGATCATGAGCATCGAACACGCCCTGCACCGCCTGACCTGGGATGAAGCCATCGGCTCCTCGGGCACCATCCGCGCCATCGGCCTGGCGCTGAAGGCCGGCGGGCATGGCACCGGCGAAGTGAATGCCGAAGGCCTGGCCTGGCTCAAGCGTCGTCTGTTCAAACTGGGTGACGTCGACAAGATCGACTTCGAAGGCATCAAGCCTGACCGTCGGGCAATCTTCCCGGCTGGCCTGGCGATTCTCGAAGCGATCTTCGACGCCCTCGAACTGCAACGCATGGATCATTGCGAAGGCGCGCTGCGTGAAGGCGTGCTCTACGATCTGCTCGGGCGCCATCACCACGAAGACGTGCGCGAACGCACCCTGACTTCGCTGATGGAGCGCTATCACGTCGATCTGGAACAAGCCGCGCGAGTTGAACGCAAGGCACTGCACGCCTTCGATCAGGTCGCCGCGGACTGGGAGCTGGATGACGGCATCTGGCGTGAACTGCTGGGCTGGGCGGCGAAAGTCCACGAAGTCGGCCTCGACATCGCGCACTACCACTACCACAAGCACGGCGCCTACCTGATCGAACACTCTGACCTCGCCGGTTTCTCTCGCGAAGACCAGCAAATGCTCGCTCTGCTGGTGCGCGGCCACCGCCGCAACATCCCCAAGGACAAGTTCGCCGAGTTCGGTGACGACGGCGACAAGCTGATCCGTCTGTGCGTGCTGCTGCGCTTCGCGATCCTGTTCCACCACATCCGCGGCACCCAGGCGATGCCACAAGTGACGCTGCATGCCAAAGGCAACACCCTCGACGTGGAATTTCCGGAGAACTGGTTGGATGAAAACCAACTGACTCAGGCCGACTTTGGCCTCGAAGCCGACTGGCTGACGCGGGTGGGCATCGTGCTAACAGTCCACTGATAACCTTGTGGCGAGGGAGCTTGCTCCCGCTGGGGCGCGAAGCGGCCCTTCCTTTGAAAGCATAGGCCTGCTGCGCAGTCCAGCGGGAGCAAGCTCCCTCGCCACAGGTGGGTGAACGACAGGCACAAAAAAGGCGATCCGCAAGGATCGCCTTTTTATTGGGCTGAAGGTCAGCTGCTCACCGGCAGAATCGGGCTGCCCAGGCGTTCCAGCAAGGTCGCCTGCGCGCTGCGCGGGTTCTGGTTGCCGGTTGGCGTGTTGCGGATGTAACGGCCATCCGACTGCAGGCTCCAGCTGTGGGTGTTGTCAGTCAGGTACAGCTCCAGCTCTTTCTTCACGCGAGTCAGCAGCTTCTTGCCTTCTACCGGGAAGCAAGTCTCGACGCGCTTGTCGAGGTTGCGCTCCATCCAGTCGGCGCTGGAGAGGAACATCTGCTCCTCGCCGCCGTTGAGGAAGTAGAACACTCGGGTGTGTTCAAGGAAGCGACCGATGATCGAGCGCACATGGATGTTGTGCGAAACCCCGGCGATGCCCGGACGCAGGCAGCACATGCCACGCACCACCAGATCAATGCGCACGCCGGACTGGCTGGCCTTGTACAGCGCACGAATGATCTTCGGATCGGTCAGCGAGTTGAACTTGGCGATGATGTGCGCCGGTTTGCCTTCGACGGCGAACTGGGTTTCCCGGGCAATCATGTCGAGCATGCCCTTCTTCAGAGTGAACGGCGCATGCAGCAGCTTCTTCATGCGCAGGGTTTTACCCATGCCGATCAACTGACTGAACAGTTTGCCGACGTCTTCGCACAAGGCGTCGTCGGAAGTCAGCAGGCTGTAGTCGGTGTACAAACGGGCGTTGCCGGCGTGGTAGTTACCGGTGCCGAGGTGCGCGTAACGCACGATCTCGCCGGCCTCGCGACGCAGGATCAGCATCATCTTGGCGTGGGTCTTGAAGCCGACCACGCCGTAGATCACCACCGCACCGGCCGCTTGCAGACGGCTGGCCAGTTGCAGGTTGGACTCTTCGTCGAAGCGGGCGCGCAGTTCGATGACCGCGGTCACTTCCTTGCCGTTACGCGCGGCGTCCACCAGCGCATCGACAATTTCCGAGTTGGCGCCGGAGCGGTACAGGGTCTGGCGTACGGCCAATACATGCGGGTCTTTCGCCGCTTGGCGCAGCAGGTCGACCACCGGGGTAAACGACTCGAACGGGTGCAGCAGCAGGATGTCCTGCTTGCTCACCACGCTGAAAATGTTCTCGCTGTTCTGCAGCAGTTTCGGGATCTGCGGGGTGAACGGCGTGTATTGCAGCTCCGGGTGGCTGTCCAGACCGGTGATGCTGAACAGACGGGTCAGGTTGACCGGGCCGTTGACCTGATACAGCTCGGTCTCGCTCAGGTTGAACTGCTTGAGCAGATAGTCCGAGAGGTGTTTCGGGCAGGTGTCGGCGACTTCCAGGCGCACCGCATCACCGTAGCGCCGCGAGAACAGCTCGCCACGCAGGGCGCGCGCAAGGTCTTCGACATCTTCGGAGTCGAGCGCCAGGTCGGCGTTTCGGGTCAGGCGGAACTGGTAGCAACCCTTCACCTTCATGCCCTGGAACAGGTCATCGGCGTGGGCGTGGATCATCGACGACAGGAACACATAGTTGTCGCCCGGGCCGCCGACTTCTTCCGGAACCTTGATGATCCGTGGCAGCAGGCGCGGTGCCGGGATGATCGCCAGACCGGAATCGCGACCGAAGGCGTCGATGCCTTCCAGCTCGACGATGAAGTTCAGGCTCTTGTTCACCAGCAACGGGAACGGGTGCGTCGGGTCGAGGCCGATCGGGGTGATGATCGGCGCGATCTCGTCGCGGAAGTAGCGGCGCACCCAGGTCTTGATCTTGGTCGTCCAGTGACGGCGACGGATGAAGCGCACCTGATGCTTTTCCAGCTCCGGCAGCAGGATGTCGTTGAGGATCGCGTACTGGCGGTCAACGTGACCGTGCACCAGCTCGCTGATCCGCGCCAGTGCCTGGTGCGGTTGCAGACCGTCGGCACCGGCCTGTTCGCGAGCGAAGGTGATCTGCTTTTTCAGGCCGGCGACGCGGATTTCAAAGAATTCGTCGAGGTTGCTGGAGAAGATCAGCAGGAACTTCAGCCGCTCCAGCAACGGATAGGACTCGTCCAGCGCCTGTTCCAGCACGCGGATGTTGAACTGCAGTTGCGAGAGCTCGCGATGGATATACAGGCTGCTGTCATCCAGGCCCGGGATCGCAATCACTGGCGCCGCCGCGACGGCTTCGGTAACCGGTGCGGGTGGCGCAGGCTCGAGTTCCGGCGGGGTTTCGGTGATTTGCTCCACCACCGGTTGAGCTTCTTTTACTGCAACTTCAGTGAGTCCTTCGGTATTCATCGAATGTTCCTGGGAGGGCTATTTCTGCTCTCGTAACAATTGAGCGGCGCGGACAGCAAAGTAAGTCAGGATGCCATCAGCGCCGGCACGTTTAAAGGCGGTCAGTGATTCAAGAATTACCGCCTCGCTCAACCAGCCATTCTGGATCGCCGCCATGTGCATGGCGTATTCGCCGCTAACCTGATAGACGAAGGTCGGCACTTTGAAGGCATCTTTTACCCGGAAAAGAATGTCCAGGTACGGCATGCCGGGTTTGACCATGACCATGTCCGCGCCTTCAGACAAGTCCGCGCCGACTTCGTGCAGCGCTTCGTCGCTGTTGGCCGGGTCCATCTGATAGGAGGCCTTGTTGGCCTTGCCCAGATTCGCCGCCGACCCCACGGCATCGCGGAACGGCCCGTAATAGGCGCTGGCGTACTTGGCCGAGTAGGCCATGATCCGCACGTTGACGTGACCGGCCAGCTCCAGCGCCTCGCGGATCGCCTGAATCCGACCGTCCATCATGTCCGACGGCGCCACGACCTGAGCGCCGGCTTCGGCGTGGGACAGTGCCTGCTTGACCAGTGCGTCGACGGTGATGTCGTTCTGCACGTAGCCTTCTTCATCGAGAATGCCGTCCTGACCGTGGGTGGTGAACGGATCAAGGGCGACGTCAGTGATCACGCCCAATTCCGGGAAACGCTCACGCAACGCGCGAGTAGCACGTTGGGCAATACCCTCGGGGTTCCAGGCTTCGGCAGCATCAAGGGATTTCAGTTCGACAGGCGTGACCGGGAACAGCGCCAGCGCCGGGATCCCCAGTTCGACCCATTGCGCCGCTTCTTCAAGCAGCAGGTCGATGGTCAGGCGTTCGACACCGGGCATCGAGGCCACGGCCTCGCGACGGTTTTCACCCTCAAGCACGAACACCGGCAGAATCAGGTCATCGACCGTCAGCACGTTTTCCCGCACCAGCCGACGCGAAAAATCATCACGACGATTGCGACGCAGGCGAGTGGCGGGAAACAGACGATTGGCAGGGGTAAAGCTCACGGCGGACTCCTGAGCCCGCGCAAACGGGCGAGCGTGACAGTTATAGACGGCCATTATGACCAACAGATTACAGTTGTGCGTACCCCGTGACATGTAGCCGCATTCCATTGTTAGCGTAGGAATTGTTCACGTCGAGACACATTTGGACACTTTCATGAATGTGTCCGAAGGGTTAGGCTGCGCGTTCATTTCGCCAGCACCCAGACAATGCTCCAACAATTTCTGCATGACTTTGGCTACTTTGCCTTGTTCCTCGGCACGTTCTTCGAAGGCGAAACCATCCTGGTGCTCGCAGGCTTCCTCGCGTTCCGTGGATACATGGACATCAACCTGGTGGTGGTCGTGGCGTTCTTCGGCAGCTATGCCGGCGATCAGCTGTGGTACTTCCTGGGGCGCAAGCACGGGCGCAAATTGCTCGCGCGCAAACCGCGCTGGCAGATGATGGGCGACCGCGCGCTGGAACACATTCGCAAGCATCCGGACATCTGGGTTCTGAGCTTCCGCTTCGTTTACGGCCTGCGCACGGTGATGCCGGTGGCGATCGGCCTGTCGGGTTATCCGCCGGGACGTTATCTGTTGCTCAACGGTATCGGCGCAGCGATCTGGGCCACCGCCCTGGCAGCCGCCGCCTACCACTTCGGCGCGGTGCTCGAAGGCATGCTCGGCAGCATCAAGAAGTACGAGCTGTGGGTGCTTGGCGCGCTGCTGATTCTTGGCGTTGGTCTGTGGCTGCGTCGCCGCTTCAAGAATGCGCGACTGGCAAAACAGGTTTACGCCGACGAGCAAGCCGCAAAAGCGGCACTGCTGAATCAAGCCGAAGTGGCCAAACCTGCCGATCCGAAGACGCCAGCCGAATAACGCGCTGGCGCCTGGCGTACAGCCCTGCGCAAAGCCCGGGCTGGCCGGCTCTTTTAGTCATTTATCCCCTCTGCGCCAGCGGACTCCCGTTCGCCAGCGTCGTTCTCACGCGAAAAATCTCCTGCTCGTCACGAGGCAGGCAACCGCAAATAATGAACACCCCGCCGCTGTTGCGATCCATTTAGAAAGCGCTCCATGCAGGTGCCGCCGCCACTTCAGCCTATGGCAACGCGCGATAAATTAGTGGACATTTAGCGCCATGAATCTGGAGAGAAACCCATGAGCAAAAAAGTTGCAGTGATCCTGTCCGGCAGCGGCGTGTACGACGGCGCCGAAATCCATGAAAGCGTCATCACCCTGCTGCGCCTGGATCAACGCGGCGCACAGGTGCAATGCTTCGCGCCGAACATCGCGCAATTGCATGTGATCAATCACCTGACCGGTGAAGAAATGCCCGAAACGCGCAACGTGCTGGTGGAGTCGGCGCGCATTGCCCGCGGCAACATCAAGGACATCCGCGAGGCCGACGTCGATGACTTCGACGCGCTGATCGTACCTGGCGGTTTTGGCGCCGCGAAAAACCTCTCGAACTTCGCCGTTGAAGGCGCCGGTTGCGCAGTACAGCCTGAGGTGCTGGCCTTGGCGGAAGCATTTGCCGAAGCGGGCAAACCGGTGGGCCTGATGTGCATCTCGCCGGCGCTGGCAGCGAAGATCTACGGCCCGGGCGTGACCTGCACCATCGGCAACGATGCCGACACCGCCACCGCGATGAACAAGATGGGCGCCAGCCACGAAGACTGCGCGGTGACCGACATCATCGAAGACAAGGCACGCAAACTGGTGACGACCCCGGCTTACATGCTGGCGCAGAACATCAGTGAAGCGGCTTCGGGGATCAACAAACTGGTGGATCGCGTTCTCGAACTGACTCACGAGAACGATGTTTGATCTCTGACCGCATGCGGAGCGAGATGTGGGAGCGGGCTTGCTCGCGAAAGCGGTGTGTCATTCAAATCAATGTTGTCTGATTCGACGCCTTCGCGAGCAAGCCCGCTCCCACAAGGGAATGGTGATTATTTCAGGGTTTGCGGGTCAGGCGCGTCAGGATGCGGTCCAGCGCATTGGCAAACGCCTGCTTCTCGCGCTCGCCAAAAGGTGCCGGACCGCCGCTGATCTGGCCCTGCTCACGCAGGTCGGTGAACAGGTTGCGCACCGCCAGCCGCTCGCCCATGTTCTGCGCATCGAACTCCTTGCCGCGCGGGTCCAGCGCTGCCACCCCCTTCTTCACCAGACGATCGGCTAGCGGAATATCGCTGCAGATCACCAGTTCACCAGGCACCGCGTGCTCGACCAGATAATCGTCCGCCGCATCCGGACCGCTGGGCACCACGATCAGTTTGACGATGGCCAGCCCCGGCTTGGTCTGCGGCTGCCCGGCCACCAGCACCACTTCGAACTGGCGCTTGAGGGCGAACTTCACCACCAGATCCTTGGCGGCCCGAGGGCAGGCGTCGGCATCGATCCATACACGCATGATTTTTTCCTCTTCAAAAAAGCATCGCGGGCAAGCCCGCTCCCACAAGGTTAACGCTAAACCTGTGGGAGCGTGGCTTGCCCGCGAATGTGAGCGCAGCGAATGCTGTTAAGCAGTGACCCGCTTCTTCTCCGCGATCCGACTCCGCCCGTACAGCACAACAATCGCCAGAATCGCCACGGCCTGAGCCGTCAGCGAATAGGCGTCGGCGTGAATCCCCAGCCAGTCGAATTCAAAGAACGCCACCGGTCGCGTGCCGAAGATCCCGGCTTCCTGCAGCGCTTTCACGCCATGCCCGGCGAACACCACCGACAAGGCACAGAGCAGACCGGCGTTGATGCTGAAGAACAGCGCCAGCGGCAGTTTCGCCGAACCGCGCAGGATCACCCAGGCCAGACCGATCAGCAGCACCAGTGCGGTCGCACCACCGGCCAGCACCGCGTCATGCCCGGCGGGGCCGGCCTGCAGCCACAGGGTTTCGTAGAACAGGATCACTTCGAACAGCTCGCGGTACACCGAGAAGAACGCGAGGATCGCAAAACCAAAGCGCCCGCCGCCGCCCACCAGACTCTGCTTGATGTAATCCTGCCAGGCCGCTGCGTGGCGCCGGTCGTGCATCCACACGCCGAGCCACAGCACCATGACGCTGGCGAACAGCGCCGTGGCGCCTTCGAGCAGTTCACGCTGCGAGCCGCTGACGTCGATCACGTACGCCGCCAGCGCCCAGGTGCCAAGACCGGCGAGCAGCGCCAGGCCCCAACCGATGTTGACGCTACGCACTGCCGACTGCTGGCCGGTGTTGCGCAGAAACGCGAGGATCGCCGCCAGCACCAGAATCGCTTCGAGACCTTCGCGCAGCAGAATCAGCAGGCCGGAGATAAAGCTCAGCGACCAGCTCAGACCATCGCTGCCGAGCAGTTCAGCAGACTCTTTCAACTTGCCCTTGGCCGCGTCCAGGCGCTGTTCGGCTTGCGCCACCGGCAAACCGTCCTGCAACGATTGACGGTAGGCCATCAGCGATTTTTCGGTGTCCTTGCGCACGTTGGCGTCGACGTTGTCCAGCGAGCTTTCGACCAGCTCGAAACCTTCCAGATACGCCGCCACCGACAGGTCGTAGGCCTGATCGTGCTCGCCGGCGCGGTACGCCGCCAGGCTCTTGTCCAGCGTGGCGGCGGTGTAATCGAGCAATTGCGCCGGGCCGCGTTTGACCTGCGGCGGTTGCGCGCGCTGGGCACGGAAGCTTGCGGCGACCTGCGGGCCTTCGGCGGCCTGCACCTCGGCCGGGGTCTGGCGCGCCAGATCGGCGATGTTGAAGGTCTTGTCAGACTTGGCCGCAGCCGGGTCGGCACTGAAACCGGCAATGTAGGTCGCCAGATCCCAACGCTGACGGTCGTCCAGTTGATCGGCGAAGGCCGGCATGTCGGTGCCTTCGACGCCTTGGCCGAGGGTGCTGTAGATCGCGTACAGGCTCAGGTGATTGATGCGTGCGGCATCGCGCAGATTGGCCGGTGGCGGCGTCATGCCGAGCCCCGCCGGGCCGTCACCGGCGCCGGTTTCACCGTGGCATACCGAGCAGTTCTGCGCGTACAGCGGCGCGCCCCGGGTCGGATCGGGAGTGATGATCGGCGCTTGGCTGACTTCATATGCTACCGCCAGTTTCGCCCCCAGTTGTCGGGCCTGACGCGCGACCTCGGCGCCGTCCTGTTTCGCGGTGATGGCGGCGTGCAGAGCCTCGACACCCTGCTCCAGCTCAGCCTTCTCCGGTTTGGCCGGCAGACCGCCGATCAGCCCTTGCAGCACCTGGGTGAATTCCAGTTGCTCGCGGTATTCGCCGTCGTCGACGACCTTGCCCGCCTCGACCGTCGGCGGATAGTCGGCGCTGATGTAATCGAGCAGGTGCAGCGCCTGCGGGGCGCCTTCCACGGTGTCGGCCAGCAGGTTGAAACTGCTCAGGGCAAACAGCGGGAACACCAGCCAGGCCAGGAATCGGGACGCGGCAGTCATGAATGAGTCTCAAATGGAAATGCGAAGTTACATATTGTTCACTTCGAACGCCTTTCACTCAAGCTTTGTCGACGTCTCGTGGCGTTTTAACGCAGCGCTGCGGCGCTGTTACGGTAGTGCTCAAGCATGAATTCGACGAACACCTGCACCTTCAGCGCGACGTGCCGGGCATGCGGATAGAGCGCGTAATAGTGTCGCCGCCCAAGGCTGTAGTTGGGCAGGATTTGTACCAGCCGGCCGCTGAACAGATCGTCCTGCACTGTGGCCCGGGTGAACGCGGCGATGCCAACCCCGGCCAACGCGGCGGCGTGCAGCGAACTGATCGAATCGGCCTTGAACCGGCCCTGCACGCGCACGCTGGTGGTGAGTCCACGCGTATCGGTCAGCGCCCAGTCACTGCCACCGGCAAACGCCAGCAACTGCTGCTCGGCGAGTTCGCGCACCTGGCGCACCAGACCATTGCGCGCCACATACACAGGCGAAGCCACCAGCAACATGTCCGAGACAGTCAGCAACCGCGCCACCATGGATGAATCGGCCAAGGGTCCGCAGATGCGCAGGGCCACATCAAAACCCTCAGCGATCAGATCGACGAAACGGTCATCGCAGGACAGGTCCACTTCAATCTCGGGATAGCGCTGCTGAAACGCCGGCAACCAGCTCGCCAGTTCCAGCGTACCGATGACCATCGGTGCACTGATGCGCAGCACACCGCTGGGGCTTTCATGGGCCTGCCCCACCGCCAGTGCGGCTTGATCGAGGCGATCGAGAATGTCCACGCACGCCGCGTAATACTGCTGCCCCGCCGTGGTCAGGCTGAAACCTCGGGTGTTGCGATTGATCAGCCGCGTGCCCAGCTCGCGTTCCAGCTGCTGCAACTGCCGGGAGATGGTCGAGTGAGTGGTGTCGAGGCGCTCGGCAGCGGCGCTGAACCCGCGACACTCGACGATGCAACGAAACGCGCGCATGGCTTGCAGTTGATTCATTAAAGCCCCGGATCTGTTGAGCGCTGAGCGCGCAAGCCTAGCGCAATCCTTGTCCACCCGGCAGCAGCAAAGCGCCCCTATAATGCGTCACCTCCGTGCTTTTGCCGTTCAAGGAAGAACCCGTCTCCATGCGCCATTGCCTGCCGCTCTACCTGCTGCTTAGCCTCATCATGCAACTGAGTGGGTGCGCCGCTTACCGCAATTACGATCAGGAAATGCAGCAGACCATCGATCAGATGGCGCAGGGCAATCTCAACGAAGCGCTTTATCTGATGGAGCTGCACAATCCTTGGGAAGACAAGGATCTGCTGTATTTCAT
Source organism: Pseudomonas sp. YL2 (assembly GCF_023063025.1). Taxonomy (NCBI): domain Bacteria; kingdom Pseudomonadati; phylum Pseudomonadota; class Gammaproteobacteria; order Pseudomonadales; family Pseudomonadaceae; genus Pseudomonas; species Pseudomonas sp. YL2. The sequence goes on along the minus strand of NZ_JAJSLU010000001.1, from coordinate 349,875 downwards.
GGAACGCGGCGCGATCCTCAGCGCCGGCACCAACCTGCCAAAAAGCCAGGAAGCGTGGCGCAGTGCTGACCGGATGATTTTTCAGCGCGAAGAAGCCGTGCCCTCCGCAGGCATGAAGTTGCTGACCCGTTTCGGTAATGAAATGGGCACCATGCTGGTCAATGACAAGCTGCAGCGTTACGAAGGCTACGACTACGAAAAAGTCATGCTGACCACCGAAATGGCCCTCAACCAACTGGCGGAAAACGATTTCGACGGGGCCCGCGCCGACATCAAGAAAACCCACGAGCGCGAAACCCTGATCGCCCGCCAGCGGGAGCGGCAATACGAAGAGGCGCAAGAGCAAGCTACGCAACAGGGCATCACCTTGCACTACAAGGATCTGGAAGGCTATCCGGTGGCCATCCTCGATGCCCCGCAAGTGCTTGAGCTGAAGAACGGCTACCAGAGTGCATTCAGCCATTATCTGGCCGGCTTCACTTATGAAGCGCTGGGCGAACGCGCGCTCGCAGCGCCGGGGTATCGACAGGCGATCGAATTGCGCCCGGGCGTGCCGCTGCTCGAAAACGCTTTGCGCAACCTGGACAAACCCGGACCGGCAGCCGATGAAAGCGAGATTCTGATCGTGGTCCAGGCCGGTTTCGCCCCGGCACGCAGCTCGGTGCAAGTGCCGATCCCGGTGCGGCTGAACGAAAACCTGACGATTGTTGCACCGATCTCGTTCCCGGTGATGGTGCCCGACACCCTCACACCTGGCGTGACCCAGGTCCTCGTCGACGGTAAAAAGCACCCATTGACCATGATTAACAGCGTGTCGGACATGGCCATCCGCACCTTGCGCGATGACATGCCGGCGATCATCTCTCGCGCCATGTTCCGCGCCAACATGGCCGCCATCAGCCAGGCGCAAAAGAACGAGCGCGATCCGTCCAAGGCGTCGTTGGTGGTGACCGATCCTGATCCTTTTGAAGAGGCTGACACCCGAACCTGGCGCACGCTGCCGGACAAAACCCTGATCGCCCGTCTGCGCCTGAAAAAAGGCCTGCACCGCGTGCGCTTTCCGTATTTTCGTGCAGAAGACGGGTTCACGGTACGCGTCGACCGCAGCCATCAAGTGTTCAACCTGAGGGTATTCATGGGCCAGAACTATTACGTCGGATCGGCATTGGTCCTGCCCGAAACGCCATGAACGAAAGGTGTCAGATAAAGCAGAGGAGTAATGGCACCAAACTAACAACTGCAATTAAAAAGCTATTACATGGCCAGCATCGCCCGCTTATAATGCCGCGCCCGCGCTATAGCAACGCGGCATAAAAGCTCCTCTGGTTATGAGGAATTGGCAGGAGGCCAGCGCCACTGTCGATGGGTCACACCAGCCCGACCAGCACCGGCGGCTGATGCAGTTACTAGCTCAGGGAAGAAGTACCCCCATGGCATTGCGCACTCCCACCTTGATCGCGCTCAGCGCGGTTACTCTGCTGTCCGGCTGTTCGGCGTTTCGCAACTACGATTCGGAACTGGCCCAGACCAACCAGCAACTGGCCACCGGCAACGTCGACGCCGCGCTGAGCCTGCTGGAAAAGAACAACACCGGTCCGGACAAAGACCTGCTCTATTACTTCGAGAAAGGTGAGTTGCTGCGCGCCAAGGGCGACCTGTCCGGCAGCCAGAACGCCTGGACCAGCGCCGATCAGGTGGTTGGCCAGTGGGAAGATTCGGTCAAGCTCGACACCGGTAAATACCTGGCTCAGTTCGGCAGCTTCCTGGTCAACGACAAGGTGCGTCGCTACGAAGGCTACGACTACGAAAAAGTCATGTTGACCACGCAGATGGCCCTCAACCTGCTGGCGGTCAATGACTTCGACGGCGCCCGCACCGCGATCAAGAAGACTCACGAACGTGAAGCGGTGATCGCCGACCTGCGCGACAAGGAATACCTCAAGAGTGAGGAAGAGGCCGAGAAAGAAGGCATCAAGACTCAGTACAAGGATCTGCAAGGCTACCCGGTTGCCAGCCTCGACGCGCCGGAAGTGGTCGGCCTGAAAAACAGCTACCAGAGTGCGTTCAGCCATTACCTGGCCGGTTTCGTCTACGAAGCCTTGGGCGAAAAAGACCTGGCTGCACCGGGCTACCGCAAGGCGGCCGAACTGCGCCCGAACACCCCGCTGCTGGAGCAGGCACTGGTCAACCTCGACAAGCCGACCAAGAGCGACGACAGCGACATCCTGATCGTAGTGCAAAGTGGTCTGGCACCCTCGCGTGATTCGATCCGCGTGCCACTGCCATTGCCGATCTCCAACAACGTGGTGATCACTCCACTGTCGTTCCCGATCATCAAGCCTGACACCTCCACTGCACCGTTCGCGCAGATTGGCGTCGATGGCCAGCAAGTCAACCTGACCGCTCTCAACAGCACTACCGCCATGTCGCGTCGCGCCCTGCGCGATGACATGCCGGGGATCATCGTCCGCACCACCGTGCGCGCAATCACCAAAGGTGTGGCGCAGAAGAAGATCAACGAAACCAACCCGCTGGCCGGTCTGGCCGTGGGTATTTCTTCAGCTGTGCTGGAAGGTGCCGATACCCGTACGTGGCGCACCCTGCCGGACAACACCCAAGTGGTGCGTCTGCGCTTGAAGAAAGGCGAGCATCAAGTCAGTCTGCCGAGCGCCGTCGGCGGTTCGCTGGTCAAGGTCACCGTCGATCAGCGTTATCAAGTGATCAGCCTGCGTGCCGTGGGCAATCAGGTATTTGCCGGCGGCGTCGCCGCCCATGTCATCCCGAGCGCCGGCGCGACCAATGTCGCCAGCCTCAAACAACCTTAAGAACGGAGTCTTTGCATGCGCTTCAAACTCTTCGCCGTCGCCGCTCTCGCCATCCTGGCCAGCGGCTGCGCCACCCCGCCACCACCGGAGCCGGGCAGCGCCGCGAGCAAGGTCGTGGCCATGGGCCCGCAGAAGCACATTGCGGTCGGCGCCATGCGCGTCGCCCGAGAGAACGGCTTCATGACCGTCAATGTGCAGTTGACCAACACCCTCAACAGCAACAAGACGTTCTACTACCGCTTCGCTTGGCTCGGTGCGGAAGGTTTCCCGATCGCCGAGGAAGAAGTCTGGAAGAGCCAGATGATGTACGGCGCTCAGACCAGCTTCATCCAGGGCATCGCCCCGACCCCGAAAGCCGTGGATTTCCGTCTCGAACTCAAGACGCCTTAAGTCCGCCACCCTATTCCTGTTTTAGAGAGCATTCCCATGTTTGCACGCTTTTCCCTGATCGCTGTCCTCGCCCTGCTGGCTTCCGGTTGCGCCAACACCTCGCCGACCCTGGGCAGCAAGAACATCAGCTACGGCGATGCCAAAGCGGTTGAAACCGTGACCAACGAATTCGGTTCGACCGACCTGCAAATGATCGCCGAATCGATGACCCGCTCGCTGGCCCAGTCCGGCATTCTGCAGGGCCGCCCGGTGGTGCAGGTTTACGACGTGAAGAACAAGACCAGCGAGTACATCGATACCCGCGAAATCACCACCAGCATCAAGACTCAGCTGATGAAGTCCGGCACCGCCCGCTTCGCCAGCGACAACACCGCGATGCAGAGCCAGGTCGATCAGCTCAAGTTGCAAAACCAGAGCGGCCTGTACAAAAAGAGCACCGTGGCCAAGACTGGCAACATGATCGCCGCCAAGTACCGTCTGGAAGGTTCGATCAGCTCGATCGTCAAGCGCAGCAGCGACTACAAGGACGTCTTCTACAAATTCAGCCTGCAACTGATCGACGTCGAAAGCGGTCTGGCCGAGTGGATGGACGAAAAAGAGATCCGCAAAACCACGGAGCGTTAATTGATGCGCGCATGGATTGGCATGATGGCCCTGGCTTGTGCGTTCAGCGTGCAAGCGGCCCCGAAAGTGGCGGTAACGGATCTGGCGTATCAGGAGCGTGTGGAGCAGTACATTCACATCGTTTCGGCGCAGAACAATTACCGCGAGGGTTACTACAGCTCCAGTGGTTCCTCGAACTACAACGAGCTGGAAGCGACCACCAGCTACATCGAACAAGGTGAGCTGCGTAAATTCACCGGCGACATCAAGGGCGAGATCCTCCGCACCGGGATGTTCCAGCTGGTGCAGGGCACGCCGTACACCGCGTCGTCCAAGGGTGACGTGTACGACGTGATCAAGCGCATCAAGGCCGGCAGCTTCAAGGGTGCCGACTACGTGCTGTTCGGCACCGTGTCGGACATCGACTTCACCCAGGACATGAACGAGCTGGCGCACACCGACAGCTATTCGGCGGTGCTGGGCCTGACGCTGGTGGCGGATTTCAGCCTGATCAACACCAAGACCTACGAAATCACCTCGGCCTTCACGGCGATGGGCGAAGCGCAGGACACCAAACTGGTGAACGGCCGCGACATCAAGATCTCGCTGAATCGCCCGCGGGTGGTGCGTGAAGTGTCCAAGGCTTTGGGTGAGGACGTTGCCGGGCAGCTGAGCCAGCAGCTCGGTGGCGGCGGGTACGAGCAGCCGCGCGAAGCGCCGCAGCGCAACAACTTGCCGCGTGATACCGCGCCGGTGATCTTGCGCTGACTCTTGGCTGAACGCGTTCTGTGGCGAGGGAGCTTGCTCCCGCTGGGCTGCGAAGCAGACCCAAAAGCTTGTGAGCGCTACGCACTCAAGCGGGAGCAAGCTCCCTCGCCACAATTGCGCGTCACTCCAAAGTCTTGGCGGATAAAAAAAGGCGACCTCATCAGGTCGCCTTTTTTGTGCCGGCAGGTTTTACACCGCCGCTTTACGCAACGTCGCCATAAATGCCGCCGCACCAATGAACAGCCCGGCAAACGTGCGGTTCATGCGTTTCTGCTGCTGCGGTGTACGCAACAGGCGCAGCACCTTGGACGCCAGCCCGGTGTAACCGGCCATGACAATCAGATCCACGCAGATCATGGTCGCACCGATCACCACATACTGAATCAGCAACGGTGCGTGAGGATTGATGAACTGCGGCAACACCGCCAGCATGAACACCAGTGCCTTGGGGTTGCTGATGTTGACCAGGAAGCCGCGAAACACCAGCGCCAGAGGTTTGCCGATCGGCCGTACCGCCGCGTCATCGCTCATGTCCATGGGCAGCGCACGCCATTGCTTGATCGCCAGATAGACCAGATACGCCACACCGAACCATTTGATCGCGTGGAATGCGGTGGCCGAGGCGGTGAGGATCGCGCCGACACCGGCGCCGACAATCGCAATCTGTACCGCCAGGCCGATCTGCAGGCCGAGGGCGTTCCAGTAACCGCGCCAGAAACCGTATTGCAGGCCGCTGGACATCGACGCAATGGCGCCAGCACCCGGGGACAGACTGATCACCCAGCAGGCGGCAAAGAATGCCAGCCATGTTTGAAGCTCCATCGCACACCTCGACTGTGAATCGTGACAGACGTCAAAGCTAATGCGCTTTGGCGCGGATGACTACCGATTTTTGCTGGATGGTTCGGGCGCGGCTGAGGGCTTGCTCGCGAAGGCGTCAGATCAGACGCCCGAGGACTACTTCTCGAAACCGCTGGAAGGAAACACATCGCTGCCACGCCAGCGCCGCACCGAACGCTGGAAGAACAGGCTGTTCGGCACTTGCACCATGGCGCTGCCCGTCCCGAGTTCCTCGGCTTCGATCAACGTGGTGTAGAGCAGATTGATCGCCACCACCCGGCCTTTGACACCCGGCTTGTCGGTGGTGTCCACCAGCTCGACCACATCGCCCAGGCGGAACGGGCCGACGGTGAAGATCAGGATCGCGCAAAGCAGGTTCGACAGCACACTCCACATGGCGAAGAACGCCACCGCCGCCACCGCGACGAAACCCGACAGCGCCGTCCACAACACCGTGGCCGATACGCCGAGGCGCTCCAGCACAAAAATCACCGCGCTGCCCATGATCAGCCAGCGCAATACGCCACGCAGGGGCATCAGCAACTGCGGCGGAAACGGATAGCGCTCGCCCAGGCGGGTGAGGAATCGAGCGACGACTCGTTGAGCGAAGTAGCCGGCCAGCAGGATCAGCAGAATCTGCACGCCGAGCCAGATCGGCTCGACCCACACCGCCGGCAGCGGCAGCTTGAACGCTTCCATCAGGACAGCGCCTCCAGCTCCGCCTGCATGCTTTCCAGCGTTTCGAGTGCCTCCATCCATGCTTCTTCCAGTTCGGCTTCGCGCACTTTCAGCTTGGCCTGCTCTGCCAGCAGATCACGCAACTCGTTCTTGCGCGCCGGCTCGTAGATGTCGCTGTCACCGAGGCTGGCATCGACCTTGGCGAGTTTTTCGTGGAGCTTGCCCAGTTCGGCTTCGAGCTTGTCGGCCTCGCGCTTGTGCGGTGCCAGTTGCTGACGCAATGCAGCAGCGGCCTGGCGCTGGGCCTTTTTGTCGGTCTTGTCCGGGTTCACCGGGGTGTTGCTGACCGGCGCATTGCGTTGACGGTATTCCACCAGCCAGCGCGCGTAGTCTTCGAGGTCGCCATCGAACTCTTCTACCTTGCCGTCCGCGACCAGGTAGAAGTTGTCGGTGGTGCTCTTGAGCAAGTGCCGATCGTGAGACACCACCAATACCGCGCCGCTGAATTCCTGCAGCGCCATGGTCAGCGCCAGGCGCATTTCCAGGTCGAGGTGGTTGGTCGGTTCGTCGAGCAGCAACAGATTCGGCCGTTCCCAGGCGATCAATGCCAGCGCCAGACGCGCTTTCTCGCCACCGGAGAAATTCAGCACTGGCTCGTCAATGCGTGCGCCACGGAAATCGAAACCGCCGAGGAAGTCGCGCAGGGTCTGCTCGCGTTCGGTCGGCGCCAGACGCTGCAAGTGCAGCAGCGGGCTGGCCTTGGCATCCAGCGAGTCGAGCTGATGCTGGGCGAAATAGCCAACCACGGTGTTTTCGCCACGGGTCAGGCGCCCGGCCAGCGGTTCAAGCTCGCCGGCGAGGTTCTTGATCAGGGTCGATTTACCGGCACCGTTCGGCCCGAGCAGACCGATCCGCGCACCCGGGGTCAGTTGCAGCTTGACCTTCTCCAGGATGGTTTTGTCGCCGTAACCCAGGCGCGCATCGGACAGGTCGATCAGTGGACTGGAGATCTTGGTCGATTCGCGGAACACGAAGTCGAACGGTGAATCGACGTGGGCCGCCGACAGCTCTTCCATGCGCTCCAGGGCCTTGATCCGGCTCTGCGCCTGACGGGCCTTGGTGGCCTGGGCCTTGAAGCGGGCGATGTAGCTTTCCATGTGCGCACGTTGCGCCTGCTGCTTCTCGTAGGCCTGTTGCTGCTGGGCCAGACGTTCGGCACGGGCGCGTTCGAACGCGGTGTAGCCGCCACGGTACAGGGTCAGTTTGCGCTGATCGACATGCGCCACGTGATCGACCACTTCATCGAGGAAGTCGCGGTCGTGGGAAATCAACAGCAAGGTGCCCGGATAGCTTTTCAGCCACTCTTCGAGCCAGATGATCGCGTCGAGATCCAGGTGGTTGGTCGGTTCGTCGAGCAGCAACAGGTCCGACGGACACATCAAGGCCTGCGCCAGGTTCAGACGCATCCGCCAGCCACCGGAGAAATCTCCTACCTGACGATCCATCTGCTCGTTGGTGAAACCGAGACCGGCCAGCAACTTGCGTGCCCGCGCATCGGCGGTATAGCCGTCGGCGCTGTCGAGTTCGGCGTGCAGGCGGGCCAGAGCCGTGCCATCGTGGGCCGCTTCGGCGGCGGCGAGGTCACGTTGCACTTCGCGTAGACGCAGGTCGCCATCGAGCACATAGTCGACCGCCAGGCGTTCGAGCGTGTCGACCTCCTGGCGCATGTGCGCGATCCGCCAGTCGGCCGGCAGCAGGCAATCGCCCGAGTCCGGGTGCAACTCGCCGCGCAGCAAGGCAAACAGGCTGGATTTGCCGGCACCGTTGGCACCGATGAGGCCGGCTTTGTGGCCGGCGTGCAGGGTCAGCTCGGCGTCTTCTAGCAGACGTTGCGGGCCACGCTGTAAAGTCAGGTTCTGAAGTCGGATCATAATGGCGGCGGAGTCTACCAGCTTCGCTCACAACTGGCGCGAGTAGCACGATGTCCTCTGACCTGTGGAGCTTTTCCCTTGCCATCTACGCCCGACCGGGCGTGGAACCTGCTTGCCTGCAACTGCAAACGGCGGGGGCCAATGTCTGCCTGCTGCTGTGCGGTTTATGGCTGGAGCGGCGCGGCGCGGCCTGCAACGAACAGCGCGTGCAGCAGCTGAAAACGCTGGTGGGGCCGTGGGATGTGGAGGTGGTGCAGCCACTGCGTGCGTTGCGTACTCAGTGGAAAACCCTGGCCGAGGAAGATCCGGTGCTCAAGGGGCTGCGAGCACAAATGAAGGCGCTGGAGCTGGAAGCCGAACGGCATCTGCTGTGGCAACTGGAACAGGTTGCGCAGGATTGGCCGCGCGATGACGCATCAGCGTCGGGGGAGTGGCTGGAGAGTCTGACGGGATCGGCCGCCAGCCCGAACCGCGACGCGCTGCAAGTGCTGCGCGTCGCGGCAACCGGCACTTAGGAGGCGCTGGTCGGGTTGCTGCTGGCGCTCGACGCGGCGGCTGGCGTTGGCGCAGTCGTGGTGGTCGAGGTGGAAGCGGCTGGAGCAGGCGCGGCGGCGGCCGGCGCCGGAGCGGCTGGCTTGGCGGCAGGTGCAGTCGCCGGCTTGGCGGCAGCTGGTTTGGCAACGGCCGGTTTTTTCGCGGCAGGTTTGGCAGCTGGCTTGGCGGCTGGTTTAGCGGCTGGCTTTGCGGCTACTGGTTTGGCGGCAGGCTTGGCTGCAGCGGTCGCAGGTTTTGCTGCTGCAGGTTTGGCAGCGGTTTTAGCAGCAGGCTTGGCCGCTGGTTTGGCAGCAACCTTGGCAGCAGGTTTTGCCGCGACTGGTTTGGCCGCAGTCTTGACTGCCGGTTTTGCCGCAGCGGTTTTCGCGGCAGGTTTGGCAGCCGGTTTTACCGCTACTTTGGCAGCTGGTTTAGCAGCAGCGGTTTTTGCCGGAGCGACTTTGCGCGCAGCAGGTTTTGCTGCTGGCTTGGCAGCCGGTTTGGCCGCTGCAGGTTTGGCAGCGGCAGTACGTGCGGCCGGTTTCGCAGCGCTCGCCGCAGCCGGTTTTTTCACTGCGGTTTTTGCAGCAGGTTTGGCGGCGGTTTTAGCCGGTGCCTTGGCTGCAGGTTTTGCCGCTGGTTTGGCCGCAGCAGTTTTCGCCGGGGCTTTCGCCGCAGCAGGTTTGGCTGGCGCTTTTTTCGCAGGCGCTGCTGCTGGTTTGGCGGCGCGGGAGGACAGCGCTTTGCCGGCGGCCTCTTGCACCCGGCCGACACCTTGGGCCAGTTTCAGGCTTTCCTGGGCATCGCGCTTGAGTTGCAGAATGTAGCCGCGAGTGTCGGACTGACGATCCTTCAGCGCATCGAGCAGGTCTTCGAGTTCTTTGACGGCAGCCTTGGCCTTGTTCTGCGCCTTGGCTTTACCGGCAGCAGCGGCGTCCTGCAATTTGGTGCGGGATTTGTGCAGTTTTTCTTGCGCCTTGCCGCGTTGCTTTTCCAGTTTGGCGAGCAGTTTTTCAGCATCAGCCAAGGCTTGGGAGCAAGCGTTTTCCAAATGCTCGAGCAGGCTGCCCGAGAGTTGTTGGAGTAAGTGCAACGGAGTGTTTACAGGCTTCTTGGTGGCCGACATGGTTTACCTCCTGGCTGACGTGAGTGCGGCTCATACTAGACCTCTGCAGTTACCGCCGCTAGGTCATCTTGACAGTAACGAAACCGTTGCGTTGCAACGAAGCGAAAATGTTCTTCAACAAGTCAAAAGCAGTTCACCGTTGCAGACGTTCGCGCTGGCATAATCCACCGCAATTCAGGACGGAGAGTGCCCATGTCGCGCTACCTTTTTTTATCCCTCTGGATGATTTTTTCCGTGGCCCACGCCGACGAAAAAACCACCGCGAACGATGCTCACGATCTGGCTTACAGCCTCGGCGCCAGCCTCGGTGAGCGGCTGCGCCAAGAGGTGCCGCAACTGCAGATTCAGGCACTGGTCGATGGTTTGCAGCAGGCCTATCAAGGCAAGCCATTGGCACTGAGCGAAGCACGGATCGAGCAGATCCTCGCCGATCATGAATCGCAAAACGCCGAGCACTCATCGCTGCCGTCGAGCGACGCCGCGATGGAAAACGAACAACGTTTTCTCACCGCCGAAAAAGCCAAACCGGGCGTGAAGGAACTGGCCGACGGCATCCTGCTGACCGAGCTGACACCGGGCACCGGTGCCAAGGCCGGCCCCGATGGAAAAGTCCAGGTGCTGTATGTCGGTCGGCTGCCGGATGGCACGGTGTTCGATCAGAACACCCAGCCGCAATGGTTCAGCCTCGACAGCGTAATTGCCGGGTGGCGTACCGCACTGCAGAACATGCCGGTTGGCGCGAAGTGGCGGCTGGTGATTCCATCGGATCAAGCCTACGGCGCCGACGGGGCTGGAGTTTTGATCGCGCCGTTTACCCCGCTGGTGTTTGAGGCGGAGCTGCGGGGCGCAACGAGCTGATCGCAGCCGATTCGCAGGCACAAAAAAACGCGGTGCGCTTCCGGCGCACCGCGTTTTTTTTATACCTGCGAGAAACCTGTCAGGCCTGAACCGGATCTTCCTGCTTGTGTGCCGTGTGCAGCACTTCAATCAGGCAGTCTTCCAGTTCGAAGCGTTCGTGCAGCAGGCCACCCAGCTCCTTGAACTTCTCGGCGACGCATTTGCCTTCATCGCAGAGGTCATTGAACGCGAGGAGTTTTTCGGTGATAACGTCGATGCGCGGATAGAGGGTTTCGGCAAGTTCGAGGCCGCGCTTGTCGTTGAAGGCCTTGGCTTCACCGGTCAGCTGTTCGTAGATCTCGAAGTGCCCGGCCGAGACGTAATCGACCAGCACGCCGCAGAATTCAAGCAAGGGTTTACGGTTCTCGGACAGAGCCTGTGGTTTGTCACCCAACTTGTCGTAGGCACTGATCAGATCTTCACGCTCTTGCAACCAGCGGTCGATCAGCAGATGAACTCCACCCCAGCGTTCCTGAGCATTCTGACAACTTTCGAGCATGGCGATCTCTCTTCCCTTGTGGGTCATGCTGCTCTACACCCGCGCCCCTCTTCTGGCTGTTATCGCTTGGGGGCCGACCGGGCAGAGCGTCATCGAGCAACATAAATCCAATGACACGTGCGGGCCAGATTATGCCCGCACGCCTATGGCTTCAAGGTACGCAGGAGATAAAGTTCATACAAGTGTTTAATCCCTGACCAGCGTGCGGTGCGACGCTTCGCCGCTGAGCGGTCGCTGCAGAGCGCTCCAGACCAGCCGCAGCAATTGATAGACCGCCAGGATCGACATCGCCACAAAGAACAGCAGGCTCCATTCCGGGATGCTCAAATCGAACAGCGTCCAGGAAATTTCTGCGCAATCTACACCGCCCCTAAGCATCCGCAACGTTGCACACAACCACGGCAGGTTGCTGAACAACGCTTCGGCATCAGGCGCGCACCTCGTCATCTGCATCAACGGGTCACTCTGCAACAACACCTGTCGCCAGGCCGCCGTCGTCCCGCCCAGGCTCAGGCCAAGCGCGGCGACCCAGTACAGCGACAGGCCGACACGCCGTGGGCCGTGGACCGCCGCCAACCCGCAACAGAACGTCAGCAACGCCATGAAAAACCTTTGCGCCAGGCACAGGCTGCAGGGCGTCAGCCCGACCGCATACTCGAGATAATAGGAAGCTCCCAGGGCCATGGCCCCTGCAGTGAAAGCCGTGAAAAACAAGGAGCGTGAACAGGCCAACGACATGGCTTTTCCGTAACAGTGGAGACAGGCAGTTACGGTAGAGGAAAGCTTGTCAGCCTTTCAAGGCGGGGCCTTGGCGACAGTTCACCAGAAGTGTAGGGAAAACCCGACAGGTGCGAGAGGAATAGGTGTAGTCCGTTGTAGGACTTTGCCCAAGACGCCCGCCACAGGTAATTTTTCGCTCACTGAACGTTAACGAGGGAGCATGCTCCCTCGCGATATCAGGCGTGAACCGGCACCGGCAACGGCGCGGCCAGCAGACGCTCATCCAGCAATCCGAGACCTTCCTGGAACAGCTGGTTACTGCGCTCGGTGTCACCCAGTTGCGCAAGCAGACGCGCCAGCTCGGCGCAGGCTTCAGGGTTACGCTGCACTCGCAGACTGCTTTCCAGATAATCCCGTGCCTTGCCCCACAAGCTGGCTTGCAGACAGAGACGACCGAGGGTCAGCAACAGGCTCGGGTCAGCAGGATGTTCCTTGAGCCAACCTTCGGCGGTCTGCAACTGGCGCGCCGGATCGCTGCCGCGCACCAGGCCATACAGACGCGCGAGATGGCTGTCGTACTTGCGCTTGAGGGCACTGCGCAGGATTTCTTCAGCTTCGACCTGAGCACCCAACTGACGCAATTGCTCGGCGTATGCCAGCACCAGCGCCGGCTCCTGACGCTGCGCGGAGGTCAACTGCTCCCAGGCACGGGTGAGTGACTGCAGACCGACCTTGCCGTCCTCGTCCCGATGCGCTGCCAGAGACAGGTTGTTGCCCCAGGCACGCCGCTCCAGTTCAGCCAGTTCGGCCGCAGGCAAAGCCTTGTCCTTGCGCAGCTCCGGCAACAGGCGAATCACCGCCGACCAGTCGCCGCGCTGCTGATGCAGACGCTGCAACTGTCGCAAGGTCTGCACGTTATGCGGATGTCGCTCGTGCATCGCCTGCAGGGTCACCAAGGCGCCGTCGGTATCACCACGATCGGTCTGCAACTGCGCATGACTCAAGGCAATCGCCAATTCGGCCTGCGGCTGGCGCTCCAGCGCACGTTCAAGCAGGTGATCACACTCTTCGTACTTGCCTTGTTCGTTGGCCGCGCGTGCCGCGCCGAGGTAATACAACAGCGGCTGGCGCTCGGCCTCGGCGGCGCGAGACAGATGACGTTGCGCGCTGGCCCAGCGACCTTCGGCCAGATCCAGCTGCCCGTGTTCGATGGCCACCTGCACCCGCCGGCTGCGGTTGCGGCGCGACCACGGATTGACCACGCCACTGGAGGCCATGACCAGCTCGACCAAGGCCTTGATGCCCCAGATCAGCAGCCACAACACCGCGATCAGGCCCAGCGTGGCCCACAGACTGGCCTCGTAGCGGAAGCTCTTGTAGGCAATCAACACGTACCCGGAGTGCTCGGCAATCGCCAGGCCCAGTGCCGCCGTCGCCGCGATCACCAGAAACACGATCACATACAGGCGTTTCATGGCGTGGCCTCCTGCGCGGTGTTGGCGGCAGGTTTGGCGAACGGTTTGACCGACTCCTCAGCGTTGACGTTACGTCGCTCCAGATAAGCCTGCACCGCACTCAGCGTGCCGGTCAGGTCCGGCGTCTTGACCGTGACCGGTTGCTTGCTCAACTCGACAACCTGTTCGAGCATGATTTTGCTCTGCGGATTGTCCGGGTTGAAATTGCCCGTGAGCACGTCCCGCGCTTCGGTCATTGCCTGGGTGTAGACCGGTGCCTGGCCATTGAGCGCCGCCCATTGCGCTTGCTCCAGCGCGAGGCTCAGGGCCAGGCGCACCTGGCTCAGACTTTGCCCGGCCAGCAGCGGCTTCACGTTCTTGTCGGCATTGAAATCGATGCGGATATAACGCGACACCTGATCCCACCACTGCGCCCAGCGACTGGCACCATCGCCATCAGCGGTCAGGCCCAGCAGCGATTCGCCGCGATCCTTGTACTCCGGCGCCAGCTCGGTCAGTTCGATGACCTGATCACGCAAGGCACCAATGCGCAGGAACAAACCGGTGCGATCCGGCTGCTCGGTGCTGCGCAGGGCGACGAGGGTTTTCGCCACTTGCTCACGGGCGGCGAACGAGCCGGGATCGTTCTGCTCACGCAGAATTTCGTCGGCACCCTGCACCAGCGCCTGGGCGCTGCTGATGTCCTGCAAGGCCGACAGACGCAGGCTGGCCAGACGCAGCAGATGCTCGGCCTCGGCCAGACGCCAGTCCTTGCGGCTGGCGCCGAGAACGGTTTCCAGACGCTGGTTGAGGCGCTGCTGATCCCCCTGCAGTTGCGTCACCAGACGCTGGCGCTCGGCGAGTTCATCGGCACCGGGCAGTTGCGCGAGGCGCTCGGTCAGGCGCTGTTCGTTGAGCTTGAGGCTCTGTGCCTGATCGTTCAGTGCCTGCACCTGGCCTGACTGTTGTGCGGTGTTGCTCTGCAGGTGACGCACCTGCCAGACACCCCAGCCACCGATCGCCACGCCGGCAGCGCCGAGCAACAGGGCGACAATGGCCAGTCCGTTGCCTCGGCGCGGCTCTTTGGCCGGCGGTGGAGTTTCAACCTGGGCATCAATCACAGGCTGGACATCATCTTTAGGCAAGGCTGTTTCGCTCACGTATCCATCCTTTGCATTAGAGAACGGGCACGGGATGCTCCCGTAACGCCGTCAGCAAAGCCGCGGCACTCGCGCCGCGGCAATCCACAACTGTTCGGGCCCCGGCGGCACGTGCCAGCTCGGCGACCCTTGGGCTTGGCACAAACAACGGCAACTGCGCAATTGACGGCCAGGCATCGCCGGCCATCTGGCGCAAGTGCTCGAAACCCTGTCCACTGCTGACCACCAGCCCGTTCAAGCGTTCCGCTGCAATCCGCTGCGGCAGCTCTTGCGGCGGGTAGGCTGGCAGGTCACGCCGATACAACTCCAGATACTCGACACTAGCACCAAGCGCGCGCAGGCGCTCGGCGAGCAGCTCGCGGCCACCCTCGCCACGCAGGATCAGCACCTGCGCGCCGGGCTCGGTGACCGCCTCGCGCAGACGCGGCAATTGCAGCAGGGCTTCACTGTCATCGCCGTCGGCGGGACAGTGCACATCGAGACCGTGATCGCGAAGAATCTGCGCAGTCGCCGCACCGACGCTGAACCACGGCATCGACAGCGACTGAAGCCCATGAGCGTCTAGCAGATCAAGCGCAATCCGCGCCGCCGGCTTGCTGACCACGATGACCGCGCTGCAACCCGGCAGTTGCGCCAGCGCCTGACGTATCTTGTCAGAGACCGGCAGCGGCGCGATGTCCAGAAGCGGCAGGCAACTGCTGGAAATCCCCTGCCCGGCCAACACCGCGGCCAGCGCCGCACAGTCATCCGCAGGGCGCGTCAGCAGCAGGCGCCAGCCAGTCACTCGTGACCTGCCTCGCCATACACCGCTTTGAGAATGTCGTCGGCACCCTGGCTGAGCAAGTCTTCGGCAACCTTCACCCCTAGCGTCTCGGCATCGGCACGCGGCGCGCGCGCCTCGGCGCTGAGCAGCTTGCCACCGCTCGGTTCGCCCACCAGACCACGCAACCACAACTGCTCACCTTCAAGCACGGCGTAGCAGGCGATCGGCACCTGGCAGCCGCCATTCAGGTGTTTGTTGAGGGCACGTTCAGCGGTCACGCGCGAAGCGGTGTCGGCGTGATGCAACGGTGCGAGCAAGGCGTGGATTTGCGTGTCGGCGCTGCGGCATTCGATGCCGACGGCGCCCTGACCACCGGCCGGCAGGCTGTCATCGACGCTGATGGCCGAGGTGATGCGGTCTTCAAAACCGAGACGGATCAGCCCGGCCGCCGCGAGGATGATCGCGTCGTACTCGCCGGCATCGAGCTTGGCCAGACGGGTATTGACGTTACCGCGCAGGAAGCGGATTTCCAGATCAGGACGACGGGTCAGCAGTTGCGCCTGACGCCGCAGGCTGGAGGTGCCGACGATGGCGCCGGCAGGCAGCGCATCGAGGCTGGCGTAGGTATTGGAAACGAAAGCATCGCGCGGGTCTTCGCGTTCGCAGATACAGAACAGGCCAAGGCCTTCGGGGAAGTCCATCGGCACGTCTTTCATCGAATGCACGGCGATGTCGGCTTCGTTTTCCAGCAGCGCGGTTTCCAGCTCCTTGACGAACAGGCCCTTGCCGCCGATTTTCGACAGCGGCGAGTCGAGCAGCTTGTCGCCGCGACTGACCATGGGCACCAGCGTCACCAGCAGACCCGGATGGGCCGCTTCCAGACGGGCTTTGACATATTCGGCCTGCCAGAGGGCCAGCGCACTTTTACGGGTGGCGATGCGGATTTCGCGAGAGGACATGGATCAATCCGTACTGAATAGATACGGCGGATAATAACAGCTCAGCCAAATCCACTTTGACTTGAATCAGAAACGGCGTGGCCTCCCTGGCCTGCAATGCCCGGTAGAAGAAAGTGCAACCGCGCGCGAAGGCCGCGTCAGAGGCCCTGCATCATCTTGCGCACACCGGCCACATGTCGACGACTGACGATCAGCGCATCACCATTGAGGCCTTTGAGGAACAGCTGGAAATGCCCCAGCGGCGTGCGTTGCAGACGTTCGATGCGGTCACGGGCGACCAACGCGTTGCGGTGGATACGCACAAAACGCTCGCCGAATTCGTCTTCGAGGGCTTTCAGCGGCTCATCCAGCAGCACCTCGCCGCTTTCATGGCGCAGGGTCACGTATTTGTGATCGGCAATGAAATAGACCACCTGATCCAGCGGGATCAGCTCGATGCCTTTGCGGGTGCGGGCGCTGATGTGACTGCGCGGGCCATTACCGCTTTCGGCGGCGGGACGTGTCAGGGCCGAGAGTTGCGCCCGGTTGGGACGTTCAGCCCGTTTCAGGGCGTCATGCAGATGTTCGGTTCGCACGGGTTTCACCACATAGCCCACGGCGCTGGCCTGCAGGGCTTCCACGGCAAATTCATCGGGGCCGGTGCAAAACACCACGGCCGGTGGCGTTTCGCGTTCGCACAGACGGGCAGCGACCTGCAGGCCATCGAGGCCCGGCATGCGGATATCGAGCAGCACGATATCCGGCTTGTGGCTGTCGATCAGCGCCAACGCCTCTTCGCCATTCGTGGCGCTGGGCTCCAGGACTGTATAACCCTCGAGCTCGCTTACCATTCGGCTTAGGCGCTCGCGAGCCAGTGGTTCGTCATCAACGATCAGGACATTCATATTGCGCTGGATTCCTGCGTGAGTCTCGCACAAGGATAGCGTAGACAGGTGAAGTGACGTCCGTCACCGCGATCCACGCTAAGACTAGCCCGAGCGCCAAAAAGTGCCGTACGTCGGCCAGCAATATTTGCCAGTGTCCGGGTCGTACTGCTCAAAGCCCGCTGTTTCCTGCGTTTTTCACGGGATATGCCAAAGGACAAAACCACCCACCCCCTCTTCTTATAGTCGGCGTCCAGACCTTTGTACGATCCGCAGTCGCGCCGACCCTTATGTCCAACTGTAGACGCTTGCCGGGCCGATATTGCTCAATCGAAAAATATCCTTGCGCAAATCCCCTGCAGACAGCGCCGACTATGAATGAGCAGATGAGAAAAAAACGTATCGACCGGTGTCAGCGACAGGATTGGCAACCCTGTTATTATCCGCGCCAGCGTTTCACGCCTTCTTTCTTCAAGCCGATACGAGCGAATTCATGAGCACTGACAAGACCAATCAGTCCTGGGGCGGCCGCTTCAGTGAACCCGTCGACGCCTTCGTCGCCCGCTTCACCGCCTCCGTCACCTTCGACCAGCGCCTGTATCGCCACGACATCATGGGCTCGATCGCCCACGCCACCATGCTGGCCAAGGTCGGCGTGCTGACCGATGCCGAGCGCGACAGCATCATCGACGGCCTGAAGACCATTCAGGGCGAAATCGAAGCCGGCCAGTTCGACTGGCGCGTCGACCTTGAAGACGTGCACATGAACATCGAAGCACGCCTGACCGATCGCATCGGCATCACCGGCAAGAAACTGCACACCGGGCGCAGCCGCAACGACCAGGTCGCCACCGACATCCGTCTGTGGCTGCGTGACGAGATCGACCTGATCCTGGCCGAAATCACCCGCTTGCAAAAAGGTCTGCTGGAGCAGGCCGAGCGCGAAGCCGCCAGCATCATGCCCGGCTTCACTCACCTGCAAACTGCTCAGCCAGTGACCTTCGGCCACCACATGCTGGCGTGGTTCGAAATGCTCAGCCGCGACTACGAGCGTCTGGTCGACTGCCGCAAGCGCACCAACCGCATGCCACTGGGCAGCGCCGCGCTGGCCGGCACCACCTACCCGATCGATCGCGAATACACCGCGCAACTGCTGGGCTTCGACGCCGTGGGCGGCAACTCGCTGGACAACGTTTCCGATCGCGATTTCGCCATCGAATTCTGCTCGGCCGCGAGCATCGCGATGATGCACCTGTCGCGCTTCTCCGAAGAGCTGGTGCTGTGGACCAGCGCGCAGTTCCAGTTCATCGATCTGCCGGATCGGTTCTGCACCGGCAGCTCGATCATGCCGCAAAAGAAAAACCCGGACGTACCGGAACTGGTTCGCGGCAAGACTGGCCGCGTGTTCGGCGCATTGATGGGCCTGCTGACCCTGATGAAAGGCCAGCCTCTGGCCTACAACAAGGACAACCAGGAAGACAAAGAGCCGCTGTTCGACGCCGCCGACACCCTGCGCGATTCGCTGCGGGCGTTTGCCGACATGATCCCGGCGATCAAACCGAAACACGCGATCATGCGTGAAGCGGCGCTGCGTGGTTTCTCCACCGCCACCGACTTGGCGGACTACCTGGTACGCCGTGGCCTGCCGTTCCGTGACTGCCATGAAATCGTCGGTCACGCGGTGAAATATGGCGTAGACACTGGCAAGGATCTGGCCGAGATGAGCCTGGAGGAACTGCGTCAGTTCAGCGACCAGATCGAGCAGGACGTGTTCGCCGTGCTGACCCTGGAAGGCTCGGTGAATGCCCGTGACCATATCGGCGGGACTGCGCCAGCGCAGGTCAAGGCAGCGGTGGTTCGCGGTCAGGCCCTCATCGCCAGCCGCTAAAGGTCAAAAGCTTCGCGAGCAAGCCCGCTCCCACAGTCTGGATTTGTTAATACAGTCCAAATGTGGGAGCGGGCTTGCTCGCGAATGCTGACTTCAGAACACTGCAAGATCTACTTCTTCGCTGCGATCATCGCCAAAAACGCCGGCATCGCCAATTCTTTGTCCGCCGCAATCTTCCGCACATGCGGATTCTGCTCAAGCCGCTCCAACAGCGCCTTGGCTTTCGGCATCTCTGCCAGCAAATCGATCCCGAACAGTTTCTGCCCGACCGCACACGCCAGCGGCACGCTGTACAGGAAATACAAATCCGCGATGCTCAAACTGTCGCCCGCCACGTACGGGGCGAATTTGCCGTGGCGGCCCAGCGCCGCGAAACCGAGCAACAGCTCGGCTTTGGTTTTCTCCTTGATCGCCTCCGGCACCGGCAAGCCGAAGAACGCTTCGCCATAGCAGGCGCGGCCCGGCAGTTCGATGTACAGCTCGATTTCCTTGGCGATCGCCAGCACCTGCGCCCGCTCGAATGGATCGCTCGGCAGCAGCGGCGTGCCCTTCTGGGTCTGCTCGAGGTATTCAAGGATGATCGCGGTTTCGTTGATGAAACCCGCCTCGACGCCCAGCACCGGCACTTTGCCGCGTGGACTGATCGCCAATGATTCAGGCGTCGGCGTCGGGTAGAAGGTGACTTCTTCGAACGCCAGGCCCTTTTCCAGCAGCGCCAGCTTGACCATGTTGTAGTAGTTGCTGACAGCGAATCCGTAGAGCTTGAACATCACATAGCCTCCAGGCCGTGCGGGGTGGGCAGTCACTGTTTATAGATCGCCGAGCTCGATCCCGCCAGCAGCATCACGCCGCTGAATGCGGGTAAACTGGCGCCTTTCCTTGAGGAGCCTGCCATGAGCGAGCCGACTGACATCGACAATGATGAAGAAGAGTTCACCGAATCGACGCTGATCGAAGCGATCGAGAACCAGATCGAAAGCGACAACCCTCCAGCGTCCAAGGCAACCTTCAACAAGCTGACGCTGGTCGGTTACGAGCGTGATGACATCCTGAATCTGATGGCCCACGTGCTGGCCTACGAAATCGACGCGATGCTCGACGAAGACCGCGCGTTCAATACCGAGTGGTATGAAACCGCGCTGCGTGCATTGCCTGAGCTGCCACCCGAAAAACAGTAACTGCACAATTCCCCTGTGGGAGCGGGCTTGCTCGCGAAGACGGTGGATCAATCGACGAACAGGGCGACTGACCCAACGCCTTCGCGAGCAAGCCCGCTCCCACAAGGTTTGTAACGTATCCATCCAGCCATCTCTCCGGCCCCTACTACACTGGAATTCGCCTCAAGACAAAATCCCTGATCTGAGCACTGGACATGCCGCACAAGCGGGTTCACCTTAGGGGCGCTGTCGTCCAATTCCTAGAAAGTCTGGAGTCCTTATGTCGCTTACCCCTGAGTTGGTTGCCGAACTGGAAGTCCTCGCACTCTTCAACCTGGACAGTTCCCAGGAAGGTTTGAAAATTCATCAGACCGCTGCCCCGAAACATATCGCCGCCGCCAAACGCCTCTTCGAGAAAGAACTCACCGACCAGCCTGATGGCGGGTATCTGACCAGCCTGGGTCGCGATGCCGCGCAAAATGTGCAAACCGTGCTGACCATTCTGAGAGAGCAGGCAACCGCCTGATTTTTCCCGTCTTCGCCCACGGGAACTCCTGCCACGGGATTTCCGCGGGCCCGCTTGATCGCTCATCGCTAAAAATCTGACGTCAAAAACAAATTCAGCTTAAAAGTCCAGCTGCGCAAAGGCTAAACTGCCTCCCATTCCGAGACCCTCTTCGTCCGAGCCTGCGAGCCGGTTTGAGCTGACATGACGCGCACCCATGAAATCCGCCCCGACCTGGACGAAGGCATCGACCGCAAGGTGCTCAGCCAGCTGCGCGCGCGCTTTCTCAAGCTCAATGAGGGTCGCCTTGGCCGGGCGCTCGAAGGTCTGTCGAGCCGCCAGCAAGGCGTACTGACCCTGCTGCCACTGTTCTTCCACGTCAATCACCCGCTGTTGCCGGGCTATGTTTCCGGCAGCACCCCAGCCGGGCTGTCCAACTATGAACCGGACGCCAGCGCCCTCACCGAAGCGCAGCGCCTGACCCGTTCGTTCTCCTACAAGCCGCGCCATGGCAGCAACCCGCCTCGGCCGATTCACGGACTGTTTCTGATGGGCAGCCTCGGCACCCTGGCCCAGGCCGATCAGAGCGACATGGACGTGTGGGTCTGCCATGCGCCGGACCTGAGCGACAACGAACTCGCCGAGCTGCGCAAAAAATGCCAGCTCCTCGAAGCCTGGGCCGCGACCCAAGGCGCCGAAGCGCACTTCTTTCTGATCGACCCGGTACGCTTCGTCAAAGGCGAACGCGACACCCAGCTCAGCTCCGAAAACTGCGGCAGCACGCAGCACTATCTGTTGCTGGACGAGTTTTATCGCACCGCGATCTGGCTGGCCGGGCGCACACCGATCTGGTGGCTGGTGCCGGTCTACGAAGAACGCGCTTACGACCTGTACACCCACACTCTGCTGTCCAAGCGTTTCATTCGCGCCGACGAGACGCTTGATCTCGGGCATCTGGCGACAATTCCGCCGGGCGAGTTCATCGGTGCCGGCCTGTGGCAGTTGTTCAAGGGCATCGAGTCGCCCTACAAGTCAGTGCTAAAGCTGTTGCTGACCGAGGTCTACGCCAGCGAACACCCGCAAGTGCAGTGTCTGAGCCTGCGCTACAAGCAGGCCGTGTTCGCCAATCAGCTGGATCTGGATGAGCTGGATCCGTACATGGTGGTGTACCGACGCATCGAGGAATACCTCTGCGCCCGCAACGAGCCGGAGCGTCTGGAGCTGGTGCGGCGCGCGCTGTACCTCAAGGTCAACCGCAAGCTCACCGGCAACAGCCGCACCCAAAGCTGGCAGCGTTCGCTGCTGGAGCGCCTGGCGCACGAATGGCATTGGGATCAGCGGCAACTGGCCTTGCTCGACAGCCGCAGCCAGTGGAAAGTCCGCCAGGTCAGCGCCGAACGCCGCGCCCTGGTCAATGAGCTGAATTACAGCTACCGCTTCCTGACCCAGTTCGCCCGCAGCGAACAGACCGTCAGCCTGATCAACAAGCGCGACCTGAACGTGCTCGGTCGTCGCCTGTACGCCGCGTTCGAGCGCAAGGCCGACAAGGTCGAATTCATCAATCCCGGCATCGCCCCGGATCTGGCCGAAGACACCCTGACGCTGGTGCAATCGCCGAACAAAAAAGAGCCCGGGCAAACCCAGTGGGGTTTGTACAACGGTAGCCTGAACGCGCTGGAGTGGGAGCACTTCGCGCCGATCAAGCGCAGCCGCGAGTTGCTCGAACTGCTGACCTGGTGCCATCGCAACGGCGTAATCGATAGCAGTACGCGCCTGGCGCTGCACCCCGGCACTAGCGATATGAGCGAGTTCGAGTTGTTCAACCTGCTCGGCAGCCTGCAGCAGTGCATCGCCCTGCCCCTGCCGACCGTTGCCGAAGAACGACTGCTGCGCGCTGCGGTGCCGAGCGAAGTGCTGATGCTGGTCAACGTCGGTATCGATCCGCTCAAGCATCACCGCGACCTGAATATCCTGATGACCACCGAGCGCACCGACTCACTGAGTTACGCCGGGGTGCGCGAAAACCTTGTGCTGACCCTCGATCAGGTCACACTCAACAGCTGGAATGAAGTGCTGGTCAACCGTTTCGACGGCCCCCACGCGCTGCTCGATTGCCTGCGCGACTACCTCAACAATCTGCCGCGCGGCGCGCAGCAGCCGTCATTGAAGGTGCGCTGCTTCTGCCACAACCGCGCGCAGTTCATTGCCCGGCGCGTGGAAGAAGTCATCGACACCGCGCAGACCCTGCTGCTCAGCGAGCTCAATCACCGCTACCTGATTCAGGTGCAACAGCACTATCACGTGCTGGAGCTGGTGCCGGGCCAGGTCAACCATGTCGCACTCGCCACACTGCCGGCGCTGCTCGATTATCTGGGCGAAGAACAGCCGCGCTACAGCCCGCTGCACCTGGACCCGATGGCGCTGGAGGATCACGACCTCGCGTTGATCCTGCCGATGGGTCAGCCGGAATCGATTCAGGTGTTCTACCGGATCAGCGAACAACAGGCCGAGCTGTACGTGCTGGATGAGTTCAACGCGCTGTGGCAACAGCATCTGCCGTATCACGATGAACAGAGCCTGCTGGTACCGCTGCAGCGCTTCCTGCAATCGATCCAGTACCGACGCGAAGCGCTGTTGCCGATGGATGGCAGCCCGGCGGTCGGCCTCGACACCTTGTATTACCAGCTATTGCCTTCCGGCCCCGGGCGGGCGCGCCGGGTCGAACCACGACCGGCGCCGCAGACACCGGTCAACAAACCGTTCTACGACGTGCAGGCGATCGTCGGCAAAGCCGCACCGGGCGAGGTGCAGGTCACCTTGTATTGCAATCAACGGGAATTCAGCGAGCTGGAATATGGCGACCAGCTGTTCCACGTGGTCGCCCGGGAGATCGTCGAGCAGCGCCGCGAGACCGAGCGCTATCGCTGCTACATCACCGACCTGGACCTCTCGGGCCTGCTCGGTGATGGTCAGAGTTCAAGCAATTTGTATCTGCGCTACAAGGCCGACCTGGAGCGCGCCCTGAACGAGGCGCTCGAACAGGTCTGAGGCGGGTTACTCCGGAAAATCTCCACCCTTGATCGGTTGCGATTCGACCTCGAGCAAAATCAGTTTCAGGGTTTTGCCACCTGGAGCCGGCCAGTCGATGTGCTGACCAACCTTCAGGCCCAGTAGCGCGCTGCCGACCGGTGCGAGGATCGAGATCTTGCCTTCGTCGGCGTTAGCGTCCTTGGGATAGACCAATGTCAGGTGATAGTCCTTGCCACTGCCCTCTTCGCGGCAGTGCACACGGGAATTCATCGTCACGACATCGGCGGGCACTTCATCGTGGCCGACCAGTGTATCGGCGCGGTCCAGTTCGGTTTGCAGCGCGATCACGCCCGGCGCAGCCTGGTCTTTCTCATTCAGGTTGTCGATCAAGCGCTCCAGACGTTGCACGTCCAGACGGGTAAGAGTGATGGAAGGTGCGGTCATGATCCGGGCAGACTCCTTTCTTCTGCACACAAAAAAAGCAAAACCCCGCCAAAAAAGACGGGGTTTTCACCAGGCCTCGATGGGTTGAGGCGTGTTCGGACACTATCACAGCTCAAAAAATATACAAGTCACCCACTTTTGATCTGGCAAGAACACCTGTGGCGAGGGGATTTATCCCCGATGGGTCGCGCAGCGGCCCCAAGCTTCTGAGACTGCTGCGCAGTCTATCGGGGATAAATCCCCTCACCACAAGGTCGAGTCAAGTCAGGGCTTTTCGTGCGGCAGCCTGCTGGCAGATGATCCGGCGGCGTTGATCGTCTGCCGAGCGCCATTCGCGAATATCCTCGACATGGCGGAAGCAGCCGAGACAAACCTTCTGTTCATCCAGCCGGCACACGCCGCTGCACGGCGAAGGCACGGCCGGGCTGATGTTGCTGTAAAGCGGCTTTGGCGGACGAACAGATGCGCTATCAGTCACGAAATCACAGACCTTCGAAGTCAAATTCGACGCCGGCCTGCTGCTTGACGATGCGTTCGAGCATTTCGCCCAATTGCTCTTCGCTCTTGTCGCACATCCAGCGCTCGCTCTCTTCGTCGTAGTCGAAGTGGAAACCGCCGGACACCGCCGCCAGCCACAGCTGACGCAGGGGTTCCTGACGACTGAAGATCAGTTGCGAGCCGTTTTCAAACTTCACAGTCAGCACACCGGCCGAGCTCTCCAGGTCGATATCCAGGTCGCTTTCATCAAAGATGTCTTCCAGTTTTTCCTGGGTTTCATCGACCAGATCATGGAAACGCGCTTCGGACAAACTCATTGTGGCAACCTCAAAAATGTCGGCTCAGGCTCAAGCGCCGCAAGATACGGACGCTTCCGGCCGATTGCAAAGATTAACGACCAGGCACCTGCCGGCACATCCAACACAACACTTGTGGGAGCGGGCTTGCTCGCGAAGGGGCCGGCACATCCAGCATTTTTCTCGACTGGACCGACGCCTTCGCGGGCAAGCCCGCTCCCACACGGGTTTGTGTGTATTCACAGAGCCCCGCCGGACGGGAACCCCCTCGCATAGGCAAGCTGCCGGGTGGCCGGTATACTCCGGCGCAATTAACGCATTTTCAAGGATTTCGCCATGAAGCGCCTGATCTCTTCCCTTGCTGCGCTCGTCGCGGTTGCCTGCCTCGTTTCGGCCTGTGGTCAAAAAGGCCCGCTGTACCTGCCGGATGACGATCAGGACCCGGCCGAGCAAGCCCAGTCTTCGCAAAAGCAGCCGTCCAAAGCACACAAGCACGACGTTTACCAATAAGGGATCGCCATGGACGCTTTTAACTACCGTGGCGGGGAGCTGTTCGCGGAAGGTGTGGCGCTGTCCGCCATCGCCGACCGCTTCGGCACGCCCACCTATGTTTATTCGCGCGCGCACATCGAAGCCCAGTATCTGGCCTACGCCGACGCGCTGGCCGGCATGCCGCACCTGGTCTGCTACGCCGTCAAAGCCAACTCCAACCTCGGGGTTCTGAATGTCCTGGCCCGTCTCGGCGCCGGTTTCGACATCGTTTCCCGTGGCGAGCTGGAACGTGTACTCGCCGCTGGCGGCAGCGCCGACAAGATCGTGTTCTCCGGCGTCGGCAAGACCCGTGACGACATGCGTCGCGCGCTGGAAGTCGGCGTGCACTGCTTCAACGTCGAATCCACCGACGAACTCGAGCGCCTGCAAGTCGTGGCTGCCGAGCTGGGTGTTCGCGCCCCGGTCTCGCTGCGCGTGAACCCGGACGTCGACGCCGGCACCCACCCGTACATTTCCACCGGTCTCAAAGAGAACAAGTTCGGCATCGCCATTGCCGACGCCGAAGACGTGTACGTGCGTGCCGCGCACCTGCCGAACCTCGAAGTGATCGGTGTCGACTGCCACATCGGCTCGCAACTGACCACCCTGCCGCCGTTCCTCGATGCCCTCGATCGCTTGCTGGATCTGGTCGACCGCCTCGGCGATTGCGGCATCCACCTGCGCCACATCGATCTCGGTGGTGGCCTGGGCGTGCGGTATCGCGATGAAGAGCCGCCGCTGGCCGGCGACTACATCAAGGCCGTGCGCGAGCGTCTGAACGGTCGTGACCTGGCGCTGGTGTTCGAACCGGGCCGCTTCATCGTCGCCAACGCCGGCGTGCTGCTGACCCAGGTCGAGTACCTCAAGCACACCGAACACAAGGATTTCGCCATCGTCGACGCGGCGATGAACGACCTGATCCGCCCGGCGCTGTATCAGGCCTGGATGGACGTCACCGCGGTCAAACCGCGTGACTCCGCTGCGCGCAAATACGACATCGTCGGCCCGATCTGCGAAACCGGCGATTTCCTCGCCAAGGATCGTGAGCTCGCGCTGGAAGAAGGCGACCTGCTGGCCGTGCATTCGGCCGGGGCCTACGGCTTCGTGATGAGTTCCAACTACAACACCCGTGGCCGTGCCGCTGAAGTGTTGGTAGACGGTGATCAGGTTTTTGAAGTGCGCCGCCGCGAAACCGTGGCCGAGCTGTTTGCCGGCGAAAGCCTGCTGCCGGAGTAACCCATGCTGCTGCGTTTTACCAAAATGCACGGCCTGGGCAATGACTTCATGGTTCTCGACCTGGTCAGCCAGCACGCGCATATTCAGCCCAAGCACGCCAAGCAATGGGGCGACCGGCACACCGGTATCGGTTTCGACCAATTGCTGATCGTCGAAGCGCCGAGCAATCCGGACGTGGATTTCCGTTACCGGATCTTCAACTCCGATGGCTCGGAAGTGGAACAGTGCGGCAACGGTGCACGCTGCTTCGCCCGCTTCGTTCTGGACAAGCGTCTGACGGCCAAGCGGCAGATTCGCGTCGAGACCAAGGGCGGCATCATCGAGCTGGACGTGCGTAACGACGGCCAGATCGGGGTGAACATGGGTGCGCCGCGTCTGGTGCCGGCGGACATTCCGTTCGACGCACCGGCGCAGGCCAGCAGCTATCAGCTGGAAGTCGACGGCACCACGGTCGAACTGGCCGCTGTGTCAATGGGCAACCCCCATGCGGTGCTGCGCGTACAGGACATCAACAATGCACCGGTGCATGAACTGGGGCCGAAAATCGAACACCACCCGCGCTTCCCGGCGCGGGTCAACGTCGGTTTCATCCAGGTCATCGACCGCAACCGCGCGCAGTTGCGCGTCTGGGAACGCGGGGCCGGGGAAACCCAGGCCTGCGGCACCGGCGCTTGTGCCGCTGCAGTTGCGGCCATCAGCCAGGGGTGGATGGATTCGCCGCTGTTGATCGACCTGCCCGGCGGGCGTCTGTCCATTGAATGGGCAGGCCCTGGCCACCCGGTGCTGATGACCGGCCCGGCAGTGCGTGTATACGAAGGACAAGTGCGTCTTTGAGTGAGCAGAAGCCATGACCGATAAGCCTCAGGTACCCGCCCGACAGTCCGACGAATCCGCGTCCGAGAGCCTGGAGGCGGCAGCGGTTGCCGCATACCTGGAGGCTCATCCGGACTTCTTCGTCGAGCACGAAGAACTGCTGCCCGCCATGCGCATTCCCCACCAGCGCGGTGACACCGTTTCGCTGGTCGAGCGGCAGATGAGCATCCTGCGCGACCGCAACATCGAGATGCGCCACCGCCTCTCGCAGTTGATGGACGTCGCCCGCGACAACGACCGGCTGTTCGACAAGACCCGCCGCCTGATCCTGTCGCTGATGGACGCGGCCAGTCTGGAAGACGTGGTGATCAGCGTCGAAGACAGCCTGCGCCAGGACTTTCAGGTGCCCTTTGTCAGCCTGATCCTGCTCGGCGACAACCCGGCACCGGTTGGCCGCTGGGTGACACATGCCGACGCGCAAACCGCGATCGGCGGGCTGCTCACCGAAGGCAAGAGCGTCAGCGGCACTCTGCGCGAACATGAGCTGGACTTCCTGTTCGGCGAAGAACAGCGCAAGCAGATCGGCTCCACCGCGGTAGTCGCGGTCAGCCATCAAGGTATCCACGGCATTCTGGCGATCGCCAGCCGTGATCCGCAGCACTACAAGAGTTCGGTGGGTACGCTGTTCCTCAGCTACATCGCTGAAGTCATGGGTCGCGTGCTGCCACGGGTCAACAGCCCCCTGCGCTCGGTACGCTGAGCATGGAACGACAACTGGACGCTTACTGCGAACACCTGCGCAGTGAGCGACAGGTGTCGCCGCACACCCTGTCGGCCTACCGCCGCGACCTCGATAAAGTCCTCGGCTGGTGCCTCAAGCAGAACATTGGCAGTTGGGCGGCGCTGGATATTCAGCGTCTGCGCAGCCTGATCGCCCGCCTGCATGCGCAGGGTCAGTCGTCACGCAGTCTCGCCCGATTGCTTTCAGCGGTGCGCGGGCTCTATCACTATCTGAATCGCGAAGGTCTGTGCGACCACGACCCGGCGACCGGTCTGGCGCCGCCGAAAGGCGAACGGCGCTTGCCGAAAACCCTCGACACCGACCGTGCATTGCAACTGCTGGAAGGTGCGGTCGAGGACGACTTTCTTGCCCGTCGCGATCAGGCGATTCTCGAATTGTTCTATTCCTCGGGCCTGCGCCTGTCCGAGCTGACCGGGCTCAATCTCGATCAGCTGGATCTGGCCGACGGCATGGTTCAAGTGCTCGGCAAGGGCAGCAAGACCCGCCTGCTGCCGGTCGGCAAAAAGGCGCGCGAAGCACTGGAGCAATGGCTGCCGCTGCGGGCCATGACCAACCCGGCCGACGACACCGTATTCGTCAGCCAACAAGGTCGGCGCCTCGGCCCACGGGCGATTCAGGTGCGAGTAAAACTGGCCGGCGAGCGCGAACTGGGGCAGAACCTGCACCCGCACATGCTGCGGCATTCCTTTGCCAGCCACTTGCTGGAATCCTCGCAGGACCTGCGCGCGGTGCAGGAACTGCTCGGCCACTCGGACATCAAGACCACGCAGATCTACACCCACCTGGACTTCCAGCACCTGGCGGCGGTCTACGACAGCGCCCACCCACGGGCCAAACGCAGCAAAGGCGACGATTCATGAACATCCAGTTGATCACCTTCGACCTCGACGACACCCTGTGGGACACCGCCCCGGTGATCGTCAGCGCCGAAGCGGTATTGCGCCAATGGCTGAGCGAACACGCGCCGAATCTGGGCGCAGTGCCGGTGGAGCATTTGTGGGGGATTCGTGAGCGGGTACTGGCCAGCGAACCGGGCCTCAAGCACCGCATCAGTGCGTTGCGTCGGCGGGTGCTGTTCCACGCACTGGAGGAAGCCGGGTACGCCCACGGCGAAGCTGCGGATCTGGCCGACAAAAGCTTTGAAGTATTCCTGCATGCGCGTCATCAGATCGAGGTGTTCCCGGAGGTCGAACCGACTTTGGAAATCCTCGCCAACCATTACGCACTCGGCGTGGTCACCAACGGCAACGCCGACGTGCGTCGGCTGGGCCTGGCGGATTACTTCAAGTTTGCCTTGTGCGCCGAAGATATCGGTATCACCAAGCCGGATGTGCGGCTGTTTCACGAGGCGTTGCAGCGTGGTGGCGCCACAGCCGAAACCGCCGTACATATCGGCGATCATCCGGGCGATGACATTGCCGGGGCGCAACAAGCGGGCATGCGTGCCGTCTGGTTCAACCCGACGGGCAAGGTTTGGGAAGCCGAGCGACTGCCGGATGCTGAAATCCGCAGCCTGACCGATTTGCCAGCAGTGCTCGCCCGCTGGAATGCCCTCTCGAACTGATCCACTATCCCCTGTGGGAGCGGGCTTGCTCGCGAAGAGGCCGTGTCAGTCGACATACAATTTGAATGACACACCGCCTTCGCGAGCAAGCCCGCTCCCACAGGGGGTTGCGTGTATCCATGACCTCTTTGTTTCAGGCATGAAAAAGCCCGCAGCGACGGCGGGCTTTTTCAGTAAGCAGGTAGCACGCCTCAGATAGGGCGGCTGCCGTACTTGTTGTCCGGCTTCTTGGGCGGATCGGCGACCACGTTGGCCTCCACTTCCTGCACCTTGCCGCCGCGCGCAAGGAATTCTTCCATGGCCTTGGCCAGGGCGTCGCGCTCCTTGTTCTTGGCTTCGATGCTCGGCAACTCGTCGACCGACACCGCAGCCTTGGCTTTGCCTTTGGCAGCCGGGGCCGGCGTATCGTCACCGCCATCGTCTTCAGCAACGTCTTCCGCTGCTGCTTCCAGACCGTCCTCGGCCTCGTCTTCGTCGCCTACTTCGAGGTCGTCGTTTTCCAGATCATCGTCGCTCATGTTCTACCTCATGACTTGCGAAAAGCAGATTAGTTATAGACCAGCTTTGGCGACTGTCGAAAGTCGCCGGAAAAAAATCGGTAACCGCGGGTGACCAACGGTTTACGCCCCTTCACCGTGCAGGGTGGCGAGGACTTTACGGGCACCGCCATGATCACGGTGCTCGCCCAGATAAACACCTTGCCAGGTGCCCAGTGCCAGTCGCCCTGCCGAAACCGGCAGACTGATCTGACAGCCAAGTACGCTGGCCTTGAAGTGCGCCGGGAGGTCGTCCAGGCCTTCGTCGTTATGCTCATAGCCGTCTGTTCCTTGTGGGATCAGACGATTGAAAAATCGTTCGAAGTCGCGACGGACCGCCGGATCGGCGTTCTCGTTGATGGTCAACGACGCCGAGGTGTGCTGCAGCCACAAATGCAACAGACCGACCCGGCACGCCTTGAGTTCAGGCAGGCCGGCGAGTAACTCGTCCGTTACCAGATGAAAGCCCCGGGGCCGTGCCCGCAGGGTTATCAGAGTCTGTTGCCACATACAGTTCTCCGCACGTTCGGGGCGCATTCTAGCGCGCTCTGGGAAAAAACAAAGGCCCTAATATTCCTGCAATGATGTAAGCGATTGGCCGCAGAAACATGCCCGCCGTAAACACGACCAAAGCCGTACGAAAAATCCTTTCAGCCTTCCTTTCAATGACAAATTCCAGACAAAAAAATGCCCGGCGAACCGGGCAAGTTTTTTAATGCGCGTACTTACAGGTTGTAGCCGCGTTCGTTGTGTTGTGCCAGATCCAGACCCACCGACTCTTCTTCCTCAGTCACGCGCAGCCCCATCACGGCGTCCAGGACCTTGAGGATGATGAAGGTGACGATCGCGGTGTAGATCACCGTGAAGCCGACACCTTTGCACTGAATCCACACTTGAGCGGCGATGTCGGTGACGGTGCCGAAGCCACCCAGCGACGGTGCAGCGAATACACCGGTGAGGATCGCACCGAGGATACCGCCGATACCGTGTACGCCGAACGCGTCCAGAGAGTCGTCATAGCCGAGTTTGCGTTTCAGCGTGGTGGCGCAGAAGAAGCACACCACGCCTGCCGCCAGACCGATCACCAGTGCGCCCATCGGGCCAACGGTGCCCGCAGCCGGAGTGATCGCCACCAGACCGGCAACCACACCCGAAGCAATGCCCAGTGCGCTTGGTTTGCCGTGAGTGATCCACTCCGCGAACATCCAGCCCAGAGCCGCTGCAGCGGTTGCAATCTGAGTGACCAGCATCGCCATGCCGGCGGTGCCGTTGGCGGCTGCGGCCGAACCGGCGTTGAAGCCGAACCAGCCAACCCACAACATCGCTGCACCCATCAGGGTGTAACCGAGGTTGTGCGGTGCCATCGGGGTGGTCGGGAAACCTTTGCGCTTGCCCAATACCAGGCAGGCAATCAGACCGGCCACACCGGCGTTGATGTGCACCACGGTGCCGCCCGCGAAGTCGAGTACGCCCCAGTCCCACATCAGGCCGCCGTTACCGGACCAGACCATGTGCGCAATCGGTGCGTAGACGAGGGTGAACCAGATGCCCATGAAAATCAGCATCGCGGAGAATTTCATCCGCTCGGCGAACGCACCGACAATCAGCGCCGGGGTGATGATCGCGAAGGTCATCTGGAAGGTGATGAACACCGCCTCGGGGAACAGCGCCGCAGGGCCGGTAAGGCTCGAAGGCGTGACACCGGCGAGGAACGCCTTGCCCATGCCGCCGAAGAACGAGTTGAAGTTGACGACGCCCTGCTCCATGCCGGTGGTGTCGAACGCAATGCTGTAGCCATAAATGACCCACAGGATGCTGATCAGACCGGTAATGGCGAAGCACTGCATCATCACGGAAAGAATGTTTTTCGAGCGAACCATGCCGCCGTAAAACAGCGCCAGGCCCGGGATGGTCATGAACAGCACGAGGGCTGTCGAGGTGAGCATCCAGGCGGTGTCGCCGGAATTGAGGACCGGGGCCGCCACTTCGTCTGCCGCCATTGCAAGGCCGGGCATTACGATGGACAACAGGGCTCCTAGCCCTGCGAATTTACGCAGAGTCATATTGTTTTCTCCTGGGGCGTTGGGGTTTGTGGCGGCTTAAATCGCGTCGGTATCGGTTTCGCCGGTACGGATGCGGATCGCCTGTTCCAGATTGACCACGAAGATCTTGCCGTCACCGATCTTGCCGGTGTTGGCCGCCTTGGTGATCGCCTCGATCACCCGATCCAGATCCTTGTCGTCGATGGCCACGTCGATTTTCACCTTGGGCAGAAAATCGACCACATATTCCGCGCCGCGATACAGCTCGGTGTGACCCTTCTGCCGGCCGAAGCCTTTGACTTCAGTAACGGTAATGCCCTGCACGCCGATTTCGGACAGCGACTCGCGCACGTCGTCCAACTTGAACGGCTTGATGATGGCAGTGACTAGCTTCATGAAACTCTCTCCCGAATTGGTGGACTTGCCCCAGGAAAACAAACCCGACTCAAGTCTAAGCGCAGTGCCTGGCTTTGTAACGCATCGTCGGCCTTACCTGCCCGACTGACGCCAGCTAACCGCTGCCGGCGAAACTCCCCGTCCCGCCTGCCGCACTGCATTCGTCACAGCGACTGCATCAGTGCATGGGTCACTACCGACTAAGCAGAAAGCTTGCCATCTCGCCAAATTCCTCTGATTTCAAGCCCTTGGCCGCTGCCACAGGCGCCCGTGCAAAAAAGCCCCGACGGTTACGCACAACAACGGTGCGTTGCCGTCCGTCCGCCTGCGCGAAAAGCGTGCATCCGTGCCTGCGTCAATGACTATAGACACTGCGTGATACACTGCCCGCCACTGTTTACAGGACACATTCCATGCTCGCGCCCAAAGACTTCCTCGACGCCCTGAGCGGCACCGCCTCCCGCCTGTTCAGCGGCGACACCCCGCTGCCGAAAGCCGAAATCGAAAGCCAGTTCAAGATGCTGCTGCAGAGTGCGTTCAGCAAACTCGATTTGGTGAGCCGTGAAGAGTTTGATAGTCAGATGGTTGTACTGGCCCGCACTCGTGCCCGCCTCGAGAGCCTCGAAGCGAAAGTTGCCGAGATGGAAGCGAAGCTGACACCGCCCGCTGAATAATCCGCTCCCCCTGTAGGAGCTGCCGAAGGCTGCGATCTTTTGATCTTCAGCCTTTCAATCCTCTCGGCAACGTCCTACAACCTGCACCACCGCCGTCCGATTGCGCCGAAAAGCCCAGGTTTCTAAGCTCACCCCGATGCTGAATGTTCAGCACCGGGTTTGGCGACCTGGACAGCTTAAGGCGCACGACAACCATGATGGCGGCTACATTTACCGCCACATCGTTTCATGGCGGTTGTGCGTGGGAGACCTTCGGGTCTGCCGGGTTCCTTTTGCTCCGGTTCGCCAACCCGCGTACAACTGCCACCCAATCGTTTGGCGACGATTGAGGGCAGCCCCTTAAGCAAGAGGAACTGCTCAATGAATCAAGAAGAGACTTATCTGACCCCGCACATCTTCACCCGCCACAAACTCCCCCTCCACGCCCTCCTCATCCAGAACCAACCCTGGTTCTGCGCCCGAGACCTGAGCCGCCTGCTGCACATCTACCTCAACGAACGCATGCTGCGAAAACTCGACCCCGACCAATACCAAACCCGCAAAACCTTGATCCACAACCAGATCGAAAACACCCTGCTGATCAGCGAATCCGGCATCTACGCCCTCCTCGTCTACCACTACTGCCCCGAATACCGAGCGCTACGCGAATGGCTCACCCACCAGGTCATCCCCACCCTGCGCGACGCCCAACACCCCACCACAAGCGAACGCCCACACCTGAGCCTGCTCAGTTGGCCGGATATGTCATTGAGTTTGTTGCACTGGAATAACCAGCCGTGGATTCGGTTGCAGGATGTGCCGTTGATGATGGTGGAACGGGAACAAACCAAGCGCCCAATGACGGGGCCATGGTGGAAAAGGGCTTCACGGATGCTGCAATCGCTATAAACCCGCATGCCGGAGCTGGGCCCTGCGTAAATCGTAATTCGATTGGAGATTCATCCAGAACTCAGGCGTAGTGTTGAGATGAGTGGCAAGGCTGATTGCCAGATCGGCGCAGATCCTGAGCTGGCATTTCACAAGCTTTTCGATCTCACTTTCGGGCCAGTTCGTGGGCATGGCCAGACCCATGACGGTCATGCCCAACGGCTCCATGAATTCCTTATT
Source organism: Pseudomonas sp. YL2 (assembly GCF_023063025.1). Classification (NCBI taxonomy): domain Bacteria; kingdom Pseudomonadati; phylum Pseudomonadota; class Gammaproteobacteria; order Pseudomonadales; family Pseudomonadaceae; genus Pseudomonas; species Pseudomonas sp. YL2. The sequence continues at coordinate 315,346 of NZ_JAJSLU010000001.1, read as the reverse complement.
CAGAACCTCGCCGGATGAATCGGGCGCATACCATTGCGGTCCATTTTTCGCCTCCAGAAGCTGCATTGAACGGCCAACCTGGAGCATCCGACTCCGCGATACAAGACCGTCGAAACCCTTTCGCCGGCGTCCTACAACTATTAGGGCATGGCCCTACAAAAATCAGCGTCTGCGCCTGATTCCGTGAGTTCTTGGCTGTGATTAGGCTGGTGGCTTTCGCCTGCGCTGGTCGATCCTATTCGTCGAGTTCCAGGCGATACACATTGATCGCCAGACACTCTGGTTCTGGATCCCTCTTGTCTCATTTGCTCAAGCTCAAAGAAAACACGCTGGTTCAGCATCCAGATGGTGGTTACATCTTTGGCACGATCCCCGATATGCCAAAATTCGGCTTGCCAGGCGGGAAGATTTATCTGCGTGTAGGTATTCACCGTCGAGCGAATAGTGGTTTTGGCGTAGTGCACATTTGGGAAGCCCATAGTGCCGATTTGCTCAAGCATGGTTGCCAGACTGCCGATGGGGTAGCAGCGATTGTTGCGAAAATGATCGTCCCGGGAGCACAAATCTATTGTGAGTTCAAAGAACAGCGATGTGGAAACAGGGTCGCGGTACTGAGGACATCTATGGGAACACTGATTCTTGAACCGCGACACGAGCGCGCCACAGGATTTGGTTACTTCGTGGTGACTTGGTACCCGCAAAAACGTGCACATGGCACGTTAGTGGGGCAGATACCACGAGCACCACCAAATCAGAAATAAAAAAGGCGTCCGATGGACGCCTTTCAAGTATTTTTTGAGGAGTAGTCGCAGCGATTCTTTAGCTCCTGGCTTTACGGCCTTGGGTTCAGAATCCGACAGGCTAGCCCGTCGTCACTACTTCAGAGAAACCAGCTTTCTCTGCTGCCAAAAATGCGGGGGAGCTTTTGCTGGTGCCCAGTCCCGACGAATGCGCAGTTGCAGTCCTCGAACGGGATGATCCGTCAATGCCGGTCGAGAGTCAACGGTCCAATTCAGGCAAGCAATGACAGCCCATCGGATCTTGATACGTCTTGTAAACCTCTATTTCAGCACTGAAACCCGGCTCAACTAACCTTCAAAAACCCGCAGGAAGCGGCCCCTCGATTCAACTCAAGGAACGACCATGTCCCTCTCCATCGTCCACAGTCGCGCCCAGATAGGCGTGGATGCTCCCGCCGTCACCGTCGAAGTCCATCTGGCCAACGGTCTGCCGTCGCTGACCATGGTCGGTCTGCCCGAGGCGGCGGTGAAGGAGAGCAAGGACCGGGTGCGCAGCGCGATCATCAATTCCGGGCTGCAGTTTCCGGCGCGGCGGATCACCTTGAATCTGGCGCCGGCGGACTTGCCCAAGGATGGCGGGCGCTTTGATCTGGCGATTGCCCTGGGGATTCTGTCGGCGAGTGTGCAGGTGCCGTGTCTGACGCTGGATGAGGTGGAATGCCTTGGTGAACTGGCGTTGTCCGGCGCTGTGCGGCCGGTGCGCGGGGTGTTGCCGGCGGCACTGGCGGCGCGCAAGGCCGGGCGGGCACTGGTGGTGCCGCGGGCGAATGCCGAGGAGGCTTGCCTGGCGTCGGGGTTGAAAGTGTTTGCGGTGGATCATCTGCTCGAGGCAGTGGCGCATTTCAACGGGCATACGCCGGTCGAGCCTTATGTCTCGGACGGGCTGATCCATGCGGCGAAACCTTATCCCGACCTCAATGAGGTGCAAGGACAGATGGCCGCGAAACGGGCGCTGCTGATTGCGGCGGCGGGCGCGCATAACCTGTTGTTCAGTGGGCCGCCGGGAACGGGCAAGACCTTGTTGGCGAGTCGCTTGCCGGGCCTGCTGCCGCCACTCTCCGAATGCGAGGCGCTGGAAGTGGCGGCGATTCAATCGGTCGCCAGCGGCGTGCCACTGACCCATTGGCCACAACGGCCCTTTCGCCAGCCGCACCACTCGGCCTCCGGGCCGGCACTGGTCGGTGGCAGCTCGAAACCGCAACCCGGCGAGATCACCCTCGCCCACCACGGCGTACTGTTTCTCGATGAGCTGCCGGAGTTCGATCGCAAGGTACTGGAGGTGCTGCGCGAGCCGCTGGAATCCGGGCATATCGTGATTGCCCGAGCCAAGGATCGCGTGCGTTTTCCGGCGCGCTTCCAGTTGGTGGCGGCGATGAATCCCTGCCCTTGTGGATATCTTGGCGAGCCGAGCGGCAAGTGCTCTTGTACACCGGACATGGTGCAGCGCTACCGCAACAAGCTATCGGGGCCGTTGCTGGATCGGATCGATCTGCACCTGACGGTGGCGCGGGAAGCGACGGCGTTGAATCCGGCAGTGAAGCCAGGCGAGGACAGCGCCAGTGCGGCAGCCGTGGTGGCCGAGGCACGCGAACGCCAGCAAAAGCGTCAGCGTTGTGCCAATGCGTTCCTCGATCTGCCAGGCCTGAAGCGGCACTGCCAGTTATCCACAGCCGATGAGAAATGGCTGGAGTCAGCCTGCGAACGGCTGACCTTGTCACTGCGCTCAGCCCATCGTTTGCTCAAGGTCGCCAGAACCCTGGCAGACCTTGAGCAAGTCGATGCAATCAGCCGTGAGCATCTGGCCGAGGCGCTGCAGTACCGTCCGGCGACGCCTTAATGCTCGGTCAGATCCACCAGCGGCGTCTGCCGCACTTCGGTTTCACGCCCGGCCTGGATTTCGCTCACGTGCTTCAACGCATTATCCACAGCGCCTTTGTCTGCCAGCAGGCTGTAGCTGATCTGAAACTGTTGGCTGGCCTTTGGCGCAATGGTCGGCACCAGGTTCAGCGGACGCTGATAGCGGCGGTTGTAGGAAAAGCTGGTGCCTGGCTCAAGGCCCGTGACATAGCCCTGCCCTTGGGTGTCGGTGTTTTTCCACAGGGAAAACACTGGCAGCTGTTGAGTATTGAAGCCAACAGAAACACCGAGGCTGCCAGCCTTGTTGTGCAAAACAGTCAGGGTTTCGCCTTTGGCGTCGGCGTAGGGCACGACGTTATAGACGGTTTCGTCGTAGTCCTTGGTTGGACCGCGATAAGTCTGCCAGTCCGCCAACTCGGCTTTGGCCTTGTCGTTGAACGGCGAGACCTGTTTCACCGGCGCCGCGAACCGTGCACCCTGCTCGAGGAACGGCGTGCTGAAGTTGCTGTGATACAGCGCCTGGTATTCCTTCGGATAATCGCCGTTGTTGGTCAGCGTATCGTTGAGGGCGAAATGCGCAGTGCCCGGCTCGGTGACCAGTTCGGTAACGACCGAGAAGTCGACTTTCTTGAAGGCCTGTTCCTTCAGTTCACCGCGCAGACTGATGGTGTAGGGTGGTTTTTCATCGATGTGCAGCGTGACAGTGCTGGCCGGAATGTTCGCGGCGCGGCCGTGCAGGGTCAGCATCTCGCCATTGTCGATGCCCGGATGGCCGACCCATTCGTAACCGCAGCGGGTTACCAGCTCGTTGAAGCCTTCCAGCCAGCCCAGGCCACCGCGTCCATTGAGTTCGATGAAGGCCGGGTTGACCACTTCCTTGACCGGCGAATCCCAACCCATGCGCACGTTGCCGACAGACGCCTGCAGGACATTCATGCCACGGGTCGGCACCACCGAGAGTTTCATCGTGCCGTTATCGATATTGACGATGCTGACACCTTCCTGTCGTCCGCCGTGCAAGGTTCGCAGACTCACGGAGAAAGGCTTGGCGGTTTTCAACCCGAGCTGCTCACTGGTAATGCTCCAGTTTTGCGCGGGCTTGTTGGTATCGAGGAGTACGTAATCCCAGGCCATGGCGTGGGAAGCAGCAGAGAGTGCGCCGAATGCAACGGCGAGTTTGAACGGGGTCATGGCAGCAGCCTTTATTGGAGTTGTGCCATTTTTATAGCGCTGCGGAAACGTTTCAGCAAGAAAAGATGAGAGACATATAGGATGATTTGCCATGGATCGGCGGCGTTGCATTCGCGAGCAGGCTCGCTCCCACAGAGTATTCGGGTGCTCAAACGATTTATGAGCTACCCCGGAAACTGTGGGAGCGAGCCTGCTCGCGAAAGCGATATCAAGGCTGTATTAACGGAAGCGATCAACCTCGGAACGCAGATCCGCCGCCAGCTTTTCAAGCTCTTTGGCGGTGACCGCGAGGTTCGACACCACCTCACGCTGCTCACTGTTGGCCAGCGCAATGCTCTGCAAATTGCTGCTCAACAATGTCGCGGTGCTGCTCTGCTCCTGAGTCGCGGTGGTAATCGCGGCGAACTGCTGCCCTGCCGAACGGCTCTGCTCATCGATCCGCGCCAGCGCCGATGCCACGTTGGCGTTGCGCGACAGGCCTTCCTGCATCAGCAGGTTGCCCTGCTCCATGGTGCTGATGGCGTTGCCGGTTTCCTGCTGGATGCTGTGAATCATCCCGGAGATTTCATCAGTGGCCTGACGGGTGCGCGACGCCAGGTTACGCACCTCATCGGCGACCACGGCAAAACCACGGCCCTGTTCACCGGCACGGGCCGCTTCGATGGCCGCGTTGAGCGCCAGCAGGTTGGTCTGTTCGGCAATCGAGGTGATCACACTGACAATGCCGCCGATTTCCTGGGAACGCTGGCCAAGGGTGTTGATCACGGTAGCCGTGGTGTTCAACGCACCAGCGATTTGCTCAAGCGACGAAGACGCTTCGTCCATGGAAGTACGACCGATCTGCGTCTGCTGAGCGTTTTCCTGGGCCAGACGCTGGGTGGCCCCCATGTTGTCGGCGATGTTCAGCGAGGTGGCGCTGAACTCTTCCACCGCGCCGGCCATGCTGGTGATTTCGCCGGACTGCTGTTCCATGCCTTCGTACGCACCGCCGGACAAACCGGACAGCGCCTGGGCGCGGCTGTTGACCTCTTCCGAGGAGCGGCGGATGTGTTCGACCATCGTCGATAGCGCCTGGCTCATCTGGTTGAACGCACGGGACAACTGTCCGATCTCGTCGTTGCTCGACACGCTCAGGCGCACGCTCAGATCACCTGCGCCCAGCGCTTCGGCCTGACGCACCAGATCACTCAGCGGCGCCAGTTTGCTGCGCAGCAACCACACCACCGAACCCACCGCCAACAGCATCGCCAGCAGGCTGCCGATGGCCAGTTGCGTGCCGACGCTCCAGGTCACCGCGCGAATCTCGGCTTTCGGCATGCTCGCCACTACCGCCCACGGCCCACCGTCGAACGGTACCGAAACACTGTAGAAATCTTCGTTCTTGTCGCCCCAGAACTGACCTTTGCCAGGGGTCTTGGCCAGAGCGCCAATCACCGTAACCGCCTGATCCAGCGCCTGGACACCCGCCGGGGCCACCAACCATTTGTTCTGCTCATCCAGCAGCGCCAGCGAACCGGTCTGGCCGATGCGGAAGCGTTTGAGGTTGTCGAACTGGGCGTTCTGCGCGTCGGTGTAGTCAAAACCAACGAACAACACCGCAATCACCTTGCCGCTGCTGTCGCGCACCGGGGTGTATTGGGTCATGTAGGAGCGATCAAACAGCAACGCGCGGCCGACGTAGCCTTGCCCGGCCATCAACTTCGCATAAGCCGGGTGCGCATGATCGAGCAAAGTGCCGATAGCGCGCGTGCCGTCCTGTTTGGTCAGCGAGGTGCTGACCCGCACGAAGTCTTCGCCGCTACGCACGAACAGCGTGGCAACGCCGGCGGTCATCTGCTTGAACTCGTCGACTTCCTTGAAGTTGTTGTTCAACACTTCGCTGCCCAGGTGCAGGCCCGGGGTCTGGGTGCCGGCGACGTTCACCGGTTCATCCGGGTGAATGCTCAGGCCCGCGCTGAAGCGCTTCTCGAACAGCCCGCTCAGGCGCTGGGTGCTTTCGCGCAGCGTGCCGTGGAAAGTGCTCAACTGGTCGGCCAGCAGCCGCGCCTCACTGGCGAGGTGCTCTTCACGGGTGGCGAGGTTGGCGGAATCCAGCGAACGCAGGGCGAACACCGTACTGCCGCTGATGACGATCGCCAGTATCACGGCGAGCGCGAGGCCCAGCTGCGAGGCGATCCGAGCGCGAGGTTGAGACATGGACAGCTCCTGGCCGAACTTGCCGATCCTCCTTGATCGCAGCTCGGATAATTTTCTAATGGGGGTGAATCGTGGATACCTGCACGGCGGTTCCACATGCACGTATTCGGCGGTAAAGCCGAATACTTGAGCGAACAGCAGGGTTATGGCACAAGGCCGGCATTGCGGCGGCTCTAACGTTTCAGCTCAAGCGCTTGACCACCGGCAGCGCCATGGCCCGCACTTCGCCTTGCAGGAAGTCGCTGAGACGGCGCAAACGTTCACCTCCCGGACGGGTTTTTGGCCATACCAGGTAATAATTCAGTCCGCTGGCGACCGCGGTCGGCCATGGCAGGCTCAGTCTTCCTTGCGCCACATCTTCGGCGACCATCAGCAGATCGCCCATCGACACCCCATAGCCTCGCGCCGCGGCGATCATCCCAAGTTCGAGGGTATCGAACACCTGTCCGCCCTTGAGCGAAACCTGATCGGACAGCCCCATATGTTCCAGCCAACTGCGCCAGTCGCGCCGATCCGGGGTCGGGTGCAGCAGTTCGGTGGAGGCCAGACGCTCGACATCCCACGGCTGATCATTCAGCAGGTTCGGTGCACCCACCGGTATCAGCTCTTCGGGAAACAGCAGGCTGGCCTCCCAGTCCGGCGGGAAGTGCCCATCGCTCAGCAGCACCGCGCAGTCGAAGGGTTCGTTGTTGAAGTCCACCGAATCCACGTCCATCCACGCACTGGTCAGCTGTACCTCATTGCCCGGTTGTAGATGGCGAAAGCGGCTGAGTCGCGCCAGCAGCCAGCGCATGGTCAGGGTCGAGGGCGCTTTCATGCGCAGGATGTCGTCTTCGGCGCGCAAGGTGTTGCAGGCGCGCTCCAGCGCCGCGAAACCATCGCGAATGCCGGGCAGCAGCAGCCGCGCCGACTCGGTGAGTTGCAGGTTGCGTCCGCTGCGGTGAAACAGCTTGCAGGCGAAATGCTCTTCCAGCGTCTTGATGTGCCGGCTGACTGCACTCTGGGTGATCGACAACTCCTCGGCCGCGCGGGTGAACGAGCTTTGCCGCGCCGCCGCTTCGAATGCGCGCAGGGCATACAAGGGTGGAAGACGACGGGACATACACAAAGCTCCTTTGGCGGCATCCGGCCAACCCGGCGAGTTCTTCTCATGATGAGTTTTAATCATGCCACCCATCCTTTTTATCCTTTTGTGCAAACCCTGCCAAGCGCCGAGAATCGACGGTCTCTTGTTCCCTCTGATTGATGGGTGGTGATGACCATGCAGCATCCTGTGCGTACCGAACTCTGGGCCATCCTGCGGCTGGCGGGGCCGTTGATTGCTTCGCAGTTGGCGCACATGCTGATGGTGCTGACCGACACCCTGATGATGGCGCGCCTCAGCCCCGAAGCCCTGGCCGGCGGCGGACTGGGGGCAGCGAGTTATTCATTCGTGTCGATTTTCTGCATCGGCGTGATTGCAGCGGTCGGCACGCTGGTGGCGATCCGTCAGGGTGCCGGCGACATCATCGGCGCGACCCGCCTGACTCAGGCCGGGTTGTGGCTGGCGTGGCTGATGGCGCTGGGCGCCGGGTTGCTGCTGTGGAATCTGAAACCGGTGTTGCTGCTGTTCGGCCAGACCGAAACCAACGTCAACGCTGCTGGACAATTTTTGATCGCCCTGCCCTTCGCCCTGCCCGGCTACCTGAGCTTCATGGCCCTGCGCGGCTTTACCAGTGCGATCGGCCGGGCAACCCCGGTGATGGTCATCAGCCTCGGCGGCACCGTGGCCAATTTCCTGCTCAATTACGCGCTGATCACCGGCATGTTCGGCCTGCCGAAACTGGGGTTGACCGGCATCGGTCTGGTCACGGCAATCGTTGCCAACTGCATGGCGCTGGCCCTCGCCTGGCACATTCGCCGGCACCCGGCCTACGACGCCTACCCATTGCGCGCCGGCCTGTCACGGCCAAATCGTCAGTATCTGAAAGAACTGTGGCGCCTCGGCCTGCCGATTGGCGGCACCTACGCGGTGGAAGTCGGACTGTTTGCCTTCGCGGCGCTGTGCATGGGCACCATGGGCAGCACGCAACTCGGCGCACACCAGATCGCTCTGCAGATCGTTTCGGTGGCGTTCATGGTGCCGGCGGGGATGTCCTACGCGATCACCATGCGCGTCGGCCAGCACTACGGCGCCGGGCAACTGAGCGATGCGCGAATGTCTGGCCGGGTCGGCATCGTTTTTGGTGCGGTGGTGATGCTGGGTTTTGCGATGGTGTTCTGGCTGCTGCCGAATCAACTTGTCGGGCTGTTCCTCAATCACAACGACCCGGCGTTTGCCGAAGTCATTCGTCTGGCGGTGAGCCTGTTGGCGGTGGCGGCATGGTTCGAATTGTTTGACGGCACGCAGACCATCGCCATGGGCTGCATCCGCGGGCTCAAGGATGCGAAAACCACGTTTCTGGTCGGCCTCGCTTGTTATTGGTTGATTGGCGCACCGGCGGCGTGGTGGATGGCGTTCCATTTGAACTGGGGGCCGACTGGCGTCTGGTGGGGTCTGGCGCTGGGCCTGGCCTGCGCGGCAGTGAGCCTGACCCTGGCGTTTGAATGGAAGATGAAGCGGATGATTCAGCGCGAACCTCTGTCATCAAACCAGTACACAGTCGCTCAGGCAGACTGAGATTCCCTTGTGGGAGCGGGCTTGCTCGCGAAAGCGGTGGGTCAGGCAGCCTATGCTTTGACTGACACGACGCCTTCGCGAGCAAGCCCGCTCCCACAGGGATTCATGCCTAACCCGGAGATTGCGTTCAGCTCACGATTTCGAGGGCTGGCTGCTGGCTAGAGCCGAAGGTCAGGTATTCAACCAGCTCTGCCAACGGCAACGGCCGGCTGATCAGATAACCCTGCACCTGATCACAGCCAAACCCGCGCAATAACTCCAGTTGCTCAGGGGTTTCCACCCCCTCGGCCACCACTTCCAGATGCAGGTTATGCGCGAGGTTGATCATCGCGTGCACCAGTTTGCGGTTCTCTTCGCGCTGCTCCATGCCGCCGACAAAGCTTTTGTCGATCTTCAGCAAGGTGATCGGCAGGCTGTTGAGGTGCACGAACGACGAGAAACCGGTGCCAAAGTCATCCAGTGAGAAACGCACGCCGAGACGGCCGAGGGCGTCCATGGTCTGTTTGACCAGATCGCTGCGGCGCATGACGGCGGTTTCGGTGAGTTCAAATTCCAGCCACTGCGCCTCGACCCCACGCTCGGCAATCAGCCGACTGAGCGTCGGCAGCAACTGGCTGTCCTGAAACTGGCGGAACGACAGGTTGATCGCCATGTGCAGCGCCGGCAGCCCGCGCTCGCGCAGTGCCTGCATGTCGCGCAACGCGCGGGAAATCACCCAGTAGCCCAGCGGCACGATCAGACCGCTCTGCTCGGCCAGCGGCACGAATTCGCTCGGTGGCAGCAGACCGCGCTCGCCATGGCGCCAGCGCACCAGGGCTTCGAGGCCGACGATCTGCCCGTCTGCAAGATTCAGCCGTGGCTGGTAGTGCAACTCCAGCTCATCGCGGCGCAAGGCCCGGCGCAGCTCACTTTCGAGGTCGGCCATGCTCCGTGCGTTGCGGTTGATGCGTTCGTTGAAGATATGGAAGGTGCAGCCCTGCGTGCTCTTGGCCTGCTGCATGGCAATGTGCGCGTGCCACATCAGTGGGTCGGCACCACCCTGTGCACGGGCATGGGCGATGCCGAGGCTGGAGCCGATCAACAGGCTTTCGCCATCGACCCAATACGGTTCGGCCAGGGCTTCGGTAATGCGTTCGGCCATCCACTCGGCGCGTTGCGGCGCGCGGCGGGTGTCGATCAGCAAGGCAAACTCGTCGCTGCCCAGCCGCGCCAGTTGATCCCCGGCCTCAAGCTGACTTTTCAGCCGCGCGACGACTTGCAGGATCAAGCGATCGCCGGCCTGATGACCGAGGGCGTCGTTGGCGTGACGGAAGTTGTCGAGATCGAGATGCCCGAGGGCCAGACCACGGCCGTCGTTTTCCGCCAGGCGCGCCGCGAGCAGGGTCTGGAAGCCCTGGCGGTTGGCGATGCCGGTCAGAGGATCCTGTTCGGCCAGGCGTTGCAGGGTGTTTTCGAGGACGCCGCGTTCACGCACATGGCGCAGACAACGGCGCAGCATGCCGGCGTCGAGGGCGTCGAACACCAGCCAGTCGCTGACACCCACCGGCGCGGTGACCGGCTCGTGATCCAGCAGCAACACCGTCGGCAGGCTGCAACGACCCGGGGCCGGCTGCAACGCGGGGACGGTCAACAGCACCGCGTGGCGATTGTCTTCGAACAGACTGCTGACCGACTCCCAGCTCGGTGCGCTGATCAGCACCGCCGCGCTCCCCATCGGAGCCAGACACTCGCGCAATAACGCTGTCCACGCTGGCTCTTCGGCCAGTAGCAGCAAACGCAAGGGTTCGACAGGCGTAGACAAGCTAGCTCCCTAGACTCTGCAATGATGTGGGCGGGGCATTATGCCGTTGCGATGTTCAATGACAACGATTATCAGAACGTTATTTTGTGTCACGAATGAGAACATTAGCCGCAAAATCACCGTGTATCCTCCGCGAAAGTAACAAAACCGGCAAATTTGAATCGCGTGGTACGTCACAAGTCGGACAGAGCAGCACAAATCGCTGAGCCTGTTAAAATGCCGGCCCATTTCGTCAACGACTCCCGAATTTTCGTATGTCCCGACTCAATCCCCGGCAGCAAGAAGCCGTGAACTACGTCGGCGGCCCTCTATTGGTGCTCGCCGGCGCTGGCTCCGGCAAGACCAGCGTGATTACCCGCAAGATCGCGCACCTGATCCAGAACTGTGGCATCCGCGCCCAGTACATCGTCGCCATGACCTTTACCAACAAGGCTGCGCGCGAGATGAAGGAGCGGGTCGGCACCCTGCTGCGTGCCGGCGAAGGCCGCGGCCTGACGGTCTGCACCTTCCACAACCTGGGCCTGAACATTATCCGCAAGGAGCATGCGCGGCTGGGCTACAAACCCGGCTTCTCGATCTTTGACGAGACCGACGTCAAAGCCCTGATGACCGACATCATGCAGAAGGAATACGCAGGCGACGACGGCGTCGACGAGATCAAGAACATGATCGGCGCCTGGAAAAACGATCTGATCCTGCCGGCCCAGGCGCTGGAAAACGCGCGCAATCCGAAAGAACAGACCGCTGCCATCGTCTACACCCACTACCAGCGCACGCTCAAGGCGTTCAACGCGGTGGACTTCGACGACCTGATCCTGCTGCCGGTAAAGCTCTTCGAAGAGCACGCCGATATTCTCGAAAAGTGGCAGAACAAGGTGCGCTACCTGCTGGTCGACGAATACCAGGACACCAACGCCAGCCAGTACCTGCTGGTGAAGATGCTGATCGGCAAGCGTAACCAGTTCACCGTGGTGGGCGACGACGACCAGTCGATCTATGCCTGGCGTGGTGCACGGCCGGAAAACCTGATGCTGCTCAAGGATGACTACCCGTCGCTGAAAGTGGTGATGCTCGAGCAGAACTACCGCTCCACCAGCCGCATCCTGCGCTGCGCCAACGTGCTGATCTCGAACAACCCGCACGAATTCGAAAAACAGCTGTGGAGTGAGATGGGTCACGGCGACGAGATTCGCGTGATCCGCTGCCGCAACGAGGACGCCGAAGCCGAGCGCGTGGCCATGGAAATCCTCAGCCTGCACTTGCGTACCGACCGCCCGTACAGCGATTTCGCGATCCTCTATCGCGGCAACTACCAGGCCAAGCTGATCGAACTGAAGTTGCAGCACCACCAGGTGCCGTACCGCCTGAGCGGCGGCAACAGCTTCTTTGGCCGTCAGGAAGTGAAGGACCTGATGGCCTACTTCCGCCTGATCGTGAACCCGGACGACGACAACGCCTTCCTGCGCGTGATCAACGTGCCGCGCCGGGAAATCGGCTCGACCACCCTGGAAAAACTCGGCAACTACGCCACCGAACGCAAGATCTCGATGTACGCCGCGACCGACGAAATCGGCCTGGGCGAGCATCTGGACAGCCGCTTCACCGATCGCCTGTCGCGCTTCAAGCGCTTCATGGACAAGGTGCGCGAGCAGTGTGCCGGCGAAGACCCGATCTCGGCGCTGCGCAGCATGGTCATGGACATCGACTATGAGAACTGGCTGCGCACCAACAGCTCCAGCGACAAGGCTGCCGACTACCGGATGAGCAACGTCTGGTTCTTGATCGAGGCGTTGAAAAACACCCTCGAGAAGGACGAAGAAGGTGAGATGACCGTCGAGGACGCCATCGGCAAACTGGTCCTGCGCGACATGCTCGAGCGTCAGCAGGAAGAAGAGGACGGCGCCGAAGGCGTGCAGATGATGACCCTTCATGCCTCCAAGGGCCTGGAATTCCCTTACGTGTTCATCATGGGCATGGAAGAGGAAATCCTCCCGCACCGCTCCAGCATCGAAGCCGACACCATCGAAGAGGAACGCCGCCTGGCCTACGTGGGCATCACCCGCGCGCGCCAGACCCTGGCCTTCACCTTCGCCGCCAAGCGCAAACAGTACGGCGAGATCATCGATTGTGCGCCCAGCCGCTTCCTTGATGAGCTGCCGCCGGACGACCTGGCGTGGGAAGGCAACGACGACACACCGACCGAAGTCAAAGCCGTGCGCGGCAATAGCGCATTGGCTGATATACGCGCGATGTTAAAGCGCTAGAATTGACCACTTTTTTAAAGCTTAGGGCGCACAGGCGCTGAACGAGGACAGCTTCATGGAAGCATTGCAGCAGAAAATCCGCGAACAAGGCATCGTGCTTTCCGACCAGGTCCTGAAGGTCGACGCCTTCCTGAACCACCAGATCGACCCGGCCCTGATGAAGCTGATCGGCGACGAATTCGCCACGCTGTTCAAGGATTCGGGCATCACCAAGATCGTCACCATCGAAGCCTCGGGCATTGCCCCGGCGATCATGACCGGTCTGAACCTCGGCGTGCCGGTGATCTTCGCCCGCAAGCAACAGTCTCTGACCCTGACCGAAAACCTGCTGTCGGCGACCGTTTACTCGTTCACCAAGAAGACCGAAAGCACCGTGGCCATCTCGCCGCGTCATCTGACCAGCAGCGACCGCGTGCTGATCATCGACGACTTCCTGGCCAACGGTAAGGCTTCGCAGGCGCTGATCTCGATCATCAAACAGGCTGGCGCCACCGTCGCCGGTCTGGGCATCGTGATCGAGAAGTCGTTCCAGGGCGGCCGTGCCGAGCTGGATTCCCAGGGCTATCGCGTTGAATCGCTGGCCCGCGTGAAATCGCTGAAGGATGGCGTCGTTACCTTCATCGAATAAACCACACCGCATTACCCCCTGTGGGAGCGGGCTTGCTCGCGAAGGCGTCGTGTCAGTCGACATATTCTTCGACTGATACACCGCCTTCGCGAGCAAGCCCGCTCCCACAGTGGTTTTTGGGGTGAGCCGTCACTGCGCGGTGGCCTTCAGGCCGGTGAGCAGCAGACGCTGGAACAGCTCTTCTTTCAGGCCTTCCGGGTTGGTCAGTTGCATACGTTCAAGGTGTTCGGGGAACGTCGAAGCCTCCGGCGCATCTAGCGCAGCCTTGCCCAGCTCCAATATCTCACTCAGCTTGAACTTGCTCTTCAGCCAGTTCAGCGCCCGCAGCAGATCCCGCTCGATCGCGGTGAAATCACAACCCAGCGGATACTCGGGAAACAGATTCGGATGCTTCGCGGCGATCGCCTGCAAGCGTTGCGGGGTGTTGTCGACAAAGCGCGGATCGAGGCGGAAATCCTTCGGCAGTTTGCCAACCTTCTGTGCCTGCTCGATCAACCCCGGTTGGAAGCGTGAATCGCTGATATTGAGCAACGACTCGATCACCACCGCATCGGACTTGCCTCGCAGATCGGCAATGCCGTATTCGGTGACCACGATGTCGCGCAGGTGCCGTGGAATCGTGCAATGGCCGTACTCCCAGACGATGTTCGAGCTGACCTCGCCGCCGGACTCGCGCCAGCTGCGCAGGATCAGAATCGAGCGCGCATCGTGCAGCGCGTGGCCCTGGGCGACAAAGTTGTATTGCCCGCCGACGCCGCTGAGCACCCGCCCGTCTTCCAGTTGATCGGCCACACCGGCGCCCAACAGCGTCATGGTGAACACGGTGTTGATGAATCGCGCATCAAGGCGCTGCAAGCGCTTGAGCTCTTCCTGCCCGTACAGCTCGTTGATGTAGCTGATGCGGGTCATGTTGAATTCGAGGCACTTGCTCTGCGGCAACTCACGCAGGCGCTCGTAGAAACTGCGCGGGCCGAGGAAGAAGCCGCCGTGCACCGAGATGCCATCGGTCTGCGCCGACTCATCGAGGGTGCCGGCGTTGGCCTGCTCCTGAGTGTGCACGTCGGGGTAGACCTTGCGCCGGATGATCCCGGCATCGGCCAGCACCAGCAGGCCGTTGACGAACATTTCGCTGCAGCCATACAGGCCTTTGGCGAATGGCGCAGTGCCGCCCTCGCGCTCGATCAACTGCGCCCACTGGCTGAGATTGATGTCATTAAGCAGGGCTTGGTAACCGGCGTTGTCTGCCTGCCGCGCAAGCAGTGCGGCGGTCAGTGCATCGCCCATCGAGCCGATGCCGATCTGCAAGGTGCCGCCGTCGCGCACCAGCGTACTGGCGTGCAGGCCGATGAAATGATCCTGAAAGCCCACCGGCATGTTCGGCGTGGAAAACAGCGTGCTGCTGTCCTTCGCGTCGATCAGCAGGTCGAAGGTATCGATATCGACTTCGGCATCGCCGGGCAAGTACGGCAGATCGGTGTGCACTTGACCGACCAGCAAAATGGTCTCCCCGGCGTCGCGACGTTTGGCGATCATTGGCAACAGGTCGAGGGTGATGTCCGGGTTGCAGCTCAGGCTCAGACGATCGGGATGTTCGCTGCTGCTGGCGAGCAATTGCGCCACCAGATTGAGGCCGGCGGCATTGATGTCGCGGGCGGCGTGGCTGTAGTTGCTGCTGACGTAATCCTGCTGGGCCGGCGCGCTGTTGAGCAGGCTGCCGGGCTGCATGAAGAACTGTTCGATACGGATGTTGGCGGGCAGGCTGTCACGCTGCAGATCGGCGAGGAAATCGAATTCGGGGTAATCGCCGAACACGCGCTCGACGAAGGGTTCGATGAAGCGCTTCTGCAGACCGTCGCCCAGCGTCGGCCGCCCCAGGCACAGCGCGGTGTACATTGTCAGTTGTCGCTCGGGCAGATCCTTGATCCGCCGGTACAGCGCGTTGACGAAGTGATTGGGCTTGCCCAGCCCCAGCGGCATGCCCATATGGATATGCGCCGGCAGACGTGCAAGCACCTCGTCCACTGCCTGTTCGATCGAACACAACTGCACCATCTGAAGCCTCCTGCCCGTTCCGTGAATAGAGGTAGACCGAGCTTGCCTCGACTTTGCTGCAAAGGACAGCGAAGCCGTGAATCGCAGGCACAAAAAAACCGTCCGGAGACGGTTTTTTTCGTCAGAAGCGCGGCTTATTTCAGACCGGACATCTTCTGGATCGCACCTTTCAACTCGTCGTCCGAGCAATCGGCACAGGTGCCTTTTGGCGGCATGGAATTGATGCCGGAGATGGCTTTTGCGAGCAGGCCGTCAACGCCACCTTCCTTCTTGGAGCGCTCGCCCCAGGCAGCCGCGTCGCCGATTTTTGGTGCGCCCAGCAGACCCGTGCCGTGGCAAGCGTTGCAATGTTTTGCAATCACTTCATCCGGCGTCTTCGCCCCACCACCGCCGCCAGCGGAGGCAGCGACTTCCATCCCTTTGCATTCCTGCCCCTGAACGCACACCTGGCCGACCGGCTCGAGGCGCTTGGCAATATCGTCATTCGTCGCAGCTTGAGCGCTGACAGCCCAGAGGGCCAGTAGGGTTGCTGGTGCGGCCAGCATTTTCATAATTAGGTTCACGCGTTCACCCTCAATGGTGGCTATTCACGCCTGCGGCCACGGTTCGCAGGCGGGCGCAAGTATAGCGGGTAGCCCGCCACACTGAAACAACCCCATAGTCGAAGGGGTTATACCGCGCGGTGGAAAAACTCTGCGGGCACCTTCGCCGTTATGGCCTGGCGCCTCTATCGTTAAAAATTTGCCGGCGTGGCTGCGCTGATTAGTCGCGCAGGCGCGTCGAACGGATTACGGAAACGATGCGGCTTGGTACTTTCAAAATAGTAGCTGTCGCCGGCTTCGAGAATAAAAGTTTCGAGGCCCACCACCAATTCCAGACGACCTTCCACCAGGATCCCGGTTTCTTCGCCTTCATGGGTGAGCATTTCTTCACCGGTATCGGCGCCCGGCGGGTAAATTTCGTTGAGGAACGCGATGGCCCGGCTCGGGTGCGCGCGGCCGACCAGTTTCATGGTCACGGCGCCGTCGGAGATGTCGATCAGCTCGTTGGCCTTGTAGACGATCTGGGTCGGCACTTCCTGCAGGATTTCTTCGGAAAAGAACTCGACCATGGACATGGGAATCCCGCCCAGAACCTTCCTCAGCGAACTGATCGAAGGGCTGACGCTGTTCTTTTCGATCATCGAAATGGTGCTGTTGGTGACGCCCGCACGTTTTGCGAGTTCACGCTGGGAAAGCCCTTTGAGCTTGCGGATCGATTGCAGTCGTTCACCGACGTCCAAGGCGGGAGCCTCCTGATGTTGTAAGAATATTGAGCGTTATCATGGCGACAGCGTTCAGTATTTACAACACTTGGCCCCCGCAGTGGCCTCAACCCTCGGAATAGAGCCTTGGCACGCGACGCAGGTTGCAGAAGATCTGGTAGGGAATGGTGTCCGCCCACTGCGCCACTTCGCTGGCGAGGATGTTTTTGCCCCACAGTTCGACGGTCGAACCGAGGTCCGCTTCCGGCACATCGGTGAGGTCGATGCAGAGCATGTCCATCGATACGCGGCCAAGCAGCCGGCTGCGTTTGCCGGCCACCAGCACCGGCGTGCCGGTCGGGGCATGACGCGGGTAGCCATCGGCATAGCCCATGGCAACCACACCGATGCGCATCGGCTTGTCGGTGATGAATTTGGCGCCATAGCCGATCGGCTCGCCGGCGGGCAGTTCGCGCACGCAGATGACTTTCGATTCGAGGGTCATCACCGGTTGCAGACGCTCGGCCACGGCGTTGGCTTCTTCGAACGGGGTCGCGCCGTAGAGCATGATGCCCGGGCGCACCCAGTCACTGTGGATCTGCGGCCAACCGAGCACGGCCGGCGAGTTGCGCAGGCTGACTTCGGCAGCCAGACCCTGACGCGCCGCTTCGAACACCGCGACCTGATCGGCGCTGCTCTGCTCATGCAGTTCATCGGCGCGGGCGAAGTGGCTCATCAGCACGATTTTCGCCACTTTGCCGCTGGCCAGCAGGCGCTGGTAGGCCGCCGCGTAGTCCTTCGGATGCAGGCCGACGCGGTGCATGCCGGAATCGAGCTTGAGCCACACGGTGATCGGTTTGCTCAATGCCGTCTGCTCGATGGCTTCGAGTTGCCACAGCGAATGCACCACGGTCCAGAAATCATGCTCGACGATCAGCGCCAACTCATCAGCTTCGAAGATGCCTTCGAGCAACAACACCGGGGCCTTGATGCCGGCCGCGCGCAGCTCCAGCGCTTCTTCGATGCAGGCAACGGCAAACCCGTCGGCCTCGGCTTCCAGCGCCTGGGCGCAACGCACCGCACCATGACCATAGGCATCAGCCTTGATCACCGCCAGCGCCTTGGCGCCGGTGACTTCGCGGGCAATTCGGTAGTTGTGTCGCAGGGCTTCTAGGTCGATCAGGGCACGGGCAGGACGCATGGCGGCAGACTTCTAGGCGGTCATGGAAATAAAAACCGGCGCCGACTGACGACGTGAACCGCCAACAGCGCCGGGAGAGGGATCTTTGAATCGGTTACGGCAACGCGGCGACGATGGAAATCTCGACCAGGATGTTCGGCTTGGCCATCTTCGCTTCGACGGTGGCGCGGGCCGGCGCGGCGCCTTTGGGCAGCCACTGATCCCACACCGAGTTCATCCCGGCAAAGTGCGCCGCGATGTCATTCAGGTAGATCGTTGCCGACAGCAGATGCTGCTTGTCAGTACCGGACAGATCCAGCAAACGCTCGATATTGGCGAGCACCTCGCGGGTCTGCTGTTCGACCCCGGCGTCGAAGTCGTCGCCGACCTGTCCGGCCAGATACACGGTGCCGTTGTGGGTGACGATCTGACTCATGCGCTCATTGGTGAGCTGGCGCTGGATTGCCATGTTTTGCGGACTCCTGAGGCTTGTTGCCGTAACGGGAAATATCGAGGCCTTCGGCGCTGATCTGCGGCTTTTTCTTCGCCATCAGATCGGCCAGCAAACGACCGGAACCGCACGCCATGGTCCAACCCAGGGTGCCGTGACCGGTGTTGAGGAACAGGTTCTTGAACGGCGTGGCGCCCACGATCGGCGTGCCGTCCGGGGTGGTCGGACGCAGACCGGTCCAGAAGCACGCCTCGGCCAGATTGCCGCCCTGAGGATAAAGGTCGTTGACGATCATCTCCAGGGTTTCACGCCGACGCGGGTTCAGCGACAGGTCAAAACCGGCGATTTCCGCCATGCCGCCGACGCGGATGCGGTTATCGAAACGGGTGATCGCGACCTTGTAGGTCTCGTCGAGAATGGTCGAGGTCGGGGCCATGGCCGGGTTGGTGATCGGCACGGTCAGCGAGTAACCCTTGAGCGGATACACCGGCGCCTTGATGCCCAGCGGCTTGAGCAGTTGCGGTGAGTAGCTGCCGAGGGCCAGCACGTAGCGGTCGGCGGTTTCCAGCTTGCCGTCGATCCATACACCGTTGATGCGATCACCGGCGTAGTCGAGGCGCTGGATGTCCTGGCCGAAGCGGAATTCCACACCAAGTTTCACGGCCATTTCCGCCAGGCGCGTAGTGAACATCTGGCAGTCGCCGGTCTGGTCGTTCGGCAGACGCAGAGCACCGGCGAGGATGTCGGTGACATTGGCCAGGGCCGGCTCGACACGGGCAATGCCGGCGCGGTCGAGGACTTCAAACGGCACGCCGGACTCTTTCAGCACGGCGATGTCTTTAGCGGCGCCATCGAGCTGTGCCTGAGTGCGGAATAGCTGGGTGGTACCGAGGCTGCGGCCTTCGTAAGCGATGCCGGTTTCGGCGCGCAGTTCATCGAGGCAGTCGCGACTGTACTCGGACAGACGCACCATGCGCTCCTTGTTCACTGCGTAACGGCTGGCGGTGCAGTTGCGCAGCATCTGCGCCATCCACAGGTACTGGTCGATGTCGGCGGTGGCCTTGATCGCCAGCGGCGCGTGGCGCTGCAGCAACCACTTGATGGCCTTGAGCGGCACACCCGGCGCAGCCCATGGCGAGGCATAACCCGGCGACACCTGGCCGGCGTTGGCGAAACTGGTCTCCATGGCCACGGCTGGCTGCCGGTCGACCACCACCACTTCAAACCCGGCACGGGCCAGATAGTAAGCACTGGCGGTACCGATAACGCCGCTACCCAAGACCATTACGCGCATTTTTGTATCCCTCATCGCGGCAGGGCCGCGTACGTCTGTTGTTAGAGCAATGATGCGCGCAGTGTAAAAAAGAATGGCCAGTGCATTTCACTATATAAGCGCCTATATTTGGCGACAATTCTCGGCAAAAACCCTTTTCACGGAGGCGCATTCCCTATGCGTACCAACACTCAGACCAAACGTGAGCTGGACAAGATCGACCGCAACATCTTGCGGATCCTGCAGGCGGACGGGCGCATATCGTTTACCGAACTCGGGGAAAAGGTCGGCCTGTCCACCACACCGTGCACGGAGCGAGTGCGGCGGCTGGAGCGCGAAGGGATCATCATGGGCTACAACGCCCGCCTGAATCCGCAGCACTTGAAGGGTAGCCTGCTGGTGTTCGTCGAGATCAGCCTCGACTACAAATCCGGCGACACCTTCGAAGAGTTCCGCCGCGCGGTGCTGAAACTGCCGCACGTGCTGGAATGCCATTTGGTGTCAGGGGATTTCGACTATCTGGTGAAGGCGCGGATTTCCGAGATGGCCTCGTACCGCAAGCTGCTCGGCGACATTCTGTTGAAGCTTCCGCATGTGCGTGAGTCCAAAAGCTATATCGTGATGGAAGAGGTGAAAGAGAGCCTGAGCCTGCCGATTCCAGACTGAAGATTGGCATCGCTCCATTCGCGAGCAGGCTCGCTCCCACAGGGGAATGCATTTCAAATGTGGGAGCGAGCCTGCTCGCGAAGGCGTCAGCTCGGTTCCGAGTGAACCCGTTAAACCAACACCTGCCGATTCGCCGCCATGTATTCGAAGATCTGCTTTTCAACCCGTGGATGAATCAACTCCACCGGCCCCCGCCCGTTCGGGCATGGCAGGGTTTTGGTGGTACCGAACAAGCGGCAAATCAGCGGCCGCTCGCCATACACCGTGCAGCCATTCGGCCCCAGGTGTACACAGTTCAGTTCTTCCATCGCCGCATCCTGCTCGGCGCGGGTCTTGCGCGGCAGGCGTGACATTTCTTCCGGCGAGGTGGTCACCGGCCCGCAGCAGTCATGGCAGCCTGGCACACACTCGAACGTGGGGATCTGCTGACGCAGGTCGCGAATGGTCTGGCGGTTGCAACTCATCGAAACGGTAATCCACATGAAATAGGCGGCAATTGTGCCGCAAAAGCCGAGATCCACACAGCAACGGCCGACCAGTGTTGCCGGTCTTCGGCCGTGCGGCTTATGCTCCGTCAAATTTTCTCGACACCCAGCCGTTGGATGATGCCCATGAATGCCCGCGCCCGAACCTTCGCGAGCCAACCCCACGTTGCCTCTTACTATGCCGCCAGCAGCCTGCCGCAGCCTGACCATCCGGCGCTGCAAGGCGAGCTGAGCGCAGACGTGTGCGTGGTCGGCGGCGGCTTCTCCGGGTTGAACACCGCGCTGGAACTGGCCGAGCGCGGCCTCAGTGTGGTGTTGCTGGAAGCGCACCGCATCGGCTGGGGCGCCAGCGGCCGCAACGGCGGGCAGTTGATTCGCGGGGTCGGCCACGGCCTCGATCAGTTCAGCAACGTCATCGGCGCTAACGGCGTTCGCCAGATGAAACTGATGGGCCTGGAAGCGGTGGAAATCGTCCGCCAGCGCGTCGAACGGTTCCAGATCCCGTGCGATCTGACCTGGGGCTACTGCGACCTCGCCAACAAACCGGCCGATCTTGAGGGCTTTGCCGAAGACGCCGAAGAGCTGCGCAGCCTTGGCTATCGCTACGAAACCCGTCTGCTGCAAGCCGATGAAATGCACACCGTGGTCGGCTCCAAACGTTACGTCGGCGGCTTGATCGACATGGGTTCCGGGCATCTGCACCCACTGAACCTGGCGCTGGGCGAAGCCGCTGCTGCGCAACAAATGGGCGTCAAACTGTTTGAACAGTCGGGCGTCACGCGCATCGACTACGGCCCGGAAGTTCGCGTCCACACAGCTCAAGGCTCGGTGCGGGCGAAGACTCTGGTGCTGGGCTGCAACGCTTACCTCAACGACCTCAATCCGCAACTCAGCGGCAAAGTGCTCCCGGCCGGCAGTTACATCATCGCGACCGAACCGCTTTCCACAGAACTGGCGCACAGCCTGCTACCGCAAAACATGGCCGTCTGCGACCAGCGCGTGGCGCTGGACTACTATCGGCTCTCGGCCGATCGGCGCCTGCTGTTCGGCGGTGCCTGCCACTATTCCGGGCGCGACCCGAAGGACATCGGCGCCTACATGCAGCCGAAGATGCTCGAAGTGTTTCCGCAACTGGCGGGCGTGAAGATCGACTATCAATGGGGCGGCATGATCGGCATCGGCGCCAACCGTCTGCCACAGATCGGCAGGCTCAATGATCAACCGAACGTGTATTACGCCCAGGCCTATTCCGGGCACGGAGTGAATGCCACGCACTTGGCGGGCAAGCTGCTCGCCGAGGCGATCAGCGGGCAGCACAGCGGTGGCTTTGATCTGTTTGCCAAGGTGCCGCACATCACCTTCCCCGGCGGCAAGCATTTGCGCTCGCCGTTGCTGGCGTTGGGGATGTTGTGGCATCGGATTAAAGAGTTGGCCTGACGGATATGTGGCGCCTTTGCCGACGCCTTCGCGAGCAGGCTCGCTCCCACACTTGGAATGCATTTCCCTGTAGGAGCGAGCCTGCTCGCGAATGGTCCTCACGATCACTGAAGGTTCAGATCCGCCAGAACGGCTTCAACCCCTCCTCCTGCGCCTGCTCCCGGGTCAACCCGATATCCTTGAGCTGCTCCGGCGTCAGATTCAACAGCGCCTTGCGCGTGTGCAGACGATGCCAGAACAGGCCCCAGCGACTCAGGCCGGACGGCGCGTTACGCATGGCGCTATTCCATGCACTGTCCTCCTGCCCTGCCGCCAGTTCCTGACTGCGTAACGTCAGCCGCACATCGCTCAAGCCGTTCATTTTTGTTGCTCCTGTTTACTTGGGTAGCCAGAGATTCCATGATGCGCGGGTCGGAAAAAGCATTACAGATTCAACGCATCTGTATTAACTCCATACAGATTTGCCGTTTCTGCGTCTGAATCACCGATTTTTGCCGCATCTGTACTGGTTTAACGAATCACCTGCATCGAGGCAGTGCCATGACCCTGTATGTGAACCTCGCCGAACTGCTCGGCACCCGCATCGAACAAGGCTTCTACCGTCCTGGCGATCGCCTGCCTTCGGTGCGCGCCTTGAGCGTAGAACACGGGGTCAGCCTGAGCACGGTGCAACAGGCCTATCGCATGCTCGAAGACAGCGGTCTGGCGACACCGAAACCCAAGTCCGGCTACTTCGTGCCGGTGGGTCGCGAGCTGCCGGAACTGCCCGCAGTCGGGCGTCCGGCGCAGCGACCGGTGGAGATTTCACAATGGGATCAGGTGCTGGAGCTGATTCGCGCGGTGCCGCGCAAGGACGTGGTGCAACTGGGTCGCGGCATGCCCGACGTGACCACGCCCACCATGAAACCGCTGCTGCGCGGACTGGCGCGGATCAGCCGCCGCCAGGACATGCCCGGTCTGTATTACGACAACATCCACGGCACCCTCGAACTGCGCGAACAGATCGCCCGGCTGATGCTCGATTCCGGCTGTCAGTTGAGCGCCAGCGACCTGGTGATCACCACCGGTTGCCACGAAGCGCTGTCCACCAGCATCCACGCCATTTGCGAGCCGGGCGATATCGTCGCGGTGGATTCGCCAAGTTTTCACGGTGCCATGCAAACCCTCAAAGGGCTGGGCATGAAAGCTCTGGAGATCCCCACCGATCCGCTGACCGGCATCAGCCTCGAAGCGCTGGAACTGGCGCTGGAGCAGTGGCCGATCAAGGTCATCCAGATCACCCCCAACTGCAACAACCCGCTCGGCTACATCATGCCGGAGTCACGCAAACGCGCGTTGCTGACGCTGGCGCAGCGTTTCGACGTGGCGATCATCGAGGACGACGTGTATGGCGAACTGGCCTACACCTACCCGCGTCCACGCACGATCAAGTCCTTCGACGAGGACGGTCGCGTGCTGCTGTGCAGTTCGTTTTCCAAGACCCTGGCCCCGGGCCTGCGCATCGGCTGGGTCGCGCCGGGCCGTTATCTGGAGCGGGTGCTGCACATGAAATACATCAGCACCGGTTCCACCGCACCGCAGCCGCAGATCGCCATCGCCGAATTTCTCAAGGGCGGCCATTTCGAACCGCACTTGCGGCGGATGCGCAGCCAATACCAACGCAATCGTGACGCGATGATCGACTGGGTTACTCGCTACTTCCCGGTCGGGACCCGCGCCAGTCGTCCACAGGGCAGCTTCATGTTGTGGGTCGAATTGCCGGAGGGTTTCGATACGCTGAAACTCAATCGCGCGCTGCACGATCAGGGCGTACAGATTGCCGTCGGCAGCATCTTTTCCGCCTCGGGCAAGTACCGCAATTGTCTGCGGATGAACTACGCGGCGAAACCGACACCACAGATCGAAGAGGCGGTTCGCAAGGTTGGCGCGGCGGCGATCAAACTGCTGGCCGAAGCCTGATCATTCCAGCTGAAACGTACCGAATCCCTCAAATCGCTGAAGGTCGGCGACACGACTTGAGGCATCACTGACGCGCGCTTCGATTTCCAGCTCCACCTCCAGATGGCGTCCGGCGGCGATACTGCCTGCGCGCCATGCGGTGATGCGATCGCCAGGCTGCAACAGGCCCGCCTCGCCATCATCGCGCTGCCATTGCACCGGCGCGCCATCCAGACGCGCCGCCACAATGCGTATCTGCAACCGTCCCGGTGTCCAGCGGTAATGCAGCGCATCGCTGCTCGGAGCAGCAAAGTTCCACCTGATGGCGCGCGCAGCCGGACATTGAATCCGTAGATGAACCGTGCGCACACCAAAACTGCCGTCATTGCCCAATGGCCGGGCGAGCAACTCCGCCCGCGTCGAAACGCCGTAGTCCACAGTGCTCGGTGAGAGCGTCATCTGGCAGGCCTCGCTGGCCATGACCGAGGTCGATGCCAACGATGCCAGCGTGATCAGGACAATCCATCGATGCATGCGCAATAACTCGGTCATGTAAGGTTCAAAGGCTGACAGAGCGCGTCGACGGGCTCGATCAATGCTTGCTCGTCCGGCGCTTCAGCCAGATTGAATTGCAGGTCGCAGTGCGCGCTATCCGACAGTTGCACCCGCAGCGACTGACCGGGTTTGATGTCCGGTAGAAAGATCGCCCCGGCCTCAAGCACCGTGGTCACGTATTCGCCTTGCCCGTTGTGTACGGCGAGTCCACTGGGCAGCCATTGCCGGTCAAGCGTCCTGGCCTTCAACAGCACACGCCGCACGCGGGTGATGGAAAAATCCATATGCTGAACCGAGCCACGCCCGGCCTCGACCTCCTGATAACCGTCGAGCACCTCGACGTTGCGCGGCAAACTCAACGGATCGACTTCCAGCCGGGCTGTGGAATAGGCCGGCAAACTGGCCACCACCGCCCGGCCCAATCCATCCGTCCACACCGGGCCTTGCGGCGTGTACAGCTTCAGACCCGCACGGTCGCCAGCCTTGAGCACGGCAAAGGTCTCGCGCAGTGGATACGGCGACAGCGTGACACCGTCGCGATGCAGCGCCATGCCGCCGCGCAGCCCCAGGTCGAATTCGCTTGCCCCGGCTCGCTGGTTCAGGCCCAGATCCAGACTGGTGTAATGCGCCAGTGCGTTGACCCGCAAACCCAGCGATGGCGCCGCAGCTTCACGCTGTTCGGCACTGGCGCTATAGGCCAGGGTTTCACTGAGCACTTCACTCATCGACACGCCACGGCGCATCCCGGATCGTGGATCGCTGCGCAGGTAACTGCGAGCCCTGCGCTGATCGCCCAATGGCATCGCCGCCGTCAGATAGACCGAGGTGCCCCGGTGCCTCGCGTCGGCATCGCCGATCCCCCGCTCCAGACTCAACGACAGGCTGATGCGCGCGGGCAGTGTCTGCGACCAGGACAATCCCAGGCGCATGTCGGGTGGCTCGTCCTCGCTGGTGTAGCGCGACCAGGTCATGCCGAATGCCCCCCAGCGCTCGACAGTACCGTTGAGCGAAAATGTCCAGTGATCTCGCCCGGGGGCGTCGGCCCGTCCCTGCTGCTGGCTCCAGCCGGTGTCCGACAGGCTGCGAAAGCCCTTGCCACGGTGCACCGCAACCACACTGGTGGACAGATTCGGCGACAACACGGCACTGACGGTCATTTGCACCTCATGACCTGCAATGCCTGTGTCTCGATCGCTGGACAACACCTGGCGCACACCGGTGCTCAGATTGCCTGGCCATTGACGCTGCAGCCCCCAGCCTGCCGACAGATAATCCGCCCCACCGAGGAGCCCGCCGCTCACGCGCAACGCTCGTGACAGACTCCACTCTCGGCCAAGGGTGGCAAACGACGGCGCCTGACGATCATCCGAACCCTGGCGTCGCACCGTGCCCAGCGCCAGATTGAAGCCGTCGGCGCGATCGGATTGTGGATCCTGCAGGCTGGCTGCCGGGACGCGAAAACGCCGCACTTGCCCTTCCTGCTCGTGCACGCTGACTTCGAGGTCGAGCTGGTTGCTCAACAACGGCAGCGCGCGCAAGGTGAAGGGGCCGCCGGGAACCAGCGTGGTGTAGATCAGCACGCCGTTCTGCCGGACTTCGATTCGCGATGGCGACCAGGCAATGCCCTCGACCTCGCCACGTGCACCCTCCTGTGCCGCGCGCATTTGCGCGAACGCACCTTCCGGCAGAATCTGCACTCCGTTGAAAGATTCGCCGGCGAACAATGGCGACTGCAGGTTCAACTGGCCGATCTGCACGTTGGCTTCGTAGTCTTCCAGGGTGCGCGTGCCGTAGGCATACAGATGCTCGAAGCGAGTGCTATCGGGCAATTGCGTATAGGACTGGCGACTGCGCAAGACCCAGTTGCCGGCATTCAGGCCGAACTCCGAACCCAGTCTGCGAAAGTCACTACGTTGCCCCTCGTGCTGGCTGCCCATGACCAATACATCGTAATTGAACACGCCCCCCACTCCGCCATTGGCGAAGCTGCGTGGCTGGAATTGCGGCAACGCCAACAGATCCGTCGGCAGCAGCAGGTCGATCTGTTCCTTGCCGGGATGCAATGCAACGGTGGCCGCTGGCAGACCTTCACCCAGCGTCAGGCACTGCTGCGGTTGCGCGCGGGTCAAAGCCGCTTGCGCGCGCACGCCAGCAGCCTTGAGCAAGGCCGGTTGCAGGCACGGCTCGCCCTGTTCATTGAATGTCACGAACACCCGCCCCCGTGGCTGTCCATTGACCTCAAGCGCGACCAGCCATGTGCCTTGGGAGAAACGCGGTGCCTGGCGAAAGTACTCAGCCAATGCGGGGTCGAGCCCGCGCTCGCGAAGCACCTGCGCATCGAATTCCACCCCTTCACTGGCCATCGTCATGCCGATCGCATTCGCCATCAGCAGTGCCAGTCCCTGACGGGCACACGCGCGCATCAGTGCGTAACCGGGGCATCAAAGTGATCGACCGCAAAGCCATATGTGGTCGCCGGAAAGATCCGCACTGCCATGGTTCGCACTGTCACGTTCAACGGCGACCCGACAGACAGGCGCTCCCCTGGCAGGATCCAGGTACGCGGCAGATCCACCGCCTGCGTGCCCGGCAGCGGAACAATCGCTTTGGCCAGGCGCACCACGTAAGGACTGGGATTACTGACCAGCAAACCTTCAGCCGTGGCTGACCAGCTCAGGCGTTTCCATGGCTCGCGCTCCACTGGCAGACCGGCAGGGCGCAGGATCACCGGCAGGTTTTGCCGAACCCCCAGATTGACCCGGGCACCGTCGACACCCGCCACAGGATTGATCCCCTCAAAAATCACCCGTTTCAGACGCTCGGTCTGCAATGGTTCGGCGCTCTGCAACATGAACCGTACCTGCTGCACCGCACCAGGCTCGACACGGGCAATCGGCGGACTGAACAGCAACAGCTGTTGATCGTGCGGCTCGATATTTTCGACCGTGGTGTGCAGCAGGGCCGGACGCGTTTCGGTGTTTCGCACATTCATCGTCGCTTCACCGACACCCTCATCCACCACCAGCACAGGGGTTTGCGGCACCATTCCGGCAGCGTGAACCCCGGGCATCAAAATCAAGACGAGCAGGCACAGTGGCAACGCCCGCAAGCCTGGGCGGCACATTGAAATCGGCATCGGTATTGCTCCGCAGGGGGCAGCGCACCCGGCAAAGGGCGCGCTGAATGAACCTGAAAGAACCCGGTAATGGCCGGGTTCTGACGATCAGAGGTAGAACATCTCGAAGGTCACCGAGCCATCGAGCGGGATCTCGCTGGTGATCGGCAGCGCGTTGCTCGGGCCGATGATCGGCAACAGGCTCATCGGAAACCCGTGGTGACGGGCCGCGACCGGGCCAGCTGCCACGCCGGAACCCCATGAGTAGAGCGCCGGGGCATTGCCCACCAGCGGCGAAGCAGGCAGTTGCCACGCCGGTGCTGCCAGAGTGCGTGTCATCAGAGTCTGCGGCGCACCGTCGGCTTCCGGACGACCGTGACGCAGCGCAAATCCGCCGATACGGATGCCGTTGATTTCACCCAGGCCGTAGAACAAAGCCGGATCGTTATTACCGGCACCATCGTTGATGCCCGGCAATTTGGTGGCTGTACGATTGTCTCTGACCGACACCTCGACCGATGCCTCTGCATCACAGTTGATGTGCAGCGAAATGTCGTGGGTCGGCAGCAGCGTCTGCGTGGTCTTGTTCAGGGTAGCTGCGGATATCTTGCGCAAATCTACCGTGCCGCCACCGGCAAATGCGGGGATGCACGACGTCGGAATAATGGTTCCGACCACACTCAGGTCTACGCTCTCGGCGACCACCAGGGTGGGTAATACTGCAGCCGCGACGGCTACCATCCATGTTGTTTTTTTCATCAGTCCCTACTTCATCGGTTATTGATCAATGGCAGTTGTTGAGCGCATTGCCTTCACAAGACGCTGAACACCGGGGCGATGATTTCGTTTTTTGCAGGAATCGTATGTAGGAATAGGCACCGACCAAGAGCTGAAAAAACAACAAAACAAATAGTCCAAAACCACAGGCGAACTCATTCCTACTTTTGAACGACTAATTGTTTACACAGTGTGGCGAGGATCCGCCGGAAACGGTCTTGGAAATCCTCTGCGTGCCATACTCCATCACCCCCTGCCTCCAGCCGAGAAACCAACGTGCAACCCGGAAAAAAATTGCTCGCTGTCTGTGTGTTGTGTTCGTTGGCCAGTGGTTGCGCCACCCTCGATGCGCCGCGCGAACCCAGCCAGGCGTTGCCGGCCGCGGGCTCCGCATTCGGTCGCTCGATTCAGACCCAGGCAGCGCCCTGGCAGGGCCGTTCCGGCTTCCGCTTGCTGTCCAACAGCACAGAAGCCTTCACCGCCCGCGCCGAGCTGATTCGCAATGCGCAAACCAGCCTCGACTTGCAGTACTACATCGTCCATGACGGCGTCAGCACGCGGATGCTGGTGGAGGAACTGCTCAAGGCCGCCGACCGCGGCGTGCGCGTGCGCATCCTGCTCGACGACACCACCAGCGACGGCCTCGACACGATCATCGCCACGCTGGCGGCGCATCCACAGATCCAGATCCGCCTGTTCAATCCGCTGCACCTGGGCCGCAGCACCGGCGTGACCCGCGCCGCCGGACGCCTGTTCAACCTGTCGCTGCAACACCGGCGCATGCACAACAAACTGTTCCTGGCGGACAACAGCGTGGCCATCGTTGGCGGGCGCAATCTGGGCGACGAGTATTTCGATGCCGAGCCGAATCTGAATTTCACCGACATCGACATGCTCAGTGTCGGCCCGGTGGCAGAGCAGCTCGGGCACAGTTTCGACCAGTACTGGAATAGCGCGCTGAGCAAGCCGATCGACGAATTCCTCTCCAGTAAACCAAGCGCCAAAGACCTGCAGAACACCCGCACGCGTCTGGAAGAGTCGCTGGAGGAAACCCGTAAACAGAATCACGCGCTGTATCAACAGTTGATGACGTTCAAGACCGCGCCACGCATGGACATCTGGCGCAAGGAACTGATCTGGGCCTGGAACCAGGCGCTGTGGGATGCGCCGAGCAAAGTGCTGGCCAAGGACGAACCGGACCCGCAACTGCTGCTGACCACGCAACTGGCGCCGGAGCTGCGCGGCGTCAGCAAAGAGCTGATCATGATCTCGGCGTACTTTGTGCCCGGCCAGCCGGGGCTGGTGTACCTGACCGGGCGCGCCGACGCCGGGGTCTCGGTGAGCCTGCTGACCAACTCGCTGGAAGCCACCGATGTGCCGGCGGTGCACGGCGGTTATGCGCCGTATCGCAAGGCGTTGCTGGAACACGGGGTGAAACTGTATGAGCTGCGCCGTCAGCCTGGGGATAACTATGGCAGCGGCCCACATCTGTTCTACAGCAAGTCTTTCCGTGGTTCGGATTCCAGCCTGCACAGCAAGGCGATGATTTTCGATCGGCAGAAAGCGTTCATCGGCTCGTTCAACTTCGATCCGCGCTCAGTGCTGTGGAACACCGAAGTCGGGGTGCTGGTGGACAGCCCGGAACTGGCCGAACACGTGCGCGAACTGGCGCTGCAAGGCATGGCGCCGGCTCTGAGCTATCAGGCGAAATTGCAGGATGGGAAGATTGTCTGGGTGACCGAGGACAATGGTCAGATGCACACGCTGACCCAGGAACCAGGCAGCTGGTGGCGGCGCTTCAATGCGTGGTTCAGCACCACTGTCGGTCTTGAGCGGATGTTGTAATCGCATTTGTATGCGCTCCCACAGGGAAGTATTCAAGCAGTCTGTGGTTCGGTGCCGAATGCACCTTGGCGCATCAGCAGAATCACCAATCCAAACGCCCCCGCCGCCATCAACAACGGCAACGCATGCCCGCTGATCCACTGACTGCCCGCCCCCGCCAGCAACGGCCCGATCAGACAGCCGACACCCCACAGCTGCGCAATGTGCGCATTGGCCCGCACCAGCGCATCGTCGCGATAACGCTCGCCGATCAGAATCAGTGACAAGGTGAACAGGCCACCGGCACTGGCGCCGAACAACACCCACAACGGCCAGATCAGCAGCGTTTCGATCAACAGCGGAATCGCCAGACTCGACAGCATCAGGATCACTGCGCAACCGGCGAACAACGTGCGCCGCGACAGGTAATCCGCCAGCGCGCCGATCGGCAGTTGCAACAGCGCATCGCCGACCACCACCGTGCTGACCATCGCCAACGCAATCTCGGCGGTGAAGCCCTGTTGCAGGCAATACACCGGCAACAGCGTGAGGATCATCGCTTCGAACGCGGCGAACAGTGACACCGCCCAGGCAATCGCCGGCAGCTCCCGGGCAAACCCCCACAGATCGCTGAACGTAACGCTGCTGGATTCACTGCTCGGCGCACCACTGCGGCCCATCAACAGCAATGGCGAGACTGTCAGCAGCCCGACACCGACCCAGAAACCATAATCATGCTCAGTGCCTAGCGCACCCAGCAGCAGCGGACCAGACAGTTGGCTCAGCGCATAGCTGCTGCCATACAGAGCGACCAGACGACCGCGCCAGTGTTCGACGACCAGTTGATTGATCCAGCTCTCGCCGAGGATGAATACGATGGTCAGGATCACCCCGATCATCAGGCGCAGCACCAGCCAGACCGGATAACTCGGCAACAGCGCGAGCAAGCCGATCGACAACGCCCCGGCCCACAGGCACAGGCGCATCAGGTTGGCGGTGCCGAGACGTGCCGCCAGATGACTGGAAATCTTCGCCCCCAGCAATACGCCAATCGCCGGCATCGCCGCCATCACGCCGATGGCGAAAGAGCCGTAACCCCAGCTCTCCAGACGCAACGACACCAGCGGCATGCTGACCCCCAGGGCCAGGCCGACACTCAAGACAGACGCCAACACGGCGAAATACGTCGCCCAACGCATGGTCCACGCTCCTGTGGATATTCTTATGTGCGCCACAAAATCACTGTGGGAGCGGGCTTGCTCGCGAAAACAATTTCACATTCAGCAGATGTGCTGACTGATACACCGCTTTCGCGAGCAAGCCCGCTCCCACAGGGGATCTCCGTAAGTTCGAAAGCCTGAACGAATCAGGCTCCCGCTAACGGCTTACAGCTTGATCCACGTCGCCTTCAGCTCGGTGTATTTGTCGAACGCGTGCAGCGACTTGTCGCGACCGTTGCCCGACTGCTTGAAGCCGCCGAACGGTGCGGTCATGTCGCCGCCGTCGTACTGGTTGACCCACACGCTGCCGGCGCGTAGCGCCTTGGCGGTCAGGTGCGCCTTGGAGATGTCCTGAGTCCATACCGCAGCGGCCAGACCATACGGCGTGTCGTTGGCGATCTGGATCGCTTCTTCGGCGGTATCGAAGGCGATGACCGACAGCACCGGGCCGAAAATCTCTTCCTGAGCGATCTTCATCGCGTTGCTCACACCGTCGAAAATCGTCGGCTCGACGTAAGTGCCACCGGTTTCCTGGAGGATGCGCTTGCCGCCCGCCACCAGTTTGGCGCCGTCGGTGTGACCGGATTCGATGTACGACAGCACGGTGTTCATCTGCTGGGTATCGACCAGCGCACCGACATTGGTTGCCGGGTCCAGCGGATTGCCCGGCTTCCAGGCTTTCAGCGCCTCGATCACCATTGGCAGGAATTTGTCCTTGATCGAACGCTCGACCAGCAGACGCGAACCGGCGGTGCAGACTTCGCCCTGGTTGAAGGCGATGGCGCTGGCGGCGGATTCGGCAGCGGCTTGCAGGTCCGGCGCATCGGCGAAGACGATATTCGGGCTCTTGCCGCCGGCTTCCAGCCACACGCGCTTCATGTTCGATTCGCCGGAGTAGATCATCAGTTGCTTGGCGATCTTGGTCGAACCGGTGAACACCAGCGTGTCGACGTCATTGTGCAGCGCCAGCGCCTTGCCGACGGTGTGACCATAGCCCGGCAGCACGTTGAGCACGCCTTTCGGGATACCGGCCTCAACCGCCAGCGCAGCGATGCGGATGGCGGTCAGCGGGGATTTTTCCGACGGTTTGAGGATCACCGAGTTACCGGTCGACAGCGCCGGGCCGAGTTTCCAGCAAGCCATCATCAGCGGGAAGTTCCACGGCACGATGGCGCCGACAACGCCCACCGGCTCGCGGGTCACCAGACCCAGTTGATCGTGCGGCGTGGCGGCGACTTCGTCGTAGATCTTGTCGATCGCCTCACCGCTCCAGCTCAGCGCTTGCGCCGCGCCCGGCACGTCGATGTACAGCGAATCGCTGATCGGTTTGCCCATATCGAGGGTTTCGAGCAGCGCCAGCTCTTCAGCGTGCTGCTTGAGCAAGCTGGCGAAACGAATCATGGTGGCTTTGCGTTTGGTCGGCGCCAGGCGCGACCACACGCCGGAATTGAAGGTGGCGCGGGCGTTTTCCACGGCGCGCTGGGCGTCGGCGGCGTCACAGCTGGCGATCTTGCCCAGCAGACGGCCATCGACCGGGCTGATGCACTCGAAAGTCTCGCCGGAGACGGCGTCGGTGTATTCACCGTTGAGGTAGGCGCGGCCTTCGATCTTCAGGTCGCGAGCACGTTGTTCCCAATCGGCACGAGTCAGGGTGGTCATTCGAGTGTCCTCCTCTTGTTGAATAGAGCGCCGCGTTCTTCGCGGACGTCTTCAGGAATGCTGCCCGGCCAGCCTGCTTTTCGGCCCAAGGCACCCGCCACCCTAAACCAGCGGCCGGGGTTGTTTCAATATATTTGACATAAGCGCGCCATACGCCCTTGCGGTGTTCATTTTAATAAACATAGACTTTGGCCCTTTCAAGCCACCGCGCCGTCATCACGGGAGAAAACAACAATGAACATCCAGAACGTCGTCGATATCAGCCTGACCAGCAGCGAAGCCGAACGCTATCACCCGGACCCGGCCAAAGTGCTCAAGGGCGACCCAGAGCAAGCGGTGTTCAATCAGTACGACAGCCCTTGTGGGCAAATGGGTGTTGGCGTGTGGGAAGGTGCGGTCGGGCAGTGGACGGTGAACTACACCGAACATGAATACTGCGAAATCCTGCAAGGGGTTTCGGTGCTGCTTGACAGCGATGGCAATGCCAAGACCTTGCGTGTTGGCGACCGCTTTGTGATTCCGGCCGGTTTCCGTGGTACCTGGGAAGTGCTGGAGGCTTGCCGCAAGATCTATGTGATCTTTGAACAGAAGGCCTGAGTCTTTCGCTGATATTACCGGCCCCTTCGCGAGCAGGCTCGCTCCCACATTCGACCGCATTCCATTGTGGGAGCGAGCCTGCTCGCGAAAGCGTCGCAACAGTCAGCACAAAACTCAAGGCAACAAAAAAGGCCCGCATCTCACGATACGGGCCTTTTTCGTAAGTCGGGAAAAATCAATTACTTGATTTTACCTTCCTTGTAGATCACGTGCTTGCGAACAACCGGATCATATTTCTTGATCTCGATTTTGTCCGGGGTAGTACGCTTGTTCTTGTCGGTAGTGTAGAAGTGACCAGTACCGGCGCTCGAGATCAAACGAATCAATTCACGCATGATTAGCTCCCTTAAATCTTGCCATCGCGGCGAAGTTCGGCGAGCACGACACTGATGCCACGCTTGTCGATGATGCGCATGCCTTTGGCAGATACGCGCAGACGCACAAAACGTTTCTCTTCTTCAACCCAGAAGCGGTGATGCTGCAGGTTCGGCAGGAAACGACGACGGGTTTTGTTGTTTGCGTGGGAAATGTTATTCCCGGTTACCGGACCCTTACCGGTAACTTGACATACTCTCGACATGCCTCAGCCCTCTAAAACCACATGCCCAACCCGGCATGGGTTGGCCGCTTAATCTCTCAGTCATTTGGCGCCAGGCGCCGCGTTTCTTTAGAGGTCTTACCGGCTACACCTACAGTGAAGGAACCGGGCCCCTAGAAAAGAGCGCTGCTTTATACCAGAAAGACCGGGGTGCAACAACAATGGATGTGCAATCGACCGGTAAAAAGGCGCATTTTCCGCCTGCAGACGCTTTGGATAAAGGCTGAGGCGAGTTTTGACCACTCGTCGCAGAAAACCGCTCTAATAGACGTTTTCGACTTTTCCTCGTGCACCGTGGTCTGAAAAACGTCACTGGGCTGCCCCAAAAATACAAAAAGGGGATAGTCATTTGCAATCCAGCCCTCTAGGGTAACCCTTTTCCAGACTGCACCTGCAGATGGCCTTCGATCTGTAAAGGAAGCCGACCATGCGCCTCGCTGCCCTACCCCTGTTGCTCGCCCCGCTTCTGCTGAGCCCCCTGGCCCAGGCTGCCGCCCTGAGCGTTTGCACCGAGGCCAGCCCTGAAGGGTTCGACGTGGTGCAATACAACTCGCTGACCACCACCAATGCCTCGGCCGATGTGCTGATGAATCGCCTGGTCGACTTCGACACCGCCAGCGGCAAAGTCGTGCCGAGCCTGGCCGACAGCTGGGAAGTCAGCACCGACGGCCTGACTTATGTGTTCAAGCTGCACCCGCAGGTGAAGTTTCACAGCACTGACTATTTCAAGCCGACCCGTACCCTGAGCGCCGAAGACGTCAAATTCAGCTTCGACCGCATGCTCGATCCAGCCAACCCATGGCACAAAGTGGCGCAAAGCGGCTTCCCGCACGCCCAGTCCATGCAGTTGCCGGCGCTGATCAAGAAGATCGACGCGCTTGACCCGCTGACCGTGCGCTTTACCCTCGACCACCCGGACTCGACGTTCCTCGCGACCCTGAGCATGGGCTTCGCCTCCATCTATTCCGCCGAGTACGCCGACAAGTTGCTCAAGGCCGACGCGACCGACAAGCTCAACAGCCAGCCGATCGGCACCGGTCCGTTCGTGTTCACGCGCTTCCAGAAAGACGCCTCTGTGCGCTACAAGGCCAACCCGGACTATTTCGGCGGCAAGCCGGCGGTCGACCCGCTGATCTTCGCCATCACCCCGGACGCCAACGTGCGCCTGCAAAAGCTGCGGCGCAACGAGTGCCAGATCGCCCTGTCGCCAAAACCGCTGGACGTGAAGGCTGCGCAGGAAGAGCCGACGCTGAAAGTAGAAAAGACTGACGCGTTCATGACCGCTTTCGTCGGCATCAACAGCCAGCATCCACCGCTGGACAAGCCGGAAGTGCGCCAGGCGATCAACCTCGCCTTCGACAAGGCCAACTACGTCAAAGCCGTGTTCGAAGACACCGCCGAACCCGCCAATGGTCCTTACCCGCCGAACACCTGGAGCTACGCGAAGAACCTGCCGGGCTATCCGCACGACGTGGCCAAAGCCAAGGCGCTGCTGGCCAAGGCCGGACTCAAGGACGGCTTCCAGACCACCATCTGGACGCGTCCGTCCGGCAGTCTGCTTAACCCGAATCCGAGTCTGGGCGCGCAATTGCTGCAATCGGATCTGGCGGAAATCGGCATTCAGGCGGAAATCCGCGTGATCGAGTGGGGCGAACTGATTCGCCGCGCCAAGGCTGGCGAGCATGACCTGCTGTTCATGGGCTGGGCCGGCGACAACGGCGACCCGGATAACTTCCTCACGCCGCAGTTTTCCTGCGCGGCGGTCAAATCCGGCACCAACTTCGCCCGCTACTGCAATGCCGACCTGGACAAGTTGATCAGCGCCGGCAAGACCACCAGTGAGCAAGGCGTGCGCACCAAACTGTACGAACAGGCACAGGCGCAGATTCAGCAGCAGGCGCTGTGGTTGCCGCTGGCACACCCGACCGCTTATGCACTGACGCGCAAGGATGTGCAGGGTTACTCGGTGAGCCCGTTCGGGCGGCAGGACTACTCCAAGGTCAATATTAGATAATAATATAACTGTATTAAGCTCCATAGCTGCAATCGTGGAGCTTGACTAAACAAAGTAGTACCACCCACCTAAATTCCTCATTGGGCTTGAGTTGCATGAAATCAAAACAAAAATTACGCTCCCAGCCAGAGACAAGCACCCAACCGACCACATAAACGATATAAAATAAAACTCTAGAAAACAAATCACTACTCTTGAGCATTCACTCAGAATAAAATAATTTTTAAGCTTTATAAAGACGCACTTATCTTCCCCCACGCCCGACCAGCAACAAAACCACCCTCCACAACAGCTTCACACTAATCTCGCGAGTAAGATTAAACCAACCCATATGCTCTAACTTAAAAACCTCTCCGAAAAATAATAAAATTAATTCTGCATGGAAAAAAATCAACTCCAATGCTAAAATCAAAAAGTCAAACATAGCAAAAAGAACATAAACCATGTAGAATCCGCAATTATCGCAATTTCACTACAGACAGCTTTAAAGAAATTTTGCTAATACCTGGAGGGATGGCAAATGTTAAACACGCATCGGACTCTACTGACCACACTGCAAAGTCGTCAGAAAAGTCATGATGAAAAATCGCACCAAGATATCTTGGCAGAAAATATGTATGTGCGATTGAAACACATGTCCTTACACTTCTACAAATATACGCTGAAAGCTTATGATGCAAAAGCAGAACTCAACACGACCACTCTCAAAGCAACACTTATTGATTCTATTATAATCTGCTTAGCTTCAGCCAATTCGCTGAAGATTTATCTCGATGACTTCTTAGAGATCAAAACTCTAAACATTTCTGACTTATGCAAAAGACTTTCATGCAAACAAGAGCATGAAAATATAGCTTATATTTTTGACGGGATTTTTTATAGCCTACTTTCTCATGGCGCCAAGATGGCAAAAGTTATGGAGTCTACGGATCACATGGAGGCAGGGAATCCTCGAGTAGAAATGTCAAAACTGATACCTGCTCTCACCATTGACCTACTAAAATATATCGACCCCCTTGACATTAATCTAGAGCAAGAAATTGAAAAGCGCTTCGAACTAATAGAAAATTCATTTATTTTGTAGAGAGAGCATAAATTGGCATTTTGGAGCGGGGAAAAATTAGAAGGCGAGCTTCCAAAGCTTATAACACCATTCAAAAAAGAGAATCTCGACTGTGCATCTTACAGGCTGTCTGCAGGCGAACAAGCGTTCGTAACTACGGCAGAATTAGAGTCCCAGAGCTCAAATGTCAACCTTATCAAGAGCTTAGGCCACGGCTCAGACAACGGTGCAATCAGAATTTGTCCCGGGCAGTTTGCGTTTCTGCTTACAGAAGAAGATGTAACCGTTCCAGACAATGCAATAGCAATGATTTCTATCCGCGCAGGATATAAATTTAAAGGGCTAATAAACGTTTCCGGTTTCCATGTGGACCCGGGCTGGGTGGGCAAGCTAATTTTTAGCGTATACAATGCCGGCCCCAAAGTGATAATTATTCGCAGGGGTGAACCACTTTTTCTAATCGTTTACGCTGATCTAGACAGAGTTTCTCAGAAAACATATAGCGGGTCCGCAAAACACCAAAAAGAGATCAGTACAAAATTAGTTGAGGATCTAACAAGCGTCGTATTCAACCCTCAAGCTCTGAAAAATCGCGTGGATGAGATAAATGAAAAACTAAATACTGCCGAAAATTCTCGCAAACACACAAATACTTGGACTACAGTTGCCATAGGCTTATGGGCAATATTTGTTGCTGCATTCGTCGCAGTCCCTAGTTTTATGCCTGGATTTACCGGGGCACTTATAGCCAACGCTTTAAACTCAGCCGGCTATAAATTAGTTGCAGCAAGTGTTCCTCCGCAACCCAACACCCTCCCCCCGCTCTATACCGTCCCTGCTGACGATTTAAAAGAAAAATCTTACAACGATGCTCCAGCGCTTGTCCCTCCTAAAAAACAAACGCATTACACCGAAGTCCATCCTGCACACACGAACAAAAATTCAACATCGCCAAGCACAAAAAATATTACCACACCGACAAAACCAAACTAAAAATCGAACGAATATGTTAAACCAAATCGATTTATTCTCACCAGCCATTATCAAAGATGCAATTTTCTCCGAGAACAGAGAGCACAGGTATTTTCTATCCAGAGTTTGGGATGGCACTTTAAAAAAAATAGCATTCATTGGTTTAAACCCATCTACCGCAGACGAAAGCTTAGATGACCCAACCATACGAAGATGTGTTGGCTTCGCAAAATCGTGGGGAGGTGGAAGTTTATACATGATAAATCTATTTGCGTTTAGATCAACCAACCCAAAGGGCTTGCTTACAGCATCTGATCCAGTAGGCAGCGAGAACGATCACTGGATTTCGCAGATAGTTAACGAGTCAGATATAGTCGTAGCCGCATGGGGAAACCATGGCAACTTTAATAGCCGAGACAGGCAAGTTCTTGGACTGACAAACAAAAAAATTTACGCTCTATCAATAACCAATAAAAACATGCCAGGACACCCCCTCTATCTACCAAAGAACTCGATACTTCTTCCTTTTAACTAAATCTAGCAGACGAGCGTTTTAGAGATAGAACCTAATCACATGCCCTTGAGTAGCTATAGGGGCCAACCCTACCCAATACTCGGAAACAAAAAAAACGCTTGAAGTTCAAGCGCTTACGTTGCTGCGCCAATGACATTTCAAACACTCCTACGCGGAACGAATAGAATCCAGAGCTTCCTGATTTTAAACTGCACCCTGGATAAATTCTCTGCGAGCGAACCAGTTGCCGCATCACAATCTGGCTCACCCGAAGACTTTTTCCGCAACCGGAAAATTTCTAGCAACGGCCCGAATTATAACTTTGACGCCATGATCGCTCAGGCCCCTATTTAAGTTAGTTTGGACTACATCCAGCCAAGTTCCGCCATCGACAACGGCTCACCGTCGCCAATTATGAAATGGTCCAAAACCCGCACATCAATCAGCTCCAATGCTTTTTGCAAACGCTTGGTCAATAGCCGATCAGCATGACTCGGATCGGTATTGCCCGATGGATGGTTGTGGCAAAAGATGATTGCAGCAGCGTTGTGCACCAGTGAGCGTTTGACGACTTCCCGAGGATGCACACTTGTGTTGTCGATGGTTCCGCGAAATAGCGCCTCAAAGGTCAATACCTGATGTTTAGAATCGAGAAACAGGCAACCGAACACTTCGTGAGGTTCGTGACGCAGCATTGACGTCAGATAATCTCGGACTGCTTTCGGGTTTTCCAA
Source organism: Pseudomonas sp. YL2 (assembly GCF_023063025.1). NCBI lineage: Bacteria > Pseudomonadati > Pseudomonadota > Gammaproteobacteria > Pseudomonadales > Pseudomonadaceae > Pseudomonas > Pseudomonas sp. YL2. The sequence continues at coordinate 275,583 of NZ_JAJSLU010000001.1, read as the reverse complement.
CGCTGTTTTTTTACACCGTTCGGCTAGATGGCGTCGGCTCATTTCCTGGGCAGCCTGCAACTGTGCAAATTTTGCTGGCCCTAGGCCCACATGTTTGCTAAATGCTTCCAGATCGGCTTCAAGCAACAAACGCAGACTGCCAAACTGATTCAACAGATGCCGTGCCAGATCAACTGCACTTTTCCCCGGCACGCCGGTTCGCAGGAAAATCGCCAGCAGTTCCGCATCCGAAAGGCTCGCAGAGCCCTGTTCCAACAACCTTTCCCGCGGCCTTTCCGCCGCCGGCCAATCGCGAATACTCATACACCTTCCTTGTCTGTGGGCACCGCTGTTCCGTAGCGGTCGCTGTGATATCGTAGCCCATCTTTTTTGCGGGCGAATTCACCCTGGGGAGGGGGTTTCGCCACGTATGTCACCCACGAAATGTAAAGGCAGACCTATGCAGCGGCTGTATCGGAAACGCATCGTTCTGGGCGTCGGCGGCGGCATTGCGGCCTACAAGAGCGCCGATCTGGTTCGTCGCCTGATCGACCAGGGCGCTGAAGTGCGCGTGGTCATGACCCATGGCGGCGCCGAGTTCATCACCCCGCTGACCATGCAGGCCCTGTCCGGGCACCCGGTTCACCTCGACTTGCTCGACCCGGCCGCCGAAGCGGCGATGGGCCACATCGAATTGGCCAAATGGGCCGATCTGGTGCTGATCGCCCCAGCCACTGCCGACCTGATTGCGCGTCTGGCCCAAGGCATCGCCAACGATCTGCTGACCACCCTGGTGCTGGCCACCGACGCCGTGGTGGCCGTCGCGCCAGCAATGAATCAGGCGATGTGGCGCGATCCGGCAACCCAAGCCAACCTGAAAATCCTTGAAAGCCGTGGCCTGAAGACTTTCGGCCCGGCCTCTGGCAGCCAGGCCTGCGGCGACGTCGGCATGGGCCGGATGATGGAAGCCACCGATCTGGCGCAGTGCGCGGCGGACTGCTTCCAGCGTCAGGCGCTGACCGGCAAGCACGTGGTGATCACCGCCGGCCCGACCCAGGAAAACATCGACCCGGTGCGCTACATCACCAACCACAGCTCCGGGAAAATGGGCTTCGCTCTGGCCGAAGCCGCGGTGGAAGCCGGCGCCCGCGTGACCCTGATCAGTGGCCCGGTGCACCTGCCGACGCCGGATCGCGTCACGCGCATCGATGTGGTCAGTGCCCGCGACATGCTTGCAGCGTGCGAATCGGCCATCCCGTGTGATGTGTTCATCGCCTCGGCAGCGGTGGCGGACTACCGTCCGGAAGTGGTTGCCCCGCAAAAACTCAAGAAAGACCCTACAAGCGGCGACGGCTTCGTCCTGCAAATGGTGCGTAACCCGGACATCTTGGCCACCATCGCGACCCGTCCCGACCGTCCGTTCAGTGTCGGCTTCGCCGCCGAGACCGAACACCTGCTCGACTATGCTGCACGCAAGCTGAAAGACAAGAATCTCGATCTGATCGTCGCCAACGACGTCGCCAACCCGAGCATCGGTTTCAACAGCGAAGAAAACGCCTGCAGCGTGATCGACCGTGAGCTTCATGCCACTGTTTTCGCCCAGACCAGCAAGAGCAAGATCGCTCGCCAACTGGTCACTTTTATCGCCGAACGTCTGAACCAGGTTTAATTTACATGCACGCTTTGCAAGCCAAGATCCTCGACCCACGCATCGGTAGCGAATTCCCGCTGCCGCAATACGCCACCCCGGGCTCCGCCGGCCTCGACCTGCGCGCCATGCTGGAACAGGACATCGTAATCAAGCCGGGTGAAACCGTGCTGATCCCTACCGGTCTGTCGGTCTACATAGGCGACCCGAACCTCGCCGCGCTGATCCTGCCGCGCTCGGGCATGGGCCATAAGCACGGCATCGTGCTCGGCAACCTCGTTGGCCTGATCGACTCGGATTACCAGGGCCCGTTGATGGTGTCCTGCTGGAACCGTGGCCAGAGCGACTTCACCATGACCGTCGGCGAGCGTCTGGCGCAACTGGTGTTGGTGCCGGTGGTGCAGGCGCATTTCGAAATGGTTGAAGAGTTCGTCGAAACCGAACGCGGCGCGGGCGGATTTGGCCATACCGGCACTAAATGATCCACGGGTAATTTCTGTGGCGAGGGAGCTTGCTCCCGCTGGGCTGCGCAGCAGACCCGAAATCTTGTGGGCGCAGCGCCCCCAAGCGGGAGCAAGCTCCCTCGCCACAAAATTTGTGCAGCAGGTTTTAGCACCGAAAATCAAGGTTTTGCCGGCTGCAGGCCACGCCAGCCTAGGCGTCATGGCCCTTTCACACCACGAACTCTCTGTGGAAAACGCCGTCATACCCTTCAGTTTGAGCCTGCCGCCGAGTGAATCGTCGGTCTGTCCCGCCACTTTCGAGATGGAGCATTTGTGCAGATGAGCACCCCCGCCAAGATCGCCCCGAAGCTACCCGACAGCATCTTCCGCGCCTATGACATTCGCGGCACTGTGCCGGAATTCCTCAATGCCGAAACCGCCTACTGGATCGGCCGCGCCATCGGCTCGCAGAGCCTGGCCCAAGGTGAACCGAATGTTTCCGTCGGTCGCGACGGTCGCCTGTCCGGCCCGGAGCTGGTTGCCGAGCTGATCCGCGGCATCGCCGAGAGCGGCTGCCATGTCAGCGATGTCGGCTTGGTCCCGACCCCGGCGCTGTACTACGCGGCCAACGTGCTCGCGGGTAAATCCGGGGTGATGCTCACCGGCAGCCACAACCCGTCGAACTACAACGGCTTCAAGATCGTGATCGCCGGCGACACCCTCGCCAACGAGCAGATCCAGGTGCTGCACGAGCGCATCAAGACCAATGACCTGACCAGCGGTCAGGGCAGCGTGACCCAGGTCGAAATCCTCGACCGCTACACCACCGAAATCGTCCAGGACGTCAAACTGGCCCGACGTCTGAAAGTCGTGGTCGACTGCGGCAACGGCGCGGCCGGCGTGATTGCCCCGCAACTGATCGAAGCGCTGAACTGCGAAGTCATCCCGCTGTTCTGCGAAGTCGACGGCAACTTCCCCAACCACCACCCGGATCCGGGCAAGCCCGAGAACCTCGTCGACCTGATCGCCAAGGTCAAGGAAACCAATGCCGACCTCGGTCTGGCCTTCGACGGCGATGGCGACCGCGTCGGCGTGGTGACCAACACCGGCAGCATCGTCTACCCGGACCGCCTGCTGATGCTGTTCGCCCGCGACGTGGTGGCGCGCAATCCGGACGCGGAAATCATCTTCGACGTCAAATGCACCCGCCGCCTGGTGCCGCTGATCAAGGAGTACGGTGGTCGTCCGCTAATGTGGAAGACTGGCCATTCGTTGATCAAAAAGAAAATGAAACAATCCGGTGCTCTATTGGCCGGTGAGATGAGCGGGCACATCTTCTTCAAGGAACGCTGGTTCGGTTTCGACGACGGTATCTACAGCGCCGCACGGCTGCTGGAGATCCTCAGCAAGGAAAAATCCACCGCCGAAGAGCTGTTTGCGACCTTCCCGAACGATATTTCTACGCCGGAAATCAATATCCATGTGACCGAAGAGAGCAAATTCAGCATCATTGATGCACTGCACGACGCACAGTGGGGCGCAGGCGCCGACCTGACCACCATCGACGGCGTGCGAGTCGATTACGCCAAAGGCTGGGGCCTGGTGCGCGCCTCCAACACCACACCGGTGCTGGTGCTGCGCTTCGAGGCCGATGACGAGGCTGAATTGCAGCGCATCAAGGATGTGTTCCACGCCCAATTGAAACGCGTTGCACCTGATCTCCAACTACCGTTCTGATTCACCCGGAGCCCTGAATGACCCTCGAACGCGAAGCCGCCGCCCACACCGCCCAGGTTCTGTCCGAAGCGTTGCCTTACATCCGACGTTATGTCGGCAAGACCCTGGTGATCAAATACGGCGGCAACGCGATGGAAAGCGAGGAGCTGAAAACCGGCTTCGCCCGCGACATCGTCTTGATGAAAGCCGTAGGCATCAACCCGGTGGTGGTTCACGGCGGCGGCCCGCAGATCGGTGATCTGCTCAAGCGTCTGTCGATCGAAAGCCACTTCGTCGATGGCATGCGTGTCACCGACGCCGCGACCATGGACGTGGTGGAAATGGTCCTCGGCGGTCAGGTCAACAAAAGCATCGTCAACCTGATCAACCGTCACGGCGGCAGCGCCATCGGCCTGACCGGTAAAGACGCCGGGCTGATTCGTGCGAAGAAACTGACCGTCACCCGCCAGACCCCGGAGATGACCCAGCCGGAAATCATCGACATCGGTCAGGTGGGCGAAGTGGTCGGGATCAACACCGAGCTGCTGAACCTGCTGGTCAAAGGCAACTTCATCCCGGTGATCGCGCCGATCGGCGTCGGTGAGAACGGCGAGTCGTACAACATCAACGCCGACCTCGTGGCCGGTAAAGTCGCCGAGGCGCTGAAAGCCGAGAAGCTGATGCTGCTGACCAACATCGCCGGCCTGATGGACAAGTCTGGCACCGTGTTGACCGGCCTGAGCACTCAGCAGGTCGACGACCTGATCGCCGACGGCACCATCTACGGCGGCATGCTGCCGAAGATCCGCTGCGCACTGGAAGCGGTTCAGGGCGGTGTTGGCAGCTCGCTGATCATCGACGGTCGCGTACCGAACGCGATCCTGCTGGAAATCTTTACCGACACCGGTGTGGGCACGCTGATCAGCAATCGCAAGCGTCACTGATCGCTGAAACGCAAAAGATCGCCGCCTGCGGCAGCTCCTGCAAAAGCAAATTTCGTGCGTATGAAATTTCTGTAGGAGCTGACGAAGTCTGCGATCTTTTTTATGCCTGCAAGAAGCGTCTGACTCCACTCAGCGAAACGTCCGACATCTCCTCAGAACAAATCGCCCTAGGATCTTCCCTGAACCCACAGGAGATCTTCCCCATGCAAAAAGACCGCGTACCGTACGGCAGCGATGTTTCCGCAGGCACCTATGAATGTGCAGACTGCGGACGCGAGTATTCCAATCAGTCGAAAACTTCACTGCCGCCCTGCCCTGACTACCAACCCGGCACTCATGTGCTCAATGGCTGGAACATCCTGACGGGCCAAGGCGACGCTGCTGCCGATCCCTATCCGGGCCAGCCTTCCAAATAACCAAGGGAGACGAGCCATGCAGATATCTTTCAATATCGACGCGGACGCTTTCGAGCAGGAACAAAAGGAACCGGTCAAAAAGACCCTGCGTATCGGCGACGCGGAAATTGCCAACGCCCTTCAGCGCATCGCCAAGGCCAGTCTGACCGAATACCTGAAAATGCTGGTCGAGGGCGGAATGCCCAGCCGGGCCGACGAGGCCAAGCAGGATCGCCTGCTGTACCTGATTCAAAGCTACTTCGGACAGACTTTACCGACGGAATCGCAAATCTCGACGATCTTTCAGCTGACTCAAAGCCAAAGCAAGACCCTGCTGAAAAACACCGTGTCGCGCTTTCGCAATCAGCTCGACGACATCCTGCAGCACAGCATGCGGGCAGTCGTGGCATCTGCAGAGTATGCGCAAACCGTGTATCTGGTGGTCATCAGCTCGGACGTGATTCGTGATGAGCTGAACATGCTGATCACCCAGAATGAGCCGACGTTCAAACCCATCACCAAACGCAAAGGCAGCGCCGGGCAGTTCGAGATCAGTGAGGACTCTCACGATTTGCTGTGCGCAACGCTGGGCCTCAATGCCGTTCAGTGACATCGTCGCGGTCAGTGGCTTGCTGCTGACCTTGACCACCTTCATGTTCAATCTGGCTTGGCCGACGCTCCATGAGGCGTTGGCGCTGGATGAATACCAAACAGGTCCGCAGATCAAAAAACGCAGCCGCGAGAAGATCAAGAATGCTGTCTATTGGCGTGCGCTGCCGCTGACCGGCGCCTTTGCAGCGCTGTTTTACGTCAACCTGCCAGCCGCCGTGGGCATTATCGGCAGCAGCACACTGGATCTATGGGATTTTGAGGTTGATCGCACGCTATACGTGATGGTGGTTGTAGCGTTGCTGGCATTCGCGCTGATCAACGCGGGATTGACCCTGAAACTGCTGAAGAAATGGCGAAACTTACGTTAACCGTAAACAAAAAGACCCCGTTCATCCTGAATGAACGGGGTCTTCTTATCACCGAACATCCCCTGTGGGAGCGGGCTTGCTCGCGAATGCGTGGTATCAGTCGACATCAATGTTGAATGAACAACTGCATTCGCGAGCAAGCCCGCTCCCACAAAGGCTGACCGCAGTCAGACGCCGAACTGGGCGCGGTACGCTTCCACGGCTGGCAAATGCTGCTTGAGCTGCGGGTCGTCGGCGAGGAATTCCAGCACCTGGTTCAGCGAAACGATGCTGATCACCGGAATACCGAAGTCACGCTCGACTTCCTGGATCGCCGACAATTCACCGTTGCCACGCTCCTGACGGTTCAGGGCAATCAGCACGCCGGCGGCCTTGGCGCCGTCCTGGGACGCGATGATCTGCATCACTTCGCGGATCGCGGTGCCGGCAGTGATCACGTCGTCGATGATCAGCACGTCACCGGTCAGCGGCGCGCCGACCAGGCTGCCGCCTTCGCCGTGGGCCTTGGCTTCCTTGCGGTTGAAGCACCATGGCAGGTCACGGTTGTGGTGTTCGGCCAACGCGACAGCGGTGGTGGCTGCCAGCGGGATGCCTTTGTAGGCCGGGCCAAACAATACGTCGAAAGGAATGCCGCTTTCGGCGATGGCTGCCGCGTAGAAACGCCCCAGCTGCGCCAGGGCCGAACCCGAGTTGAACAGGCCGGCATTGAAGAAGTAAGGACTGGTGCGCCCGGACTTCAGGGTGAACTCACCGAAGCGCAAAACGCCGCGATCGATGGCAAAACGAATGAAATCGCGCTGATACGCTTGCATGAAAAAAACCCCAAATACCACGGATTTAGCTAATTAGCTTGACGCCGTGTATCATACACGCACGCGATTTTTGGGGCCATTTATGCGGATCATCAGTGTGAACGTCAATGGTATTCAGGCTGCAGTCGAGCGTGGTTTGCTCAGTTGGCTGCAAGCACAGAATGCCGACGTCATCTGCCTGCAGGACACCCGTGCCTCCGCCTTTGAACTGGATGACCCAGCCTTCCAACTGGATGGCTACTTCCTTTATGCCTGCGATGCTGAAGTCCCTGCCCAAGGTGGCGTGGCTTTGTATTCGCGGTTGCAACCGAAGGCTGTCATCAGCGGTCTCGGTTTCGAGACGGCCGACCGCTACGGGCGCTACCTGCAAGCAGATTTCGACAAAGTCAGTATTGCCACCTTGCTGCTCCCTTCGGGGATGAACGGCGATGAGGACTTGAACCAGAAGTTCAAGCTCATGGACGACTTCGGCAAGTACCTGGACAAGCAGCGGCGTAAACGTCGCGAGTACATTTATTGTGGCTCGCTGTACGTTGCGCAGCAGAAGCTCGACATCAAGAACTGGCGCGACAGCCAGCAATCCCCGGGCTTCCTGGCGCCAGAACGCGCCTGGATGGACGAGATTGTCGGCAACATGGGCTACGTCGATGCCCTGCGCGAAGTCAGCCGCGAAGGCGACCAATACAGCTGGTGGCCGGACAACGAGCAGGCCGAGATGCTGAATCTGGGCTGGCGCTTCGACTACCAGCTGCTGACCCCGGGCTTGCGCCGTTTCGTACGCAGCGCGCGCTTGCCACGTCAGCCACGGTTCTCGCAGCACGCGCCGCTGATCGTCGACTACGACTGGACGCTGACCATATAAGCGTCGATCCGTCGTTAAAAAATGCCCGTATCGCGAGATACGGGCATTTTTTATGCCGCGCTTGAAGCCGTCCTGACCTCAGACGGCGACAAAAAACGGCAAGGCCAGGTAAAGCTTGATGACGATCACGTTGATGATGTCGATGAAGAATGCACCGACCATCGGCACCACCAGAAACGCAATCTGCGAAGGCCCGAAACGCTGCGTCACCGCCTGCATGTTGGCAATGGCGGTTGGCGTTGCGCCCAAGCCAAAACCGCAATGCCCCGCCGCCAGGACCGCCGCGTCGTAGTTACTGCCCATCACTCTGAATGTCACAAAAATCGCAAACAGCGCCATGACCAACGTTTGCGCAGCCAGGATGATGAATATCGGCAGTGCCAACGCTGCCAGATCCCAGAGTTTGAGAGACATCAAGGCAATTGCCAGAAACAGCGACAGGCTGACATTGCCCAGCACCGACACTTCACGCTCGAATACCTGATACAGGCCCAGCGCCGATAGCCCGTTACGTAGCATCACCCCCACAAACAAAACGCAGACAAACGTTGGCAACTCGAATGCGGTTCCGTGCAGAAAGCCATTCAGAAGATTGCCAGCCAATAAACTGACCGCAATCAATGCCAGTGTCTCGATAAACGAAAAGGGCGTAATCGAGCGCTCTTTGTTCGGCTGCTCAAAACCCTTTGGCATCCGTGGCATTTCTTGAAACTGGCAACCGGGCACTTCAACGCGCTTGATGAGCAGGCGAGCCACCGGCCCACCAATCAAACCACCCAGAACCAGGCCGAAGGTCGCCGACGCAATTGCAAGCTCGGAGGCCGAAGCGAGGCCGTACTTTTCACTGAATACCGTGCCCCACGCCGCCCCCGTACCGTGACCGCCCGCAAGCGTGATCGAACCCGTCAGGAGCCCCATCAACGGATCAAGACCCAACGTTTTGGCAAGGCCAATGCCCAAAGCGTTCTGAACCACCAGAAGCCCGGTAACCGCCAGTAGAAATATGCCGACTACGCGACCACCCTTTTTCAGGCTGGCAAAGTCTGCGCTCAAACCGATTGTGGCAAAGAACGCCAACATCAACGGCGTCTGCAGTGAAGTATCGAATCTGATTTCTATATCAAAAGTTCGCAATATCAATAAACCCAGCGCAACCACCAGTCCACCGGCGACGGGTTCAGGAATATTGTAATTACGCAGAAATCCGACTCGTGCAATAAGTCCGCGCCCCAGTAATAGCACCAGAGAGGCGGCCACGAGCGTTCCATAAAAATCGAGCTGGATCATTGGGGATATTCTTGGCTATTTATTCATCAGGCGCACTTTTACCCGCGCACGCCTATTGAATCGGCTGATTGTCTCAACACTGATTGATGTGGAATTCAAGGGCCTTTGATGGCTTGAATATATCGAGATATTTCTGAAGCAATGTTGCGCGGAGCAACCTTAACAATCGACAAGTCCTGTTGCCAAGGACTGAGATCGCGTTAAAGCATTGCAGTTGTGACTAAAAGTGTAGGCGTTAGATATATAAAAAATATCCACTACCGCTTGTCGCAGATAGAACTGCTCCTACACGAAAGAGTAATTATTCGAGTTGCAAAAAACAAAAATGCCCTGACAAGTCAGGGCATTTAAATAAAAACTTGCGAGTCACGGAGGCTTTGCATTGATCGTTATTTGATCAATCGCCAAGTAAACGGATAACGGTAGGGAAAGCCTTCGTTCGCCTTCACCCCGGCAATGATCGTCAACACCAGCGCCCCGATGGCCAGCAGGCCCAGCAAGAAGAAGCCGATGATCAACACCATCAGCAGCAGACAGATCGCGGCGGCAATCGCCACGGTGATCTGAAAATTCAGCGCCTCCTTGCCCTGAGCGTCGATGAACGGATCGGTCTCGCGCTTCATCTGCCACAGGATCAGCGGCCCGATCAGGTTGCCGAACGGAATCCAGATCCCCAGCAAGGCGGACAAGTGACAAAACATCGCCCATTGGCGAACCTCCTGGCTCGGCTTGGGCAGCAACTCTTGCTCATCACTCATCACGTCCTCCTTGCGGGTTGCGAACCTGCTCAGTCGGCCAGTGCAGCCTTTTGCAGTTCGAAGATTTCGTTCATGCCTTTCTTCGCCAGTTCCAGCATGGCGTTCAGATCTTCAGGCTGGAACGGCGCGCCTTCGGCGGTGCCCTGGACTTCGATGAAGCCACCGGTGCTGGTCATCACCACGTTGAGGTCGGTCTCGGCGGCGGAATCTTCAAGATAGTCCAGATCCAGCACTGGCTCGCCCTGATACATGCCGACCGATACCGCGCCGATCATTTGCTTGAGCGGGTCGCCGCCTTTCAGGCCGCCGCGCTTCTTGATCACTTTCAGTGCATCGACCAGTGCCACCATGGCGCCGGTGATAGAGGCGGTGCGGGTGCCGCCGTCAGCCTGGATCACGTCGCAGTCGACGTACAGGGTCACGTCGCCCAGCTTGGACATGTCCAGCGCAGCGCGCAGGGAACGACCGATCAGACGCTGGATTTCCAGAGTGCGGCCGCCCTGCTTGCCACGGCTCGCTTCACGCTGGTTACGCTCGCCAGTGGCGCGCGGCAGCATGCCGTACTCGGCGGTCAACCAGCCCTGGCCCTGGCCTTTGAGGAAACGCGGCACGCCGTTTTCGACGCTGACGGTGCAGATGACCTTGGTATCACCGAATTCGACCAGTACGGATCCCTCGGCGTGTTTGGTGTAGTTGCGGGTAATGCGGATCGAGCGAAGCTGATCGGCAGCGCGACCACTTGGACGTTTCATAGGGAATACCTGTACTGGGGACGGAAAACTGCCGAGCATTATAGAGCGCTGCACCGCGACTGGGCACGGGTTAAAAATTCCGGCCGTCGACCCAGGGCCCTGAAACGCGCATAACCGACGGCCTGCAGCCCTTTGTCACACCGTGTGTTTGGGCGCATCCGCCGCACTGCGCTACAATCCTGCGCCTTTGCTGCCAGTCGGCTTAAATTCATTGATATCGAGCCTGCGGAACATCCCTTCTGCGCCGATCTGCATTGCGAGGTCACCGCCATGGTGCACAGCATGACCGCCTTCGCCCGCGTCGAGAAAGCCGGCGTCCAGGGCACCCTGAGCTGGGAGCTGCGCTCGGTCAACAGCCGCTATCTGGAACCGCACTTGCGCCTGCCGGAGTCGTTCCGCGACCTCGAGGGCGCCGTGCGTGAAGCCCTGCGTCAGGGCCTGTCGCGGGGCAAACTGGAATGCACCCTGCGCTTCACCGAAGAAAGCACCGGCAAGCCGTTGCAAGTCGACCGCGAGCGCGCCGCGCAACTGGTCGCCGCCGCCGAAACCGTTGCCGGCCTGATCAAGAACCCGGCAGCACTCAACCCGCTGGAAGTGCTGGCCTGGCCCGGCGTGCTGGTGGCCGACGCGACTGATCCACAGGCGCTGAACGCCGATGCGTTGGCGCTGTTCAATCAAGGTCTCAAGGAACTCAAGGCCGGCCGCGAGCGCGAAGGCGCGGAGCTGGCACGCCTGATCAACGAGCGCCTGACTTCCATTGAAGAGGACGTCGTGACCTTGCGTGAGCTGGTGCCGCAGATGCTCGCCACCCAACGTCAGAAAGTCCTCGATCGCTTCACCGACATGAAAGCCGAACTGGACCCGCAGCGTCTGGAACAGGAAATGGTCATCCTCGCGCAAAAGAGCGATGTGGCCGAAGAACTGGATCGCTTGAGCACCCACATCATCGAAGTGCGCCGGGTGCTCAAGTCCGGCGGTGCCGCCGGTCGGCGCCTGGATTTCCTGATGCAGGAACTCAACCGCGAAGCCAACACACTGGGCTCCAAGGCCTTCGACCCGCGCAGCACCCAGGCCGCCGTCAACCTCAAGGTGTTGATCGAGCAGATGCGCGAACAAGTGCAGAATATTGAGTAAGGCAACAGACATGACCCACAGCACCGGCACCCTGTACATCATTTCCGCGCCATCGGGCGCAGGCAAGAGCAGCCTGGTCAAGGCTTTGACCGATGCCAATCCGGAGATCCGCGTCTCGATCTCCCACACCACCCGCGCCATGCGTCCGGGTGAAGTGGACGGCGTGAACTATCACTTCGTGACTCGCGAAGAGTTCGTGAAGATGGGCGAGCACGGCGATTTCCTCGAACGCGCCGAAGTCTTCGGCAACTTCTATGGCACCTCGCAAAGCCGTCTGCAGCAAACGCTGGACGAAGGTCACGATCTGATTCTGGAAATCGACTGGCAAGGCGCCGAACAAGTGCGCAAGCTGATGCCGCAGGCACGCTCGATTTTCATCCTGCCGCCGTCGTTGCAGGCCTTGCACCAGCGTCTGACCAACCGCGGCCAGGACAGTGACGAGATCATTGACGGGCGGATGCGTGAAGCCGTCAGCGAGATGAGCCACTATGTCGAGTACGACTATCTGATCATCAACGACGATTTCGCCCATGCACTGGACGATCTGAAGGCGATTTTCCGCGCCAATCAGCTGCAACAGAAACGCCAGCAGGTACGTTTCGGCAAATTACTGGCCGAACTGCTCGGTTAATCAGCACTTCCCAAAACCGCTGCAAGCGCTTTACATTGGTGCTTGCAGCGCGTTGAAGGGTCTGGTCAAAAAATCAGCGCTTCCCTAATCGCTGGTGATTTTTTAAACTGCTCAGTCCGCTCGCCCAACCGGGCAGCGCGCATATTGCATTCGCTCCGAGGAATACCATGGCCCGCGTAACCGTTGAAGACTGCCTAGAACACGTGGAAAACCGCTTTGAGCTGGTCATGCTCTCTACCAAGCGTGCCCGTCAACTGGCCACCGGCGGCAAAGAGCCACTGGTCCAGTGGGAAAACGACAAGCCGACCGTTGTCGCCCTGCGTGAAATCGCAGAAGGCCTGATGAGCTACGAGTTCATCGCCGAGCAGGAAATCGTCCACGAAGACCCGGTCTTCGCTGCGTTCGAGGACGAGTCCAACGAGGCCGTCTAAGCCTATGCCTGGTCGACGTAGCACGGCGCGGGAACACAGCCTACGGCAGGAGTCATCATGCCGAGCATAGACGCCCTCGCCGATCGCTTATCGACCTACCTCGGCAATGACCAGGTCAACCTGGTCCGCCGAGCGTATTTCTACGCCGAACAAGCCCATGACGGTCAGCGCCGTCGCAGCGGCGAGGCGTACGTCACGCACCCTCTTGCGGTGGCGAATATTCTTGCCGACATGCACATGGACCATCAGAGCCTGATGGCCGCGATGCTGCATGATGTGATCGAAGACACCGGTATCGCCAAAGAAGCGCTGCAAGCGCAGTTTGGTGAAACCGTGGCCGAACTGGTCGACGGGGTCAGCAAACTGACCCAGATGAACTTCGAGACCAAGGCCGAAGCCCAGGCCGAAAACTTCCAGAAAATGGCCATGGCCATGGCGCGCGACATTCGCGTGATCCTGGTCAAACTCGCCGACCGCCTGCACAACATGCGCACGCTGGAAGTGCTGTCCGGGGAAAAGCGCCGCCGAATCGCCAAGGAAACCCTCGAAATCTACGCGCCCATCGCCAACCGGCTGGGCATGCACGCCATTCGTATCGAATTCGAAGACCTCGGCTTCAAGGCGATGCACCCGATGCGTTCCGCGCGGATCTACCAGGCGGTCAAGCGCGCCCGGGGCAACCGCAAGGAAATCGTCAACAAGATCGAAGAGTCCCTCGGCCACTGCCTCGCGATCGACGGCATCCAGGGCGAAGTCAGCGGTCGCCAGAAACACCTCTACGGCATCTACAAGAAAATGCGCGGCAAGCGTCGGGCCTTCAACGAGATCATGGACGTCTATGCGTTCCGGATCATCGTCGACAAGGTTGATACCTGCTACCGCGTGCTGGGTGCTGTGCATAATTTGTACAAACCGTTGCCGGGGCGCTTCAAGGATTACATCGCGATTCCCAAGGCCAACGGCTATCAGTCGCTGCACACCACGCTGTTCGGCATGCACGGCGTACCGATCGAGATCCAGATCCGCACCCGTGAAATGGAAGAGATGGCCAACAACGGCATCGCCGCCCACTGGCTGTACAAATCCAGCGGTGACGAACAGCCGAAAGGCACCCATGCCCGCGCCCGCCAGTGGGTCAAAGGTGTGCTGGAAATGCAGCAACGCGCCGGCAACTCGCTGGAATTCATCGAGAGCGTGAAGATCGACCTGTTCCCGGACGAGGTCTACGTGTTCACGCCCAAAGGCCGGATCATGGAGCTGCCCAAAGGCTCCACGGCGGTCGACTTTGCCTACGCGGTGCACACCGACGTCGGCAACAGCTGCATCGCCTGCCGGATCAACCGCCGTCTCGCACCGCTGTCCGAACCGCTGCAAAGCGGCTCCACGGTCGAGATCGTCAGCGCCCCTGGCGCGCGGCCGAACCCGGCGTGGCTCAACTTCGTGGTCACCGGCAAGGCCCGTACGCACATCCGCCATGCACTGAAACTGCAACGTCGCTCCGAGTCCATCAGCCTCGGCGAACGCCTGCTGAACAAGGTGCTCAACGGTTTCGACAGCTCACTGGAGAAGATCCCGGCCGAGCGCGTCAAGGCGATGCTCACCGAATACCGCCTCGAACTGATTGAAGATTTGCTCGAAGACATTGGCCTGGGCAACCGCATGGCCTATGTCGTGGCACGCCGTCTGCTCGGCGAAGGCGAACAGCTGCCAAGCCCGGAAGGCCCGCTGGCGATTCGCGGTACCGAAGGTCTGGTGCTCAGTTACGCCAAATGCTGCACGCCGATCCCGGGCGACCCGATTGTCGGGCACCTGTCGGCGGGCAAAGGCATGGTCGTGCACCTGGACAACTGCCGCAACATCAGCGAAATCAGGCACAACCCGGAAAAATGCATCCAGCTTTCGTGGGCCAAGGATGTCACCGGCGAATTCAACGTCGAGCTGCGCGTCGAGCTGGAACACCAGCGCGGCCTGATCGCCCTGCTGGCCAGCAGCGTCAACGCGGCCGACGGCAATATCGAGAAAATCAGCATGGACGAGCGCGATGGCCGCATCAGCGTCGTCCAGCTGGTGGTCAGCGTCCACGACCGTGTGCACCTGGCCCGCGTGATCAAGAAACTGCGCGCCCTGACCGGGGTCATCCGCATCACCCGCATGCGTGCCTAATTCACACCTAACAAGGAGTCATACATGACCAAGACCGTAATCACCAGCGACAAGGCCCCAGCCGCCATCGGTACCTACTCCCAGGCGATCAAGGCCGGCAACACTGTCTACATGTCGGGCCAGATTCCTCTGGACCCAAAGACCATGGAACTGGTTGAAGGCTTCGAAGCCCAGACCGTCCAGGTGTTCGAGAACCTCAAAGCCGTGGCTGAAGCCGCTGGCGGTTCGTTCAAGAATATCGTCAAGCTGAACATCTTCCTCACCGACCTGAGCCACTTCGCCAAGGTCAACGAGATCATGGGCAAATACTTCGACCAGCCTTACCCGGCCCGCGCCGCCATCGGCGTTGCTGCCCTGCCGAAGGGTTCGCAAGTCGAAATGGATGCCATCCTGGTCATCGAGTAATGCGCACGGTGCAGCCTTCAAACGCTGCGCCGACTGCTCTGCGGTAAAGAAAAGGTTTTGAAAGGATTCCACCATGCGCAAAGCGCTTGCTCTCTCGCTGCTCGCCATCTTCCTCGGCGGCTGTGCCAGCGACCCCGCCGACCGTGACATCAGCGGCACCTGGATCAACCAGGTGGCGATCGACGCTGCTGCCAAGGGCGGCCCCCTGCGCGAAGCGCTTCAGGCCTATGGCCCGAACCTGGAGTGGGACGTCAACACCAAGGCCGGTCAGGCCCGCTACACCAACGGTTTCGAGAACGTCGAAGGACGGCTGCAGGGCGAACAGTCCGGCGCCTGGAAAGTCGACTTCTATGGCAGCTCAGGCAGCGAGCTGAAGCGCGACGGCGGACGGATGAAACAAGCCGCCACCGAGAACGAGCCGGATCAGTTGTTCGACCGCGCACAAATCCCCGTGCCGGAAGGCGCACCGATTGGCGCCAGTTTCGAACGCGCACTGTATTCGGCCTATCTGGGCGGCAGCTGGAAGATTGCCAGCGGCGACGGCGAAGGCAACACCGTGCAGTTCCAGGCCGATGGCCAGGTCTCCGGCCTGCCCGGCGCCGACCGCTATGCCCTGTGCCTGGCAGGCGACTGCGCCTCGATGAACAGCGACCACGACAGCATGTGGCTGCAACTCAACGGCCAGGGCAACAACTGGATCTTTGCCCGCAAAGGCAAGGCGCTGGAGATTTTCCAGGCGGTGAACAGCGCACTGGCGGATGAAATGCCGCAGTTCACCCCGGGTGAGCGCAAGTGGTTGCTTGAGAAGCAGTAACCACACCTGAGGGCAACACATAGCCCTGTAGGAGTGAGCCTGCTCGCGATGACGGTTTAACAGCCAACATAAGTGTTGAATGTTATGGCCACATCGCGAGCAGGCTCACTCCTACAATTGTTTTTGGGTGTCTGGAAGTCAGCATTTACCTTCAAGAATCGCCGCATAGCCTTCACGGTAACTCGGATACTTCGGCGTCCAGCCCAGCGCCTTCGCCCGGGCATTGCTGCAGCGCTTGCTGCCGGTGCGGCGTACGCTGGCGTCTTCCGCCCAATCGGTGACACCCAGATACTCGCGCAACCAGGCGACCACTTCGGCCAGCGGTGCCGGCGCATCGTCCACACCGATATAAACATCCTGCAACGGCGTGCCCTGATGAGCTGCCTGCAGCAGAAACGCCATCAGCCCCGCCGCGTCATCAGCATGAATGCGATTGCCGTACAGCGGCGGCTCAACCGCCACCCGATAACCGCGGCGCACCTGGGTCAACAGCCATTCACGTCCCGGGCCATAAATACCGGTCAGGCGCACGATGCTCGCCGGGATACCGCTTTTCAGCGCCACTTGCTCAGCCTCAAGCATCACTCGCCCGGAATAGCCGCTGGCGACGGTCGCTGAATGTTCGTCGACCCACTCCCCTTCCTGCTGGCCGTACACGCTGCTGCTGGACACGAACAGCAGTCGCTCAGGCACCTGGCCAAAGTCATTCAGCCAGCTCAGCACATTCTGCAAACCCTGTACGTAGGCAGCGCGATAACCGGCTTCATCGTGATCGGTCGCCGCCGCGCAATACACCAGATAATCCACCGCCCCGAATGGCCAGTTTTCCGGGCAGTCTTCCTTGAACAGGTCACCCGCCACGCCGATGACACCATCCGGCAAACGCGAAATATCACGGCGCAGACCATGCACCTCCCAGCCGGCGGCCAACAATTGCGTAGCCAGACGACTGCCGACGTCACCACAACCGGCAATCAAAACAGAAGGCGCGGACATCAAAAAACTCCCAAACGAAAGGAACAGACTAGCCCTCGCAAAGGACGAACGGCTAGCAATCGTGGAAAAAAAGATACTCTATTACTTCTGTTAACAAGAATTACTTGCAATAATGCACCCCACTTTTGTTCTCGGCCTCACGAGGCCTGGAAGAGCATCACCGTTTTTCTACCTCAGGTCCGGCCAGCATGACACGTAATCAATTCCCCGCTTCGCCAACCACACGACCTCGCGCCTGGAGCGCGGTGGCGGCCCTGCTGCTCAGCCTGATGCTGGCGCCGACCGCTGCTTTCGCTGACGCACAAGCGCCAGCCGCTCCGGCTGCCACCGAACAGCACGCGCCTGCTACCGCCGCGCCAGCCGCCACCGACCCGGTACAGGCTGTAGACGCCAGCGCAGCAGACGCGCCTGAAGTGCTCGAACCTGACAACAGCCTGGGCATGGCCCACGACCTGTCGCCATGGGGCATGTACCAGAACGCCGACATCATCGTGAAAATCGTGATGATCGGTCTGGCCATCGCTTCCATCATCACCTGGACCATCTGGATCGCCAAAGGCTTCGAGCTGATGGGCGCCAAGCGTCGTCTGCGCGGTGAAATCGCTGCGCTGAAAAAAGCCGCTACCCTCAAGGAAGCCAGCGCCACTGCGGCGAAGGAAGGCACCCTCGCCAACCTGCTGGTGCACGACGCGCTCGAAGAGATGCGCCTGTCGGTCAACAGCCGCGAGAAAGAAGGCATCAAGGAGCGCGTCAGCTTCCGTCTTGAGCGCCTCGTCGCAGCCTGTGGCCGCAACATGAGCAGCGGCACCGGCGTCCTCGCCACCATCGGTTCCACCGCGCCGTTCGTCGGCCTGTTCGGTACCGTGTGGGGCATCATGAACAGCTTCATCGGCATCGCCAAGACCCAGACCACCAACCTCGCCGTCGTGGCGCCGGGCATCGCCGAAGCGCTGCTGGCCACCGCGCTGGGTCTGGTTGCTGCGATTCCTGCGGTGGTGATCTACAACGTGTTCGCCCGCTCCATCGCCGGCTACAAGGCGCAGGTGTCCGACGCTTCGGCGCAGGTCCTGTTGCTGGTCAGCCGTGACCTCGATCACCAGCCTGAGCGCAGCAGCTCACAACCACACATGGTGAAAGTGGGGTAATCGGCCATGGGCCTGCATTTGAAAGAAGGCGCAGACGACGATCTGGCCGAGAACCACGAAATCAACGTCACGCCGTTCATCGACGTGATGCTGGTGCTGTTGATCATCTTCATGGTGGCCGCGCCGCTGGCTACGGTGGACATCAAAGTCGACCTGCCGGCCTCGACCGCCAAACCGGCGCCGCGGCCAGAGAAACCGGTGTTCCTCAGCGTTAAAGCTGATCAGCGCCTGTACATCGGCGACGATGAAGTGAAAGCCGAAACCCTTGGCGCCGTGCTCGACGCCAAGACCAAGGGCAAGAAAGACACCACCATCTTCTTCCAGGCCGACAAGGGCGTGGACTACGGCGACCTGATGAGCGTGATGGATAAATTGCGCTCGGCCGGTTACCTGAAGGTCGGTCTGGTGGGCCTTGAGAGCGCAGCCAAGAAATGATCACGACGCGCCATAAGCTGACGCGTTACAGCGGTAGCCTGGCCGTGGTGCTGGGCGTTCACGCGCTGGCCATCGCGCTGGCGCTGAACTGGACCGCCCGCCCGCCCATCGAACTGCCGCCGCAGGCAATGATGGTCGAGCTGGCACCGGTTCCGACCCCGCCACCGCCTGCTCCGCCGAAAGTCGTCACACCGCCGCAGCCACCGGCTCCGGTCGAAGAGTTGCCGATTCCGAAACTGGCTGAAGCACCCAAGGCCGAGATTGCCGTACCGAAGCCCAAACCCAAGCCAAAGCCGAAACCGCAGCCGCCCAAACCGGTGGAGAAAAAACCGGAGCCGGTGAAGGAAAAACCTTCCGAGGAAAAACCGGCGGAGACACAGCCGACCCAGGCCCCGACGGAGAAATCCGCCCAGCCGGCACCGGGACCGTCGCCCGCACAAATGGCCGCCAAGGCCAGCTGGCAAAACACCCTGCTCGCGCACTTGGGCAAGTACAAGAAGTACCCGGCCAGTGCGCAGGCTCGCGGCAAGGAAGGCTTGAACCGTCTGCGTTTCGTCGTCAACGCTGAAGGCAATGTGTTGTCGTTCGAACTGGTGGGCCGCTCAGGCAACGCCGATCTGGACCGGGCCACCCTGGAAATGATCCGCCGCGCACAACCGCTGCCCAAGCCACCGGCCGACATGCTCAACAACGGCTCGATCGAAATTGTCGCGCCGTTTGTGTACTCGCTGGATAAACGCCGCTGATCCATTGTGGGAGCGGGCTTGCTCGCGAAAGCGTCGTGTCAGTCGACATCCATGGATCTGACACACCGCATTCGCGAGCAAGCCCGCTCCCACAGGGTCGACAGTGGGATCGAAAAGGCACCGAAAGGTGCCTTTTGCCTATCTGGCAACGGCAAACTCACATTGCCCGGTGTCGCATTCCTCACTCAGTCTGATAACGTGCGTCTATCGATTGCAGCCGTTATGCTTGGCCCGCAACTTCATGGACGCTTGCTATGACCCTCACAGAATTACGCTACATCGTTACCCTCGCCCAAGAGCAGCACTTCGGCCACGCCGCCGAGCGTTGCCACGTCAGCCAGCCGACCCTGTCGGTGGGCGTGAAAAAACTTGAAGACGAACTCGGTGTGCTGATTTTCGAGCGCAGCAAAAGCGCCGTGCGCCTGACCCCGGTCGGCGAAGGCATCGTCGCCCAGGCGCAGAAAGTCCTGGAGCAGGCGCAAGGCATCCGTGAACTGGCCCAGGCCGGCAAGAATCAGCTGACCGCGCCGCTGAAAGTCGGCGCGATCTACACCGTCGGGCCGTACCTGTTCCCGCACCTGATTCCACAACTGCACCGGGTCGCCCCGCAGATGCCGTTGTACATCGAAGAAAACTTCACCCACGTGCTGCGCGACAAACTGCGCAACGGCGAGCTCGACGCGATCATCATCGCCCTGCCGTTCAACGAAGCCGACGTGCTGACCCTGCCGCTGTACGACGAGCCGTTCTACGTCTTGATGCCAGCCCAGCACCCGTGGACGCAAAAAGAATCCATCGACCCGGGCCTGCTCAACGACAAGAGCCTGCTCCTGCTCGGCGAAGGCCACTGCTTCCGCGATCAGGTGCTTGAGGCCTGCCCGACCCTGACCAAGGGCAACGATGGCGCCAAGCACACCACAGTGGAATCCAGCTCGCTGGAGACCATTCGCCACATGGTCGCCTCCGGCCTGGGGATCTCGATCCTGCCGTTGTCGGCGGTGGACAGCCATCACTACGCCCCGGGCGTGATCGAAGTACGCCCGCTGTCGGCGCCGGTGCCATTCCGCACCGTGGCGATTGCCTGGCGCGCGAGCTTCCCGCGGCCGAAAGCCATCGAGATCCTCGCCGACTCTGTTCGCCTGTGCTCGGTGGCCAAGCCCGCCGCACCGGTCACGGCCGGTTAAGCCAAGGTCATGACCGAGCTGTCGCAAGTGTCGGTGACGGCACTCAAGGGTGTCGGCGAAGCCATGGCCGAGAAACTGGCCAAGGTCGGCCTGGAGAATCTCCAGGACGTGCTGTTTCACCTGCCGCTGCGTTATCAGGATCGCACCCGCGTGGTGCCGATCGGCCACTTGCGACCGGGCCAGGACGCGGTGGTCGAAGGCACCGTTAGCGGTGCCGACGTGGTCATGGGCCGGCGGCGCAGCCTCGTCGTGCGCATGCAGGACGGCACCGGCGGCCTGAGCCTGCGCTTCTACCATTTCAGCAATGCACAGAAAGAAGGCCTCAAGCGCGGCACGCGGATTCGCTGCTACGGCGAAGTCCGGCCCGGCGCTTCGGGGCTGGAAATCTACCACCCGGAATACCGCGCCATCACCGGTGACGAACCGCCGCCGGTGGACGAAACCCTGACCCCGGTTTACCCGCTCACCGAAGGCCTGACCCAACAGCGCCTGCGCCAGTTGTGCATGCAGACCCTGACGCTGCTCAAGCCAAACACCCTGCCAGACTGGCTGCCGACCGAACTGGCCCGCGACTACCAACTGGCGCCGCTGGCCGACGCGATCCGCTACCTGCACAACCCGCCCGCCGATGCCGATGTCGATGAGCTGGCCCTCGGTCATCACTGGGCCCAGCATCGGCTGGCCTTCGAGGAGCTGCTGACCCATCAACTGTCGCAACAGCGTCTGCGCGAAAGCATGCGTTCCCTGCGCGCGCCGGCGATGCCGAAGGCGAAAAAACTGCCACCGAAATACCTGGCCAACCTCGGCTTCAACCCGACCGGCGCGCAACAACGCGTGGGCAACGAAATCGCCTACGACCTCAGCCAGCACGAACCGATGCTGCGGCTGATTCAGGGCGATGTTGGCGCGGGCAAAACCGTGGTCGCCGCCCTCGCGGCACTGCAAGCGCTGGAGGCCGGTTATCAGGTCGCGCTGATGGCGCCGACCGAGATCCTCGCCGAGCAACACTTCATCACCTTCAAGCGCTGGCTCGAACCGCTGGGCATCGACGTCGCGTGGCTGGCCGGCAAGCTCAAGGGCAAGAATCGCGTCACCGCGCTGGAACAGATCGCCAGCGGCACGCCGATGGTGGTCGGCACTCACGCGCTGTTTCAGGATGAAGTGCAGTTCAAGAACCTGGCACTGGTGATCATCGACGAACAACACCGCTTCGGCGTGCAGCAGCGTCTGGCGCTGCGGCAGAAAGGCGTCGGCGGGCGCATGTGTCCGCACCAACTGATCATGACTGCCACGCCGATCCCGCGCACGCTGGCGATGAGCGCCTACGCCGACCTCGACACCTCGATTCTCGACGAACTGCCGCCCGGTCGCACCCCGGTCAACACCGTGCTGGTCACCGACACCCGCCGCGTCGAAGTCATCGAACGGGTGCGCAGCGCCTGCGCCGAAGGGCGTCAGGCCTATTGGGTGTGCACCCTGATCGAAGAGTCGGAAGAGCTGACCTGTCAGGCCGCCGAAACCACCTTCGAAGACCTCACCGCCGCCCTCGGCGAGCTGAAAGTCGGGCTGATCCACGGGCGCATGAAGCCCGCCGAAAAAGCGGCGGTCATGGCCGAATTCAAGGCCGGCAACCTGCAACTGCTGGTTGCCACCACGGTGATCGAAGTCGGCGTCGACGTGCCCAACGCCAGCCTGATGATCATCGAAAACCCCGAGCGCCTCGGCCTCGCGCAGTTGCATCAGTTGCGCGGTCGCGTTGGTCGGGGCAGCGCAGTCAGCCATTGCGTGCTGCTCTACCATCCTCCGTTGTCGCAGATCGGCCGTCAGCGTCTGGGCATCATGCGCGAGACCAACGACGGTTTCGTCATCGCCGAAAAAGACCTCGAACTGCGCGGCCCCGGCGAAATGCTCGGCACCCGTCAGACCGGCCTGCTGCAATTCAAAGTCGCCGACCTGATGCGCGACGCCGATCTGCTGCCCGCCGTGCGCGATGCTGCGCAAGCGCTGCTGGAACGCTGGCCGACTCACGTCAGCCCATTGCTCGACCGTTGGTTGCGCCACGGGCAGCAATACGGCCAAGTGTGAGCACCGTCGCAGTTTGTGCAGGATCGTTCCTACAGAGCTGGTTATACTCCTGCCATTGTTTCAAAAACGGATACAGACCATGACTGACGCAGCTCTCGCCCCTGAACTTCCGCACGCGCCGTCTGTAATTCGGCTGCTGCTCGGCAAGCTGGGGATCGCCTACGAAGAAGTGCTCGACCACCACGGCCTCAATGCTTCGCGCAAGGTACAAGCCGTGTTGCTGGACGATGCCGTCGGCGCGCTGATGGTGCTGTTTCCGCAGAGCCAGTTGCTCGACCTCAACCGCCTCGCCGAACTCACTGGCCGACGCCTGACCGCCGTGTCCACCGAGCGCCTGGAAAAGATGCTCGGCAAACACAGCCTGAGCCTGCTGCCGGGCCTGCCGGCACTGACCAGCTCGCCGTGCCTCTACGAAGAAAGCCTGCTGCGTGAACCGAAGCTGCTGATCAACTCCGGCGAGCCGGGCCTGCTGCTGGAAATCACCAGCGAAGCCTTCAAGAGCATGCTGACCAAGGCCAGCGCCGCCAATTTCGGCGAAGCCCTGAGCAGCATCCGTCCGAACCTTGATCGCCCGGACGATGACCGCGAGGAAATCACCCAGGCCGTGCAGGCATTCACCGCACGCCGGATCCAGCAGCGTCTGGAAGCGACCATCGAAATTCCGCCGCTGGCTGAGACCGCGCAAAAAATCATCAAGCTGCGCGTCGACCCCAACGCCACCATCGACGACATCACCGGCGTGGTCGAAACCGACCCGGCGCTGGCTGCACAAGTGGTGAGCTGGGCGGCGTCGCCGTACTACGCTTCGCCGGGCAAGATCCGCTCGGTGGAAGACGCGATCGTTCGCGTACTGGGCTTCGATCTGGTGATCAACCTGGCGCTGGGTCTGGCCCTCGGCAAGACCCTGAGCCTGCCGAAAGACCACCCGCAACACACCACGCCGTACTGGCAGCAGTCGATCTACACCGCCGCCGTCATCGAAGGCCTGACCCGCGCCATGCCGCGCGCCCAGCGCCCGGAAGCCGGCCTGACCTATCTGGCCGGTCTGCTGCACAACTTTGGCTACCTGCTGCTGGCCCACGTGTTCCCGCCGCACTTCTCGCTGATCTGCCGCCACCTGGAGGTCAACCCGCACCTGTGCCACAGCTACATCGAGCAGCACCTGTTGGGCATCAGCCGCGAACAGATCGGCTCGTGGCTGATGCGCTACTGGGACATGCCCGATGAACTGGCCACCGCCCTGCGCTTCCAGCACGACCCAAGCTACGACGGCGCCTACGCCGAATACCCGAACCTCGTCTGCCTGGCCGTGCGCCTGCTGCGCGGTCGCGGGATTGGCTCCGGCCCGGATGAAGACATTCCGGATGCGTTGCTGGAGCGTGTTGGCCTGACTCGCGACAAGGCCAATGATGTGGTCAGCAAAGTGCTTGAGGCGGAAGTGCTGTTGCGTGAACTGGCTTCGCAATTCAGCCAGGCCTGAAACGCATCGCGGGCAAGTCTTGCTTCTGCAGAACAAGCCTGGCCCGCGACGCAAACTCACTATCAAGCCAGATAACGCAGCACATAACCCGGTTAAGGCGGGGTGCCAAACGCTGTATAAGCGCAAACAACGATCCGGCGGTCGTCCGTTACTGTGCACCCTCTGAATATATCAACCCCGTTTTCATGGTTAAAGACTGCCCATCCTTTGCCCACGAATGCCGTATCAAGAGAGCCGTTCAGGTTATAGCGCGCAGTGACGACGGAACTCTTTTCATCAAGAAACGCCGCCCCTCCCTGTCCACTGACAACCAGCTTGCCATCGGTCTGCCAAACGCAGCGCTCCCAGGCAACTCCGTGCTCCGTGAAACGGGAAAACAGTGGTTTGCCGTTGTTGAAAACAAGATTGAAACTGCCGCTCGAGTTCAGCGCGACAATCAGCCCATCACGACGCGACTCACGACTTGCGGCTCCCGCCGCTAACAGGCCCCCGTCTGGTTTTAACACCATCGAAACAAGGTCAAGCCATTGGCTACTGTCGGTGATGGTTACGAGACCATTCTTGTTGTCGCCATAGCTCGCATCGACCTTGCCATGCTGGTCGTAGCGAATCACATAAGCGTCAGGCGACTCATCGGAAGTCGCTCTGCTGAAATCACCGCAGACCAGCACTTTTCCATCGGGCTGAACAGCCAAACCTGAAGCGTAATTCCAGCGATGAGTGACATCAGGAAGCTCCACCAGCACAAAGCCTTTCTCATTGAAAGTCTTGTCCAGCGAGCCATCCGCATCAAGTCTTAAAACAAGCCCTCTCAAATAGTCAAAAGCGAAAAAGACAGTACTGCTAAGAACAATCTTTCCATCGAACAGCCCTACACCAAGCATTCCAAAGCCACCCGCCTCTGCGGATGACTTCTCAATGTTTTTGTCGTCATGGCGACGGGTGAGAAAATTTGCATCCGGATGGCTGCGTGATTCGATGAGGTCGTACACATTGACAGTGACCATGCCGTCCTTTTCAGGACCGAAGGACGTGTCCATCTGGCCATCAGCCAATTGACGAACGACCGCGAGATCAACGGAACCGTTCGAGTGTTCCACCGTCCCCGTGACCAGCCATCCACCGTTGTCGAGGAGGCGCAAATGACGCGCAGAAAAAACAGCGCCTGCCCGAGAAGGAATCTCGACAATCCCCTGTTTCCCAAAAGTTGAATCTAATGTGCCGTCCTCTAACAACCTTGCAACTTTGGGCAGGGACTTCTCCAAGGATGAAGCGCTGAATAGCAATAGCATTTTCTTGTCAGGTAACGAGGCAACCGATTCAGGGAACCTGCCCACAACGCCTTCAAAAGGCAGTTCAAGCTTGCCGCCTGACGCAAAAGCAGGATCGAGCCCTTCGCTTGCCGTTGTTTTTTCAATATCACTCATGATCGCACTCCTTGTGATTTGCCAATGCTGCCCACCAATCGACACCGCTGACAGTGGAGCACCAATCAGAAATGGGCACACCTGTCAGACCTGACAGGTGCGCAAAGGATTTAAGGAGTGCTATAGAGGACTTGCGAGCTAATCAGTAGAGCGCAAGCTTCGAGGGCGAGGCGTTGTTGCTACGGGATTTTGTGCTGGACCAGGATCGGGTTATCGGCGTTGGAATCTCTGCGGGCGAGGTTCGATGAGTCCGACTCGTTCACTGGCCCCCCAATCAGGCCTTGGGCTTGGCCTTCCTCGGCTTCAAATACTTCATCAACCCCTGAAACCACATCACCAGCGCCGGGTTGCCTTTGAGCTGAATCGACTTGTCCTGAATCCCCTGCATAAACGCCAACTGCTTGTTCTTCGCCTGCATCGTGGCAAAGGCATAACCCGCATCCTTGAACGCAATCGCAAACGCCGGCTCCGCCACCACCCCAGACTTGCTGGTGATGCGCTGATTCTTCACCACGAAATGCCGCGCCACTTTCCCGTCCAGCGTCTGCAACTGAAACACCAGATCCTTGTCACCCAACTGCTGCTGGAACGCAGGATTTGTCCGGCTGGCCTTACCCATCAACAAACCCATCATCCACAGAAGAAAACGAAATTTCATGCGCACAGCCTCAAAAGAAAAATGAACGGCCGGGGCAGTGTAAGGGATTCAGACGATAACGCCACTATCTGCCTCTAATGGAAGATGATGCAGCCCATTTCCCGCACGATGACCGCCAAGTCACAACTCGGCACCCACCGTCCTACACCTGTTGAAACACATTCCTGTAGGAGCTGCCGAAGGCTGCGATCTTTTGATCTTTCAGCCTGCAAACCTATGGGAAATTTCCTTCAAAGCGTGGTGTTGTGCGTGAACTAGGCAGAATGAGGGTTCATCGATAGCCTCAATAGGTCACCACGAATTGGTGATACGGACGTGCAAGTCCGGCGGGAGTCCACATTGGTTATGGCAATTCGCCGAGCGTTTTCCTATGCTCGCGGATCGTTATGGCTGCTGTGTATGGGAGGCCTTAGGGTCTGCCGGGTGACTCCACCGGTCTTGCACACCTATGCACAGCTGCCACCACTTTCGAAGTGCGAGCGAAACGGTGTCGGCTCCTGAAACTGGAGTAAGACCGAATGATCAAACCAACACCCAATCCCCCCGAAACCCCAGACATATCGCCCTACGAATCACTGGAGTCCAAGAAATTCCACGAAGCCGCCGAACGCGCCCTCGACCACCACTTCAAACCGCGCACCGAATCCCAACCCAAACGCGAAACCGGCCTCTTCAGCCTCACCCCCGGCACCGACGCCGAAGCCCTCATGGCCAACGCCTCCGAAGACCTCCTGTCCATCAGCGCCATCGCCTGCGACCTCGCCGACGACCTCCACGGCTCCCGTCGCTCGGTCGCGCTGGCCCTGAGCAGAATGGCGGATGGGGTGCGATTGATGGTGGAAGGGACGCTTGATCATATTGAAGTGCGGAACCTGGCAGCCAAGTCGTAGCGGGATTTGCGGATGAAAAAAGGGGACTTTAAGTCCCCTTTCTCAAGTACGTGAGTCACCACTGACAGCCTGTTTCAGGCAAAGCATTCATGTTGCTATCGTGTTCGAATATGTACTTCTTTCCGGACTTACGGTTTGTGTAAACGATTCCGTAAACGAAGGGATCCTGGCTCGCCATTACATAATCACCAGTCACAAGGCCTCCCGACACCTCCTCCCACTTCGTCGTGATTTCGGGGGGCCGATTAGGGTTCGGAAACTCTTCTTCCGAGCCTCCATAGACGAGAGTAGGCGCCTCTTTCGACTTACTGTACCTAACGCTCGCAACTTGCCATTTGGCGCTCGAGTCGTGATACGTCCGCAATTCAAAATTGCTGCTCTTACCCTCTTGTGAACGGAAGCAATAGATCTCCGTTTTGACCTCGCTGTGAGCCACAAGAGGAAAGAGGAACGACAACGCAACAGATAACATCCGGATTGATTTCAAACCGATCATTCCTTCAACGGTTCAGAGGTAACTGAAAGCGCATCCGCACGCTGCAATTCGCGAAATCCTCACGGAACAAACGCTCGCTCATTTCGCAGTGCCCATCCGCATATTGCTTCCAAAGCGGATCATCGAACTCATCCCCTCCCAGTCGCTCAATGGCGGCCGCTAAATTTCTCTCACGATCCTTCCCCACAATCGCAGATGCCGCTTTGTAAAAGCCATCTAGCGGTAAGCCCGTCTGCAGAGCAACCAACTCCCCCAACCGAGCATTGGTTGTTTGCACGAGACACGCGAGCCTTTCGATGGGTGCCTCTGCACCGGGCAAAGCCGACTGATAGATATCCTCGCAAAACGACTCTTTGAAACGCACCCATTTCTTCTGCACATCGGTCAGCTGATTCTTGTCAGCAGGCGCCAAACTGACCAAAACTTTCTTATATTGCTCATTCAACACTGCATCGACTTTCTCGAAAGTCTGCTGACCACAAATGATCAAATCGGGATTGGAAAAACTGTCGGGATTACAGACTTCCTGGGCATGCGCAGGAATCAGCAAAGCAGCAAAAGAAACACCCGCGACCAGCCTACAGAGCGCCTTGAGTTTGATCATGACCCGGATACTCCGCCACTGCGCTCAGCTACCCGAGCAGGAATTTTCAAAGCCTTTCCCGCGTCCGACATACGCGACGCATATTGCTTGTACGCCGATACCGCTCGCTCTTTATCGTTCATAGCCCAATAGCTATCTGCGAGATTCAGGTAAGCCACCGTCCGCGCTGGGTTGTGTGCAATCACCGCATTCAACAGCTCAATGGACTCTGCGTAGTAACCCGCTTCGCCGAGTAAAAAACCTAAGTCGTTGGACCAGCCGGGACGCTGCGGGTAGTAGTACTTTGCGACGATATAGCTATCGGGGGGACAAGTGTCATGCGAGCCACCGCCCATCAACACGTAGCTCATCGTATCCTTGAGGGAAAACTCATCACCCTTTCTATAGGCTGCCAGCGCCATATCCAGAAGATCAGCCGAATCGACGGTCATCAATTTCTTAACACCCTCAATACGACCAACACGAGCAACCTGCAACTTCTGCAGCACTTCACGCCCATCGAAAGAAGCGAGAGTGATTGGGCCCAATGTCTGCACCGGCAACTCCACTACGCTGACGAGCGATCGATCACATGAGTCGTTATTCGCCACT
This sequence comes from Pseudomonas sp. YL2, assembly GCF_023063025.1. Classification (NCBI taxonomy): domain Bacteria; kingdom Pseudomonadati; phylum Pseudomonadota; class Gammaproteobacteria; order Pseudomonadales; family Pseudomonadaceae; genus Pseudomonas; species Pseudomonas sp. YL2. Next base: position 246,692 of record NZ_JAJSLU010000001.1, on the reverse strand, counting down.
TCTAGCAGAGCTTTCAGCTCAAACTGCTTCGAGCTTCTATTGAAGGCGAACAACAGGTTGAAGTTATAAACCGCGTTGTCTTCCTCACTGGTTACCAGCGCTATGTAATCCCCAGCCTCAACGAACGGCTGCTTGACGACAGCTTCCTCAGCCTGCGGATCAATGACAGTCATGACGCCAGGGCGACCTTTGAGTACATGGACGCTGAAGACACCCTGAAGCGCAGACGAGTACTGACTCTTGATCAGAGGCAGCGCCTTCGACGTATCGAGCAAGATGTTCTCATCACGTGCCTGTACCGGCGCAATCAACAACCGGTTGGAGACCTCGTCCGCTTCGCCCGCCAGCACAAAGACGTTTTGCCGAGATTCATCGCCTAATAAGTTTTCCGGGATTTCCTTGAGAACTTGGGGCGCAGCAAGCGCGGGAGAACCCGGTACAGCGACACAACAAGTTAGAGCGCAGAGAACGCTCTGCAATACGCGTTTCACTTTCTTCAATCCTTGATTCAATCAAATGATGTCCAAATACGCCCAATAGATCTTGCCCGTTTAAGCACCGGGCTCAAACGAACCGCATTTCAGTTCTTTGATTTGCTCATTCTGAATCGGAATCACACAGGCAAGGCGCCTCTCTCCAAGTCCACGAAGCTCCGTCAAACTGAGCGTCACGTGCAACCCATCTTCGGCAAACGCATGATCCTCAAACCCGGCATCGGCATAGTCCGTCCAAAATGCCTTGCCTTCGAGACTGCAGAACCGCTTGGAGGACAGCACTCTCCAACCGCCATTGGGCGCCAATATCTGGACTGTCAGGCAAGGGCTGCCAAAGGTGCTGACATAGCGCGCGACGACATCCCCAAATCGATGGGCGTCGGTTCTGGACACTTTGTTGAGATCGACCACATTACCCGGCTCATCAGCGACGATCGTGTCCAGATAAGCCGCACGTTCCAGACTCATTCTGGCCACGCAGTTGTTGATAGTCGTGACATGCGCTGCCACCCCAGGCTCGATTTCCGTGGCTTCAAGCGGGCATGTGGTGTCGCGTAGCTTGATCCAGGCGCGCTGGGATTCTCTGGCCATGGCGACCAGCGCCTTACCCTGCTCAGGGTCGCGCCGCTGTTGAGCCTCAAACCGTCCCAGCAGTTTCTTGTAGCTGGCATTGAGTTGCGTGTCGGCTTCCTTGCGGGCTGCCTCCACACACCGATCGACCTGGGCGCTAACGGTGATTTCTTTGCAGTCGTCCTCGGCCATCGCAAAAGAGGCAAACAGGCATCCAAAGGACAACGCGATAAAACGCACAAACATGTTCAGTTTTTCATTCCCTGAATTGCGGATCGCTCAACTACGCGTCGAGGTATTTTCTGCGTTTTGCCGTCGGCGCTCATCGCGTCGCGGTACTGGCTGTAATAGCGCTGCGCTTCGTCTTTGCGATCAAGGCGCCAGAGCGAGTCGGCTATGTTCAACATCAGTACCGTGCGTTTACCAACTGCCTCAACGCCGCGATAAAACTTCAGCGCCAGCTTATCGTTACCGCCCTCGGCCAAGTAGAAAGCCAAGTCGTTAAAAGCTTGAACATTGCGCGCCGGTGGGTGACAAGCCATATAGGACTCTGGACTTATAGTGCGAAGATTGAATGCGAGTTCTTCCACGCGAGATTGCGGCATCTCAATATTTGAGACCTGCTTCAATAAGTCCTTTGGAGACGGCGTCTGCATGACGAGGTCAGGCGCATCCTCTTCCCCAGAATCCACCGATTGCCCTCCCACTTGCCGTCGCAAAACCTGGCTACGTGCTGACTGAGCACGCAACCGGTCTCCATTGAAATGACCCCGCAACCAGTTTCCTCTGTGGAGATTTCTTCACCCTCTTGGCCAATGACAACGCCATACAGAGTCTGAAGGAGGAGCAATGTTTTCTTGTCAGGGCTTAGCCAGACCTGATGCGTTTCAGTGCCCACCTCGGGTACGTAGAGGGGAAACGTTTTTCCATTGGCGGTAAACGAGGCGACCGCCGACTCTGGAGCAGGCCTGCCCCATGTCTTGTCCTTCAGCGTCACTAAATGCTCGCCAACCCCCACGATCTGAATATTTTCAGACAAGGCATTGGCTGAAGCTGACAGGCTCATGACAATCCTCAACCACTTAAGGCTGCCCGCGAGAGGACGGTTCATCCACTCACTCCTCATCCATCGGCGACGATTCCACGTCGGTCATGCTCAGCAGCCGAAATTCATTGTTCACAAATTCGTAGTAACGGTCCCGGTTACCACTTTCCAACGCATTTCCCTGCGCATCTTCTTCGCCGTCGAGCGTGATGCCGGAGACGATGATCAAGCGGCTGTCGGGCTGGTAAACCATGCCGAACGTGCCGCCGTCGTAAGCATTCGGCAGACCGCCAACCACCTCACCGGTCTGGGCGTCCAGCACCTCACCGCAAATGGCACTTCCGCCACAACCGAGTCTGTGCAGGATGTAATGGCCGGCGAAGTTGACCTTGCCTTGCAGGGCTTGTGCCCGCGCTTGGTCCATCATTGGGCTGCTGTTTTCTTGCGGCACCAGCTTATGGTTGGGGCCGGTGAAAACTGGCGTGACGGTGTAATCCTTGAAAGTTGGGTCGGCAGCGAATGCCATGGCGGTTGAAATTACCAAGAGACTGCCCGCTACCAGTGACAGCCAGTTCATACGCAACAATAGTGTTTTCACTTCCTATCCTTCGAATTGATCAATTGCAACTCACCATCTCGATACAACACCTCACACCCCACCCACGCAGGGTCCACCTGCGGCATTACCGCCGACGGCTTGCGCAATTCCCGCAACAACGTCGAGCCATGGGACAACCGCCCGCCCATACGCGCAATCACCGCTCGTGCTGCTTGATAGTGCGCATGACGGCCAGGGTCTAGGGTGTCTTCGAGCAAGATGTCCTCGCCGAGAATGCCTTGCACTTGTCCCGGATAAATCATGAACCCGGTGGCCTGCTCCGCACCTTCGCGACCGTCCTGCCAAAAGCTGCCATCGCGGGTGCGCACATTGGGGTGCGGTGCAAACCAATGTTCGCGGTCCGCCAGTGGCATGGCGTGATGAAGCCGGAAGAAGATGCGCATCAGGTTGTCGCGATACCACTCGCGCACTTGCAGGTAGTAGCCACGCAAGCCCGGCAGGCCGCTCAAATGGGCGAGACGGATCAGACCTGGCCATTGCGGGAATGGCTGTAGCGGCAGATCGCTCGACGCAGGTCGAGGGGTGGCCGGATCGGTTTCCCATGGCAGTCGATGAGGACTGTTTTCCAGATTGTCGTACGCGGTCGGCGGGCGGCCCAGCCAATCGCCGCCGCTGCTGGCCAGTGCCGTGGCGATGCACAGATTGCCTTGCACCACGAACACGTAGAACCGGGTGAACCAGTCCGCCAATTGCTGACCATCGGCAGCTTGGGCGACGAGTTCGGCCAGTTCCCGATCGAAGCGCTGCAAGCCGTTTTCAAGATTCAGCAAATGGCCGCGAGCCTTGCGTTGCATACGTAAAAACAGCGGCAAAGAACGCAGCATCTTCAGCGGTTGCCACGGCAGATGCGGCGTCGCTCCGCCAACTTCACCGGCGTAGTTAGCGGCGCTGATGCCCCAGTCGGCCAACCGGGCAAGAAACAGATCATTGTTGATGTAGGAAGCACCGCCGAACACAGCAGTGAATGGCTCGTTGTCCTGCAAAACTCGCGCATCCCAGCGCGCCATGATCGCCGGGATACTCGCTGCCGCGCGGCGCTGGGCGTACTCGACCAGCACGCTCGGTTGCGGCGGCAGGATCTCGGCGATGTTGGCGGCGGTCAGGTGCCGGCGCCAGCCATAATCGCTGATCGGCCGGTATTGCAGCAGCCATAGTTGCGAGCCGTCCCAGGCCCATTCGACGTCGCCGGGCACGTAGTGGAACACGCGCAACACGTCTTGCAGAAAGCGCCACAGCAGGTCTTCGGTCAAGCCGTGGGACGGCGTGAACGTGCCGCTGCGCCAGGCATCCCCAAGCCGCGAAAGCGTTGCTCGTGAGGGGCTGACGTGACCGTCGGCCAGCGATTCGAGATGACCTTCAACCCATTCGAGTTCTACCGAGAGATGTCGCACGAAAGCGATCCCGGACAATACCGGGGTGATGAAGCGCTGGACCACCACTTCCTCGACACCTTCAGCAGTCAATTCGGCGATGCGTTTCGGCACATTGGCGGTCGGCTCGCGCAGATAGGTTGTGCTCAAACCGGCATTTGCCGAATCGGCCTGATCCTCGCCATAACTGGAGGAGCGCACCGCCCAGGTCACGTCGGGTTGGGCAGCGAGAAATGCTGGCAGACGCGGATCATTGCAATCGTTGAGCGTCAGCGCCGCCGGCACCGCTTGCCGCGCCAGTTCAGCCAGGCGCAAACGCCCGCCCTTGGTGTGCGCGACAAACCCGCGCTCGCCCGACTCCAGCCACTGTGCGAACTGCGCGGGCGAGTCGATCCATGGGTAATGACCCCAACCGGGTTTGAGGCTGATAGTCAGATCAGCGCGAGCGAGAATCGTCGACCACGCCGCCGCTTGCTCGATGCCGAGCACAGCGTCCTGATCGCCCCAGACCAGCTCGACCGGATCGGTGATCCACTCCAGCAGTGGCAGCGCGGTGTCGGCGCGAATCAGGTCCCAATGCGGTACGAACGCACGGCAACGCGCATAGCCGGCGCCCATGCGCTGGTACTGCGCGGGCGTCCAGGTCTGGTTGGAAAACTTGCGCGCGAACAGCGTCGGTTTGTTCGAGAGCAACCAGTGAATGGTCTTGCGAATCGGCAGCGGCGACATCAGTGCAGGCAACCGCCGCTGCCACAGAAACGCACCGACCGGCGCCAACAAAACGCTGCGGGAAAAGTGCCCCGGCCGACGTTGCAACGCATGCAACACCAGCAACGCATTGACCCCGACCGCCATGATCGCGCTGCCCTGCTGTGTCATCGCCAGCAAGGTCTGCGCGTAGTCCGCCAGATCCTCGCAGGGCGGCTGCGGGTTGGCGCCGAAGCCCGGCAGCTCCAGCGGCACCACCTCGTAACGCTGAAAATGCGGCAGCGCGTCATCCCACCAATCGGCGGCGCTGCCGTTGCCGGCCAACAGGTACATCAGGGGCTTGCTCATGGGCGATCCTCAGGCCAGATCGCGCAGCGCGGCGTCAAGAGTCGGATAGCGGAACGTGTAGCCCGCCTCGCTCAAACGCTGCGGCACCACACGCTGACCGTCGAAGAACAATTGCGCCATCTCCCCCGCCAGCGCACGAACTGGCGCGGCGGGAATGTGGAACCACACCGGACGCTTGAGGACCTTGCCGGCCTGCTCGGCGAACGCTGCCTGACTGACCGTTTCCGGCGCCACCATGTTGTAGGTGCCGCGCAGACTGTCGTCATTGAAAGCCCTTGCGATCACCTGAAGCACATCGTCGCGGTGCACCCAGCTCATGATCTGCCGACCATCGCCCATGCGCCCGCCGAAGCCCAGGCGGAACGGCATTAGCAACGGTGTCAGCGCACCACCCGGGCCGAACACCACGCCGAGACGCAGCACCACCTGACGCACTCCAAACTCGGTGGCCGGTTGCGCGGCGGCTTCCCAACGCGCACAGAGTTCGGCCATGAAACCGTCGCCCTTGCTGGCGTGTTCATCGAGGCTTTCGCTGGCATCGCGCACGCCGTAGAAGCCGATGGCCGAAGCTTGAATCCACAGCTTTGGTTTTTGCTCGGTGTTCTTCAACCAAGTCATCAACGCTTCGGAGGTGCCGACTCGGCTGGCGAGCAGTTGCGCCTGACGCTTGGGACTCCAGCGTGGGCCGGCGACGGGTGCTCCGGCGAGATTGATCACTACGTCGAAGGCTTCGTCGCGGCTGAGTTCGCCGAGCGAATGCATACAGCGGACGCGGCCGTTGAACAAGGTGGCGGCGCTCAACGGATCACGCGTTAGAACGCTAATTGAATGACCGGCGTCGAGTAACTGGTGGACTAAAGCTTCACCTATAAACCCTGTGCCGCCGGTGATCAGTGCGCGTTTGAAAGCGCTGCCAACAAACGGGTTGGATGTGCTCGGAGTCTTTACTGAAGGGGATTTTCGGCGGTCATGGCGATATAGCCAAACCAGCGGTGGCAACAACACCAGCAACGCAAAACCGTCGAGCCACAGGTGCGACCAGACCTGCCGTTGCGCTGAAAGCCACATGTCCTGCGGCGCCCATAACAGGATGCCCGCGATCAACCAACCCCAGACTGCCGGGGCTTTCAAGCGATTGCCCAAGTGCACCAGAGCGAGCATGTACAGCGAATAGCTTTGCAGCGTCGCGCCGAAAAGCGCGAGCCACCAGACTTGTTGTTCGTGGCCGGCCGCAGGCACCGCATCGGCGCCCCAGAATGCGAGTTCGAGGGTGTGCAAATAGCCGTCGAGTAAACCGGAGTGACCGGCCCGAGTCAGGGTGAGGCCGGCGAGAATGTGCACGATTGCGGCGGCGTATAGCCAGAGTACTAACGCGGGGCGAAGGGAGATCGAGGGGGCTGGCATTCCGTGTCCTGAGCGCATTCCTTGGGGGTGAGGAGTTTAAAGGAAAATCGCGGTCGTCAGATGCTCAAGTATTAAACGTTTTAGCGTGAGGGATTCAGGCTCAACGCGTGCGAAAGCGCATCAAACATGCCCCCAAAACTCAGATGCAGCGACTAGCCTTGATCGGCGCGGTGCCTGACGATCCCAATCGCCCCACTTGAAGAGACCCAACTGATTACCTTTGTCAGCCGCCATTTGATAACAGGCTAACGCCCGAGACATATCCTTCGTTCTAAGCTCGCCACAACAAACCATTTCACTGTGTTCTTCCTTGAGTCATTCAGGCTTTGCGTTTGGAGAACCGGGTGACGCATTGCTTGGGTATGTTCATTTCCCAGTAGGTGCTGAGCAACGCTTTACGCTTTTTGTCGACGCGCAAATTAACGAAACCATCGCCGCAATCCGGCTGCAATTCTTCGAAGGTGCCGGTTCTGGCTTGGTAAATGAACACCCGGTAGTAGTCGTAAGTACCCATGCCGTCATCAAGCTGCCAGATCGCGAAATCCTGTGCGCCGTCGAAATTGAAATCGTCGAACTGCATGTGGAGTTCGTTTACGGCTTCAAAATCGACCGTCCGCGACTCGTTATGCGTTTCGCCTTTAACCGCGACGTTCAGCGTGGAGCCTTTGAGAACCAGCGTTGCTTCAACGCCTTGGGTTGGGCTGAACGTAGCGGTTTCGGCTAGCGACGGGATCGTCCACAGCAGGCCCAGCAGTGATAACGCTAAAGTTTTGAAATGCATGTACTCGCCCTATTCCCACTTGCATCCGGACTCCGGAGAGGAGTCGATGCTGGTATTGATTCCGAAGCTGTATACCTTGCCGTTGGACTGCTTTGTGTAAGACATCGAGACGATCTGCGAGCCTTGTGTCATCAACTCATAAGTGCCCGTGACCTCGCCGTTGATGACTTCGGACCAAGTTCTGGTGTGCTGCCAAGGCGCGTCCGGATCGAGGATTTCATTCTGAGAATCCGTCAACACAATGGAAATAGGCTCGCTGGATTTGGCGTACTTCACAAAACCACCGGACCATTTGCTGGCTTCGTCATAGTAGGTACGGAGTTCGAACTTTACCGGGCTCGATTGGGATAGTTCGAAGCAAAGTGATTCGGTGGTGACTGCGCTTTGAGCGCCTAAAGGAAATAGCGCAAAAAAGAGAAAGAAAAGTTTATGCATGTTCATCCAAGTCGTCGCTTTCGCGCGAATGCTCTGGCTTGTCCGTTTCAACGTCTGCTCTTGTCCGGTGCCAAAGCCAATTGGCGAGCACGCTCTATCGTCGCGCGAATTAGGCAGGCATCGGACCACTCACCGAAAACAGATTTATGCGATTTCGGGTCGGCCTGGCACTCCGCATCTCGAAATTTCATCCAGGCTCTTTGAGTTTCCCTCAGTGCTTTCTGACCGCTTTCGTCCAGCCGACTCATACGATCCCGATATACAGAGTTCAACAATGCATCCGCGTCAGGAACCATCAGATCAAGAACACCATTTCCCGAGGGAAACCACTCAACGTCCGCCAATGCCTGTTCGCTTTCATTGTTCCAATTGTAGAGGCCGTTTTCTTCGATCTTCATTGTGGCGGATCGCTGATGGTGATTCGTCGGATCACTCTCGCTGACCTCCGAGCGATAAACAATTTCCAAATAGATAGGGTCGGTTGTTCGCTGAGGATCATTCAATAGCGTTTGCCGAACAATGGCCCGTTGCTTTTTGCTCTCAGTGATCTCTATCGAAAAGCACGGATCCGGCCCAGGACGTTCTGCGGACGCCTTCCTCTCCAGGCATTGATTACGAACCGCCATGGAAGGGCTATCCGAACCGCCACCCACATCAACGACTCTGACAAGCAACCGGACTTCCGGATCCTTGGAAAAGTCGGCCTGAAGGATGGTGGCAATCATCGTGCCCTCAGCCATGACCACAGGCGACAGTATTGAAAGTAAAATAATGAGACTGAATCTGAAAATCTGCATTCCTTGGCGTCCGTAAAAAAGTCAGTGACCCGTTCAATTCTGAACGGGTTTGCGACAGAAAATAGAGTCAGAACCGACAAACGGGCCAGATCTATTTAAGTTCTCAACCAAATTCAAAGCAGTCGAGCGCAAAAAATAAATCCGGCTCCTTTACCAGAACAGATCCATTAAAGCCCCGTAGCAAACGTCCCATCAAACAATAAAGTTTCCAAGGCCTAGTCATGACCCGTGAGCCTTAACAGAAGGAGAGTAGTCTGCAACTTCTTCTATTACTGCGTTGTAGCACGCTGCCTAACCCGATCAGGAACCTTGGCTTGCTTGCCATTCTCGCTCATGAGATCGGTATATACCTTATAGTTCTTTCCTGCGGATGCTTTATCACCCGCCTCCCAATAAGCATCTGCGAGATTAAGATAGGCAACTGTCCGCTTCGGATTTTCTGAAATAACTTTTTTCAAGAGCCAAATTGCGTCGGTATTGAAGCCTGCTTGCTGCCAAAAAAATGCTACGTCATTGAAAACTTGTTGGCTGGCAGAAGAGTAACCATACTCACCAATGTAGCGTTCAATAAAATCACGTTTCGGAAAGCTAGAAAATCTTGCTTTATCCTTATAAAGGCGCGACGTGGCGTTTTTGAACTCGACCAAAAGTTCTTCTTTTATATTTTTCTCAACACCAGAGACCATTTCTATCTTACTCAGACATTCAGCGCTTTCACATTTCTGCGCTTCATCATGTTCAAGCACTGAATAGCAATATGGTTGTGGTTGCCCCGCAGAGCTAGGACCTTTCTGTAGATACACCAGACTTTCACCACTTGCATTAATTGGTTGGCAATAAGGAACCACACCGAAAGCGTCAGGTACTCCGGATTTATTCTTGCCAATATCCACGCCACTTACGATCTTGCTCGCATCAAGTGTTTGCACTTTTCCGTCAGCACTCAAAATCCAGAAGGTGTTTTCCTGAGAGCTACAGTCACATTCACAGCTCAATATATAACTCTGGCTCCTGATATCTAACTTCGCCTTTGGAACGCCATCAGAACCACAGAAGTTCTCCGAAATAGCCACTGAACAAACATTGGTATCAGGATCGCACGCCAGCTTTTTTCCTTCACTCCACGCTGGAGACGAAAGCAAAATCAAAGTAATAAACCAACGGAATTTAAAGCTCACAGATGTCACCCTCAACGATCATTCCGAAATTGCCGTTTTCTTTAGTGGCGGTGTTACCACTCATTGTAGCGGTATATTTTTGTCCCTGAATAATCCCCATCCGGCGACTGAACGCGTCTGCCCTGTAGGCCGTCGAAGCTTTTTCGGCTCGCTTCTTACAAACAAAAATAAGTAACTCTTTTTGGGTTGTAATGTTAGCGCTAGGAAATTCATCTCTAATAAGTTGTTCCGCCTTCGCAAGATGGTTTTGCTGAACACACAGGTCGTATAGCGCACAATAAGTCCGCAACTGAATCTTAACCATCAGATTCGGCGCTAACTCTCGCATCAGCTTGATACAAGACGCTATATTATCATTATATTTCGCCGCACAATTCAGCTGAATTTTCTGAAACGCCTCAACTTCACCAAGTTTCTTGAAAGCCGACTTCCACCCTGCATTATTGTTAGCAATTACTCCCAACGCCCAATTTTTCTGGGCAGCGGTATCGGCTGAATTCAACGAATTTATCAGTGTCTGAAAATTCATGTTAGAGCCAAAACATCCATCAAACGTGGTTTGATCTGCTGCACGCATTTCCAGTAGAACCGGTCCCAACGTGCCTTGCCCGAAGTTCCACTGAATAACACCGAAAGACATACCTTGACCATCGAAGTTACCCGCCAGTGCCTCATAATCCAGCTCGCTCTTTCCTTCGTATCCAGAGGAAACCAATAGGGCGATTTCTTTGGCCTTGTTGAGTGGGATACAAGCAGCCGACAGCGCGTTCGCTACAAATGCAATCGAATGAAAATGCCATATCAAATCGGTACTGATGGCAGCCTTTTCTTTCAGATCATCCCAAAACACATAGCTGCTGATCCTCTCCTTTTCATGCTGCAGTGTTTTCGGTGCATGCTTGAGCTCAGTATCAAGCCGACTCCATTTGGGAGCATCTGCTTTCGCTTTCCACTCGGTCGGATGATGGGCCACCAGCCTGGACCACTGCGACCGCGTATCGGGGTTTTTCAAGGCCTCGGCCAGCTCAGCCGGATCGACATCCCCGCTTTCGTCTTTATCAATCTTCGTAAGCATGTCCTGAAAAAACACGGGCATGTCATTAGGATCAAGAAAACCGTCCGCTGTCGCATTGGTTTCTTCGACGATCTGAAACCCCAGCTTTTCCCAATCATGCTGAGTGATGATTTGTGCACCGGCTTTCTTGACTAGGCCGTTGACCGCCTGAGCATTGTCAGTAACGGTCACATCGTAGTAATCGTCGGCGCCCACTTTGACGATTGGAGTCTTGTTCAAATCAACCGCATGTTCCGCTTTCAGTACCGTACTGCCTGTAGCAGGTGCTTTTTTCTTCAGCTCACTTTCGGTCGGCAAATACAGGTATTGCTTGCCGATCTTCAGCCCAGCCGTATTCTTGAGGAAGTCTTTTACGTCTGCTTCAGCAGTGAATATCTCGACGTGCACTTGATACTTACTCGCTACACCGCCATCTTCGCCGGTCAGGTTTTCAGTCAATCCCAGGTAGCCAATCGGATCTCCAGCCTTGATTCCAATGCTTGCGGACTCCACAGAGTCAAAGCTGCTCGGGATTACATCCCAAGCAACAAAGTCGTTTTCCACAATTGCCCAGAAGCTGGGAGGAAGGTTCCCATCCCCAGCCAAGCTACCGCTGCTCGTACATTTCGCCATTCGACGAATTGTCCCTGCAACATTGAGGTTCAGTACCTCTTTGCTTTCAAATTCCACCGAACTTTGAGGGTTAAGTTGCAGCGAGCCAATCTTATCACCGGCATTCTGACCATTTTGAGCAGAGATAGGACCCTGATAAAGATCCAATCTTGTCAACGCGGTTCCTTTCACCTTACCTTGCCAATATTTTGGCTTTAAACGCTCCGGGATCGGGTCTGCCAGCCATATACGTGCGGGTTTGGAGTTTTTGTAGGGTTCTCCGTCTTTCAAGTATGCGAACCAAACCTCTTTGCCAGTCTCGCGAACTTTGTGGCCGCTTTTTTTCACGCTACCTGACAGGATTTTCCCTTTTGCGTAGGTAACTGTGCCTAGGGCCTTTTGATCCAGTATTTCAAGTTTGGTCCCCGCAACGAGCTTGCCGACGTTCTGAACGCTACTGGATTCAGGGAAATCGTCGTAAGCGTTGAAGTCACTTACCTTCATGGTCACCTGAGGCTTCGGAGTTTCTTCCTCAGTCAGCGGATAACGCTTGAAGGGCAGAAGGTGCATGTACAAGCTGTAGAAATTCAGCTTATTTTGCTTGCCTTTATTCGGTCCGTCTTCTGGGTTCGGCGCAGATTTGTACTCATGTCGCACCAAACAAAACGAGTTGGAATACTTCAGTTTTTTCTCATTTTCACCGAACGTAGACTCCAAATAATCTTCGTTAAGTCGGTAGGCCACGACTTCACCGTCGGCCATACACCGAATTGGTTCGTTCAAGATGCACTGAGGAGCGCTGGCATTGCTGATGTGAATGCCGCCATGCCAGAACTTGTTGCTGCCTAGCAAGTAGTGGCCAGCAGTTTCAGCCTCGAGGGCTTTGTAAACCTCCTCAGCATCAGCGAACTGTTTACCGTCAGCTTTTCTGAACGGATATTGAAAGTTCATCAGAGGGGCGGGGCCTGCCGGTGCAGGTGCTGCCGACGGCGCGGGAGCTGGCGTGGCACCTGTCCGATATTCCTCCTTAGCTCTCAGAAATTTTGTTGGAACAGGCCAGTAGTAAGCAGGCGGGTTAGTTCCAAAGAATGCTTCTGAAGGTCCGTTAGTGGTCTGAGCACCAAAAATTTTTCCTTGACGCGTCGCCGCGTTGTACTCCATGACAATGCCAGTATGAAACAGACGACGACTACCTCCCGTTAGAGGAAGTATGTCAATCCAAAGAGCAATGTCCCCTTTCTTGACCTCTGTCGGCGGCACTACGGTGTAAAAGCGAGAGGAGGCGTTCATAGCTCTCGTCTCCTCATACTCAATCTGGTAGCCCGCGCCAGTGAGCAGAAGGTTCACCATATGTGAACAATCGATCAGTTTTTTTCCCGCCGCGTTGGTTTGAGTGCCATTACCTCCCATCAGGTAGACGTAATCACCGCCGGTGTACTGGTTTCTTAAATCGAGTGGTTCGGTCATTTCTGCATCCTGCAAATTAATAGCAATAGCTGGTCTTGGTAGAAGCAGCAGCGTCTTGCGCGTGTAAACGTTTCAGATTTCCGGCAGCGGTGTCGTTACCCTTGTCAGCGGCGAGGCGATAGCAGGCAAGCGCTCTGGACATGTCTTTGGTAACGAGCCTTCCTTCTTCAAACGAGTAACCCAAGTAATTCATCGCATCGACCGAACCCATTGATGCAGCGCGAATAAGCTCTTTTTCGGCTTGCTCTGGATGTCGGCAAGGCCCTTCGGGTACAGGGTTGTTCCCGTAGCAATAGAAAGTCGAAAGAGAGGCTGCACCGTCGGCAAGCGTTGTCGCGGCAGCCTTGAAAAGCGCCTCGACTTTTTCCGTTTCCAACTGTGGTGCCATTCCAGAAAGACTCAGACCCGCAGCACTCAAACTTGCTTGTGGGTCTCCAGAAGCAGCAGCGCACTCATAGTTTTCCAGCGCAGCCACAAACAGTTCACCGGTTAGCCGATACTGCTCTAACCCACCTAACCCAGCGAAGGCTTGCGCGCGCTGATAACAAAAATTCTCGGAGGTGTTCATGGTCGGCGTACTCGCCACTACGAGATTTTTCTCACTAATCGACCAATCCTCAACACCCTCCAAAACCCAACACGCCTGGTGAGAAAAGTTAAAGATCTTGATGTTGCTGTTACCTGCACGCTTATCAACAACGTTAAAGTGACTGTCGTCAACCGCTTCGACTTCGACACCTTCTGTCTTACCTGTGGCTACGGGCGCCATCAGTGGAAAGGCCAATGTTGAGCTTTTGACTCCCGTCGTTTGCGGCTCAAAATTTCCACTCTCCCCAGCAGGTTTCAAAACCAGCGACTTCACCGTCATCGCAGTCAACCGCTGCTGAGTTTCAGCATTCGCAGAGAACGCCGGCAGGAATTGGGAAAAGTCCTCAGACGGACACTCATCCGCATAAGCGCTGCCATTGAACAGGCTCAGCAGCGAGACGGTGAAAGCCGCTACGGCGAAACCATTCCTCTTCTTCAACAAACCATTCATGTCGATCACTCAGAAAACACAAAAAAAGCCTTCGGCTTAACCTTCTCAGGTACCGCATTCCCCAACGCCTGATCCATCAAACTCCCCGCCTTATCCTTATCCGCCGCCCCCGGCAGCACCGGCGGTTTGATCCCGATGCCAGTGCCCGCTCCCGGCGAGCCACCCGCATTGATCTTCACCACCGGCCCAACCACGGTCACACCACCACCATCGAGCTTGATGAAACTGCCGCCGCCGAGAATCGTCAGCTCCGTCCCCGCCTCAATAACAATCTTGTCCCCAGCCTTGAGGTGAATCTCTTTCCCCACGCTGGTGAGCTGCGCCGTACCCAGCTTCACATGCTGGTTCTGCCCAACCGTCAGATGATCATCCAGCTTCGCTTCGATCTTGCGGTCGCTGATGGTGGTGCGGTGTTCTTCAGCCTTCAGCTCGGTGTAGGTGTTCTTCACCACGGTGTCGTGACGTTCATTCCCGACCCGAATCTTCTGGTCGTGCTCGATGTTCTCGTCCCAATCGCGCTGGGCGTGGATGTAGATCTGCTCCGCACCTTTCTTGTCTTCAATGCGCAGTTCGTTGTACCCACCGCCACCCGGGGAGCTGAGGGTTTTGAACACGCTGCGAGTCTTGTTCTCCGGCAGGGCGTACGGCACCGGGTTTTCCTTGTGGTACAGGCAGCCGGTGACGAGGGGTTGGTCGGGGTCGCCTTCGAGGAAGGTGACGAGGACTTCCATGCCGATGCGCGGAATGCTGATCGCGCCGTAGCGGTCGCCGGCCCAGGAGCTGGAGACGCGCAGCCAGCAGCTGGTTTTGTCGTCGGCCAAGCCTTCGCGGTCCCAGTGGAACTGGACTTTGATGCGGCCGTATTGGTCGCAGTGGATTTCTTCGCCTTTGGGGCCGGTGACCATGGCGGTCTGGCTGCCGAGCACGCGCGGTTTCGGGTGTTCGAGGGCCGGGCGGTAGAACACGTCCCACGGGGTGGCGAGGAAGGTGTTGCGGTAGCCCTGGTGGAAGTCGTCCTTGTTGTCGGTGGTGTCGCTGGTCACGCCTTCTTCGAGGACTTGCGGCTGTTTGCCTTCGTGGAAGATTTCGGTGAGCAGCCACAGGTCGTTCCACTCGCTGCGCGGGTGGTCGGACATGGCCATGAAGTGACCGCTGACCAGTTTGGTCTGGTCGCCGCGACCTTCGGCCTGGCGGTAGTCGGCGCGATGGCGTTCGAGGGCGCGCTGGCTGAGGAACTTGCCGCGCGCGCGGTCGATGAAGCGGCCCGGGTAGTCGTAGTCTTCGAGATCCGGTTCAGTGCTCTCGCCATCCGGTTTGTAAGCCGCTTCCATCTGCAGGCGCGGTTTTTCGAAGTCGTAGTCGCGGCGCGTGGTGCGGCTGGTGCGGGTTTCCAGGCGCAGTTTGAAGCCTTTGATCACCGGTTCTTCGGCGACCATGCCGCTGCCCTGTATGTAAGCAGTCGGCTGGCCGAGGTCGGGAAAGACGGTCTGGTCGTCACCGAACACCAGCAGGTGAGCCTTTTCGCTGTGCTGGAAGTGGTAGTGAATACCCTCCTCTTCGCACAGGCGCTGGACGAAGTGCAGGTCGGTTTCGTCGTACTGCACGCAGTAGTCGCGATCCGGGCAAGGCTGGCTCAGCTGGAAGCTGTAGGCGTTGCCCTTGATCCCGTGTTCGTCGAGGATCAGCGCGATGATTTTCGGCGCCGACATCTGCTGGTAGATGCGCTGGTTGGTGCGGTGATGCAGGTATTGCAGTTGCGGCACCAGCGAGACCTTGTAGCGGGTCAGGCGCTTGCCGGCATCGCCCTGGGCGACGCGGTAGATCTGGCCGTGGATGCCCGAGCCCTGTGGATCGAATGCGAGGAACGCCTGCTTGTGCAGGAGCTTTTCCAGGTCCAGATCGGGGTTTTCGCTGACCAGTTCGAGGTCGAAACGAAACGGCTGGCTGATGCCTTCGGTGCCGGTGAACGACAGCACTTGCAGGTCGCCCACGTAGTCTTCGACCTTGAGGCTGAAGTGGGTTTCGTTAGCTGGGTTGAACATAAAGCGCTCCCTGTTCGAATGTCGTCCGTTACGCCCGAAGTCGCAACCGTTGCAGCCAGGACGAAGTGGCGCCCAAGGCGTCACGCAATTGATCGGCAGTGATGGTGCGTTCTGCCGCATTGAAGCTCAGCGCGGTTCGCAGCGCTGGCCAGCCGTGTTTCGGTAAGTTCGCCGGGGCTTGCAGCTCGCGCTCCAGGTGCTCGTCGCGGGCCTGGGTCGAGGGCAAGCGGCGGAACGGGTGTTTGCCGCTCGCCAGTTCATAGATCACGCAAGCCACGCCGTACACGTCCGCGCTGGCCGACAACGGTTGGCCCTCAAGCAGTTCGGGGGCGGCGTAGCCCGGGGTCCAGGCGTTGAAGCGCTCGCGGCTCAGGTGCGGCAGGCCGGGCAACACGCCCTCGTCTGCCTGGCCGAGACCGAAGTCGAACAGGCGCAGGCCGTCTTCGCTGAGCATGACATTGCTCGGTTTCATGTCACCGTGCAGCACGCCGCGACGGTGGGCGTAGGCCAGCGTGTCGAGCAGCGGCAACGCGATGTCGCGCGTTTCTTTCCACGGCAGGCCGAGAGGCCGCTCGCAGAGCAATTTGTCCAGGGTCAGGCCACGCATGTATTCCATGGTGATGAAGGCCCGCTGGCAGTCGGTATCGACTTCAAAAGTGTGCGCACGCACGACGTTGTCGTGGCGCAGGCGTCGGGTCAGGGCGAACTCGCTGTAAAGCAAGGCACTGGCGTCCGGCGATTCGGCAAATTCTTCGCTGAGGATTTTCAGCGCAATGTAAGGGTCGGGATCGCCGAACTGCTCGTGCAGCAGATCTCGCGCCCGGTAGACCGCGCCCATGCCGCCCGCCCCGAGCAGACGCTCGAGGTGGTAGCGGCCGGCGAGTACGTCCGGCAGTGCACCGATGCTGGCCTTGGTCGGCGCCAGCAACGGCTCGGCGTTGTTTGCCTTGGCGAAGGCGAAGTAGGTCAGGTTGCTGGCCTGCTCTTCGCTCATCAGCAAGTCATCGACTGAGGATTCGATTTCAGTCATTGGCGGATCACCACGGCAGTCAGGTTGTCCCGGGCGGCGCCCCGCAGGGCGCCGTCGAACAGACGTTCCAGCGCCACATGCGGCGCGCTGAGGCTGAGGGCGTTGCCGAGGGCATCGCTGCTCAGGCCCTGATACAAACCATCGCTGCACAGCAAAAACGCATCGCCCGGATAGACCTCGAGTTCGAGGACATCCAGGGTCAGCTGTTCGGCCGCACCGACGGCTCGGGTCAAGGCCTGAGCCGCCGGGTGCGCTGCCGCCTGTTCGACGCTCATCTGTTGCTCGTCGATCAGTTGCTGCTGCAGCGAATGGTCCTTGGACAGCTGATACAGCCGCTGCCCGCGCCACATGTAACAACGGCTATCGCCGGCCCAGATGCAGGCCGCGCGATTGCCTTCCACCAGCAGCGCCACGACGGTGCTGCCCATGATGCTGTCGTGGCGTCCGGCGGTGACCGTCAACTCCTGCCCCAAACGCCGATTCAACCAGTGCAGGCACTGGCGGATGGCTTTGAGGCGCTCGTCGAAGTCCTCGTGTTGCGGCAATTCAGCCAGGCTGGCGACGATCAACTGGCTGGCGATGTCGCCACCCTGATGACCGCCCATGCCGTCCGCGACCACCCACAGCCCCTGCTGTGGCGAGTCGAGGAAGGCATCTTCGTTGCGCGCCCGCACCTTGCCCGGGTCGGTACGCGCCGCGCTGCGCCAGGGACTGGCCACCAGCATCAGAGCTGCACCGGCATACGGAAGGTACGCAGCACGCCCATGTCGAACGGGTTCGGCGTGCGCTGGCTGGTCAGCAGGTAGTTGGCACGCAGGCCACCCACGTCGGCTTTCAGCACCAGCACGTCGCGACCGGTCAGGTACTCGGTCTGCATCAGGTCGAACAGACGGAACAGCGACCATGGGCCGGAGTTCTTCTCGATACCGATCGGACGCCCGGCCATCTTGTCCATCACCAGGCTGGTGCGACCGTCTTCAGCGTCGGTCGGCCACTTGAACGTCATTGGCAGGATCGGACCGTGGCGGTACTCCATGGTCTTGTCGCCGAACTTGAACTCGGAACGGCTCACCGCCGGATCGAGGGTGTACGGCTCCAGTTTGAACTGCACGGTCGGCTCGGCCGGGTTGATCGAGAAGAAGCTCTGGCGAATGGTCAGGGCTGCTGCCATCTGGTCGAGGTACATCTTCGACACCGGCAGGCTGTGACCGTCGACGCTGCGCATCCGGTAGTTGCCCGGATCACCGCTGACGAACGGACGCATGTAGCTGTCGAAGAAGCGATCGACGGTGCCTTGAGCGCGGAAGAACTCGCGGAAGTCGCTGATCGCCACGTCGCTGGTGCTGCTGGCGCTGAACGGATAACGCTTGCTGATGGTTTTGCCATACACGCTGTACAGCTCGTTCTGATAACGGCCGTTCAGGTATTGGTAAGCATCGTTGAGCACCAAGCGCCACGAGTCTTCGGCCAGCACGTTGAACCACACGCTCAGCGGACGCGGCAGGCGACCCGAGGCCGCACGCAGGTTGGTCAGCGCATCACGCTGGCCGCTCATGCGGGTTTTCGCCATTTCGAACGCGGCTTGTTCCGGCGTGCTGGAACGGGCCAGACCGGACAGTTGCAGTTGCAGGTCGTTGAGCGCGCTGATGGCCGGGGTGAGGTCTGCGGCCGGGCCGTTGTTGTCATCCAGCAAACGATGCAGCGGCTCGAAGCGACGTTGCAGCGACTTCTTCGCGGTGTCCGGGAGGCTCTTCGCCACGGCCATCGCCGAAGCCTTGTCCGCCACGGCAGACGCCAGTTTGCCGACCTTGCCCAGTTTGCCCTTCTGCCCTGCCAGTGCATCGGCGGCATCACCGGCTTCGTCCACCGGATCGGCAGCAGCCGGGAAGCGCGTGTTCTCGCGCACTTCAGTGAGCAACGCCAGCACCGGCGAGTTGGCCGACGTCAGGCCCGCCAGTTGCTCGGCGCCTTCACCGGCGTCGCTGATCGGCGGCAAGGCCACCTGGCCAACGGCCTCGCTCCAGTAGTTGGCGTAGTCGCGGAAGTACAGCTGCTCCAGTTCGACCATCAGGCGACGCAAGTCCATGTCGCTGATGCCCGCGCCTTCGCCCAGCACCCAGTTGTCACGCAGGATGTCGGTGACCAGCGCCGAACCCTGCACCGAGAAGTACTGCTGATAACCCTGCTGGGTGTAGAAGCCCGGGATCACGTATTCGGTGCCGATGAACAGCGAGCCCTGCGGGCCGAGGTGTTGGCTGAAACGGTATTCCGGCAGGTTGCGCGCCTGCTCGCGGAGCATGCGGTAGACCACGGTGGCCAGCGATTCGGCGCGCAGCACCTGACGAGCCTGAGTCACCAGTTGATCGTTCAGCGGGTAGATGAACGGCTGCTTCAGCAGGCGCTCAAGGTGGGTGTTCAGACCATTCTGCACCGCGGTGTTGCCGGTGTAGCGCTGCGACCAGTCAGTGGCGACCCAGTCCTTGAGCCACACGGCGTCACGACGGTCTTTCATGTTCAGCATCAGGTACGCACGCAGGCTGTTGAGCAGCTTGTCGCGGTCCTTCATGTTGGCGCGGATCTGCCCTTCGAGCATCGTCGCGACCCGTGGCAGCAACTGCGCTTCGAGCTCATGCTCGTAGGCTTGCTTGACCACCGGGTTGACGTCTTCGCCCTGATACAGGCCGCCACGCTCGTGGTACGAGACGTCGCCCTTCTTCGGGAACACCTGAGTCGCGGTGTAGCTGGTGTCGAGGGTTTTCAACACGCCCATCGCGTCATCACGCGGGGTCAGCGCCGAACGCTGCTGAGTCCAGTTCTGCGCCAGCGTGCGCAGGTTTTCCAGACGCTCATAGTTGGCCGAGAAACCACCGGCCCAGAGCATGCCGAACAGCGCCAATGCCGCCAGTGCGCCAACGTACAACGCACGCTGACCCCAATGGATGCGGCTGCGCTCACGCTTGTCGAGGCCGGCCAGATCCGACTCGGGGAAAATCACCCGGCTGAACAGATGATGGATGAAACGCGAACGGCCGCTGCGCAGGGTCGGCAGCACGCCGGCATTCATGCCGAGGTTGGCGCCGATGCCGGCGGTAGTCGCGTCCATTTCCTGCGTCAGGTGCGGAGCACTGGTCAGGTAGAAACCCCGCAGCAGCGACGCGCGCTGATACCGGTTGCCAGTGAACGCCATGTCGACGAACAGGCACAGGCGCTCGCCGATCTGCCCCAGTTGATGCGGGAAGTCGAGGATGCGGCCACGGCGCTGGGTATCGCGCTCGGAGTGCATGCGCATGATCACCTGATTGTTCAGGCGCCGCAGCAACTCTTCGAATTCGCCGCGCAGTACCGCGACGTCGGTACCAACCTGATCCTTGCGGAAACTGGTACCCAGCACCTGATCACTTTCTTCGCGGGTCAGTTGATCGAAGAACTCGTCAAAACCGAGCAGCTTGTCCGCCTTGCTCAGTACCAGATACACCGGCACGTCGACGTGCAGTTTCTGATAGACGTCTTGCAGACGACCGCGCACCTGGCGCGCCAGGGTGTCGATGTCCTGCTCGCTGCCACCGATCAGCGATTCCACCGGAATGGTTACCAGCACACCGTTCAACGGACGCCCGCGACGACGCTTGCGCAGCAGTTCGAGCAAGGTGGTCCAGGCATTGCCGTCGACTTCCGCGTCCGGCTGGGTGGTGTAGCGCCCGGCGGTGTCGATCAGCACACCGTGATCGGCGAAGTACCAGTCGCAATGCCGGGTGCCGAGGGTGTCACGGGTCAGCTTGCGGTCGATCTTGTTGATCGGGAATTCCAGCCCGGAGAAGTCCAGCAGGCTGGTCTTGCCGGAGGCCTGCGGACCGATCAGCAGGTACCACGGCAAGTCGTTGCGCCAGCGTTCGCTGCGGCCGCGATACAGGCTCGAGGTCTTCAGGGTTTTCAGCGCGTCCTTGAAGCGCGCCTTCAACTCTTTCTGCTCTTCTTCGATCAGCTCGTCACGACGGATGCGATCCTGGCCATCTTCGGTTTCTTCGACGGCTTTCTTGCGGATGCCCGCGCGCCAGCTGACGAAGACCATGGTCAGGCCCCAGATCAGGAACAACACGGCGATGGTCAGCAGACGCGAGGTCGCGCTTTCCCAGAACTTGTAGTCATCCACCGCCAACAATGGGCCGACGAACCACACCAGCAGTGCCACGAACAGCACCAGCAGCAGGGTCCAGACCCAGGTCTGGCGCAGGAAGGCGCCGACTTTCTTGAAAAACTTTTTCATCACACGTCCCTGTTTACGGCTGCGACTGCGGTTGCACCGCGGCCGGATCAAGCGGCTGATAAGGTTGCAGAACGGTGTCGCGCTGCTCGCCCAGGACCCAGGCGAAGCCCGAATACATCACCACCAGGCAGACCAACGTGAACAGCACCACCATCCAAGCCGGCACGATGCGCACCAGGTTGCGGCGCTGGTCGTTGAGGCCTTCCCAGTGCGGCGACAATTCACGCGGCACGTCGCCACGCAACTGACGGATCTGCCGGTACAGGGCGTCGCGGATGCCTTCGAGTTCGAGCATGCCACGGGCCTGCACGCGGTACTTGCCCTCGAAACCGAGGGACAGGCACAGGTACATCAGCTCAAGCATCGGCAGGTGCTTGACCGGGTTCTTCGACAGCCGATCAAGCAGCTGAAAGAACTTCTCGCCACCGAACGTCTCGTTGTGGAAGCTGCTGAGCAGGCTCATCTGCGACCACTCGCTTTCGTTGCCCCACGGTGTGGTCACGACGGCCTCGTCGACCACGGTGCAGAGCACGTAACGCGCGGCCATCACCTGGCTGCTTTCGGCGCCGTTGTGCAACGCGCGCACTTCAAACAGCTTGAGCCCGGCGGTCAGGCGCTCGTTGAGCGCGTAGAGGTCTTCGCGGGTTTCGCTGTGCTTGAGGCGTACCACTTCCGAGAGCAGTTCGGACGACGCCGCCACCAGCGAATTGAGGCTGATGTTGAACGCCTCCGCCGGGCGCAGGCGCGCGGCGTAGATCATCCGTTCTTCCAGTTGCTCGAAGCGCGGCGGCGCGGCGAAGTCGGTCAGCGGACTGGCTGCCGGTCCGTGGCCCTGACGATCGAGCAGGACGGTTTTGTCGTCCTGGTTGTAATCCGTTTCCTTGATCATGGCGGTCAGTTCCTGATGGCCCAGAATTTCAGTTCAAGCTCGGCGAATTCGCCGGACACGTGGAACGCGAAGCCGCCGGAGCGCTCGAGTTGCGCCAGGTCTTCGGAACTGAGTTCGAGGATGAAGTAGGTTTTGTTCGAGTGGAACGCGATCTGCCGCGGGGCCACCGGCAACGGTTTGACCTTGATCCCCGGCAGGTGCAGGTTGACCAGTTGGCGGATACGCTCCACCGGGCCGACCTTGAGGTGCGCCGGCAAGCGGTGGCGCAGTTCTTCGGAGTCGCAGTTGGCACTTGCCGCCAGCACGAACGACGCCGAGCCGAGCAGTTTGTGGTCGTGCAACGGCGACACGATGATGCCGTACTGACGCGCTTGCAGGATCAGTTCGATAGCGTGCTGTTCGAGCACCATCGACAGCACCTGACGAATCGCTTCCATCAGTTTGCGGAAGCTCGCGCCCTGATCGGCGTGGGAATAGCGGCTGTCCAGACGCGGGCGCTTGCTGTCGCTGGAGAAGGTCGCCAGATCGCCAAGCATGGTCAGCAGCGTGCGATACAACTCTTCCGGGTGCACCTGCTCCAGACCGAGGTAATGGCGCAGCAGCAGTTCGGTACGGTTGATCAGTTGCAGCATCATGAAGTCGCCGACTTCCGCGCCACCGACCTTGCCGTTGGAGCGAATCCGCTCGGCAATCGTGTCGCCCCGGTGGTTGAGCATGCTGATGACTTCTTTGAGGCACGACAGCAGATAGCTGGACGCATGGGCCTGGATGTAGGTCGGCACGAAATCCGGATCGAGGCTGATCACGCCATCAGGCGTGGTGTCGAGTACGTCGCAGATTTTCAGCTTCACGTAGGCCTGATCGCTCTGCTGCTCGCCGAGCAACAGTTTGAAATCCGGGCGGCCACAGCTGACCTGGCTGGCAGAATCATCGCCGGCGTTGGAGTCGGCCACTTCGGCGTCGTACGCGGTGTAACGTGCGAGCACGTCGGACTGCTCCGGACGGCGCGCCTCGATGTGGTTACCGGTGACCAACGGCAGCGCCAGGTAAATCGGCGTGTTGCCGGTGTTCGGCGGCACGTCCAGCGCCAGCGGCTCGGTGTTGCCGCCGAGCTCGAACAGGCTGCCGTCCGGCAGGATCCCCGAGGCGGCACTGATCACCAGTTTGCCCATGTTGAGGAACTGCAGGTCGATCTCCAGATTGAGGAAACCCCAGGTGTAGCCACCCAGCAACTGGGTGCGGGTTTTCATCTGGTGATCGTAGTAACGATCGTTGTGCTGGAAGTGCTGCGGCCGCAGCAACATGCCTTCCTGCCAAATGACTTTATGGGTATTCATGTTCAGTCATCCGCCTTGGCGAGCGCTTCATGGGTGTTGCGGATACCGGCCTGATCGAGGGTCAGATCGGCCTCGGTCAGCTCCAGCGGGGTGACCTGAACGGTGTAGCGCCACTTGGTTTCCGGCAGATCGCGGTAGGCGGCGAGAACGCCGACGTAGCGGCTGCCCTCCTCCACGCTGAGTTTCATTTCCACGGTTTCACCCGGGCGCAGTTCGAGTTCTTCGCTGGCCACCAGATCCGGGTTGAGGGATTCCTTGGCGCGCTCGTAGAGGCTGAAGAAATCAGCGTTCTCGAAAGTCACCGGGTGCTTGAGTTCGAACAGGCGCACGACGATCGGCGAAGGACGGCCGTTGAGGTCCGGGTTGAGCTGATCGCTGCCGGTCAGTTTCAGGTTGATCTTGGTCACTTTCGAGTACGGCGACAGCGACGAGCAACCGGCGAGCAGCACCAGCACGGTGAGCGCAGTCAGCGTCTTGAAAAAAGCGGTCGAGCGGCGAGACATGCGCATCATCCTTGGTGGTCGGTGTGGAGGGTGGAGATCAGGCGGATCTGTTCTTCGTAGGCCTGGGCGAAATCGCGGGCCAGCAGACGCTCGCTCCAGTCATCGTCCTGACGCAGGGCCTGGTGGTAGCGGCCGAACGCTCTCCAGCGTCCGCCCGAGGTGGCGATCAACGGCTTGTTGTCGCGCTCGAAACGCAGGGTCAACTGCTCTGGCGAGAAGTGCTCCAGCGTGCCGCGCACGGCGGCGCGGCTGGCGGTGAGCAGCGCGACCTGATGCGCTTGCAGATCGCGGAATGCACGGGAGATCGCCTGCTCGGCCGGCAGGTGCCCTGGCTTGTGCGGCTGCAACAGAATCTCCAGCGCTTCGCTCGGATCGACGGCGAATTTCAGCGGGTTCTTGTTGGTGCCTTGCACGGTGGTCTGGGCCAGACGCAGTTCGTTCTTCAGCTCCGAACGAGTGCGCAGGCTCTGCTGCAAACCGCCGATGCTCTGGCGCAGCAGACGCGCGGCATTCAGCGCCAAGGCTTCGCGGGCGTCGTGATCCAGTCCTTTGAGATCCACGCCTAGTGCCGCGCCGAAATGCTCCCAGAATCCTTCGCTCTGCCGCTCGACGACCTTCGGGGCCGGAGCAGGCTCGGGTTCAACCGGGGCGACCAGTTCGGGCACCATCAGGCTTTCCATGTCGATACGTGCATAGTCGGCACGCTGACGGGAGTCCTCGGGCTTGGCGGTCGGTGCCAACAGTTCGTCGATCTCCGAATAGACGCGCTCTTGCTGTTCGATCGCGTTCAGCGGATCAAGATCGAGGAAGGCGTCGTCCGGAATGATGCTGCCGGCGGCACGCGGACGACCGACTTCACCGTCGAAGGTCGCCGGGTCACGCACCAGCCGCGCACGAATCTCGAAGTCACCGAGCACGTAGGTGCTGCCGTGCTCGATGCGCACCGGTTCGCCCTTGTGCAGGCGTGCGCCGCTGCCGCCGTCCTGGACGCCGTTGCTGCTGGTGTCGGTGAGGAAAAACGTGCCCTCGCGGTAGCTGACAATCGCGTGGTGATTGGACAGATGCCGCTTGCGGTCAGGAATGATCCAGTCGCAGTCCTCGCCCCGCCCGATCACGCCGCCGGCCTGTTTGAAGGTCTTCTGGCACAACTCGGTGGGCACGAACTGCTTGGTGTTCAGCATTTCGAAAACCAGTTCCATGTTTGATGCTCCTTGCGGTCACTTGCCGCGATTGACCGCTTGCGGATCACCCAACGGGCGATAGTCGTTGTCGTTGAATTTGTAATTGCCGCTACAGCCGCCAAGGCCGCATAGAACGACGAGGGTCAGCAGGACAGCGTGCCAGTGACGAACAGACATCAGAGGGTCTCCAGGGGTAGACAAAGCACAAAGCGCCGACCCTTGCGGGCGGCGCTGAAATTAATTCTTTGGGTAGTCTCGAAGGCTCTACATCGGGGCCTTCGAGCCATCACAAGGGATATACCGATCCTCTGTGGCGAGGGAGCTTGCTCCCGCCGGGCTGCGAAGCGGCCCCGAAACCAGACGCTGCGCTGCATCAGGGAAACCGGGCTCTGCGGGTCGCGACTGCTGCGCAGCCGAGCGGGAGCAAGCTCCCTCGCCACAGGTAATCTGCAAGCCCCAAGCAAATCATTGGCCACAGGAATACGGCTCGACGCAGCGATCAATTTCACGTCAACCATCGAAGTCACCCAAATTGATATTCAACCGCCCGAGGCGGTACAGCAGGGTGCGGCGTGGCAGGCCCAGTTCGCGGGCGGCGAGGGTCTGGTTGCCGTCGTTCTTGCGCAGGCAGTCGAGCAACAACGTGCGTTCGACTTTTTCCAGGCGTTCGCGCAGATTCAGGCCGGTGTGGTCTTCGGGCATCGGTTCCATGCGCAGGGAGAAATGCTCGGCCAGCAACTCGCCGCCCTCGCACAACAGCACCGCGCGTTCGACCAGTGCCTTGAGTTCGCGCACGTTGCCGGGGAAGGTGTAACCGGACAGGTGCTCCAGCGCCGCGCTCGACCAGCGCACCGGGTCGCGCTGTAAATACGCGCAGGTCTTCTCGGCGAAGTGCTGAGCCAGTTCGAGGATGTCGCCTTCGCGCTGACGCAGGGCCGGCAGCTCGATCGGGAATTGTGCGAGGCGGTAATACAAGTCCTCGCGGAATTTGCCTTCGCTGACCAGCGTCGACAGATCGCGGTGGGTCGCGGCGATGATGCGCACATCGATCTTGTGCGTGTCGTTGGAACCCAGCGGGCGAATCTCGCCCTCCTGCAACACCCGCAGAATCTTCGCTTGCAGCGACAGCGGCATGTCACCGATCTCGTCGAGCAACAGCGTGCCGCCGTTGGCCGCATCGAACAGCCCCGCGCGGTCACGGTCAGCACCGGTGAAAGCACCTTTGCGATAGCCGAACAGTTCGCTTTCCAGCAGGTTTTCCGGGACGGCCGCGCAGTTCTGCACGATGAACGCCTGAGAGCGGCGCGGGCCGCAATCGTGAATCGCTCGGGCCACGACTTCCTTGCCGGTGCCGGTCTCGCCGCGCAGCAGCACGGTGTACGGGCTGTGCAGGACTTTGCTGATCAACGAATGGGTCTGGCGCATGGCGGCGCTTTTGCCGATCAGGCCATAGCCGTTGATGCTCGGCAGACTGCGCGCCACCGTGGCCGATTCGGCCGGCGGCTGGCGCAGACGCTGCAGCAAATGCAATTGACCGAGGACGAACGAGCCGAGCTGGCCGAGCGAATCGGCAAAACCCTGCAGGTCGACGTGACGACGACTGGCGCACAGCAGCAGGCCTTCAACCGCCTTCTGCTGATTGACCAGCGGCACGCAAAGCAGCGATTGCCAGGCACCAGCGGTGGCCGGCAGGAAACTGGTTTCGTGCAGGCTGGCGCCGAGATCATCGAGGCAGACCACGCGGTTCTGGCATAGGGCAAACTGCAGCAGCTGCTCACCGTTGTAGTCCGCCGGCAGGCTGGTGGCGGCGCGCGGTTGCAGCGCGCCGTCGAGGCATTCGGCGTTCATCCCCAGGCAGGTGTGGGTGGCGTCGAGCAGGTACAGCTGGGTCAATTCGCACCCGCTCAGCTCGGCCAGACCACGCACGAAGTCACCTAGCAGCGCAGCACCGTCCGCCGCGCGCGACAGGCTGGCGAACTGCGCCAGCAAGGCTTCGGCATAGACCAGTGGCTGCGGCACTTGAGTGAACATCACACCCACCTCAGGCGAACTCGCACGTCACGCTGGCGTTGCCATCGAGCGTGGCATGCACACGCTTGAGGCTTTCACCGGTGGCCATCGCATCGAGCAGGCGGTCGGCTACCAACGGCAGCACATGCTGATCGAGCAGATGGTCGATCAGGCGCGCGCCGCTTTCGCTTTGCGTGCAGCGCTCGGACAGATGATCGACGAGGTTCTGGCACCAGCTGAAATCCAGCTGACGGCGGTTGAGGCGCTCGCCGAGACGACCGAGTTTGATCTCGATCAGCTCGCGCAGCACCGGGCCGCCCACCGGGTAGTACGGCACCACTTTCATCCGCGCCAGCAGCGCCGGTTTGAAGTGTTTGCTCAGCACCGGGCGAATGGTCTCTTCGAGCAGCTCGGCGGTCGGGCGGGCGCCGTTTTCGCAGAGGTCGCTGATCTTGTCGCTACCGAGGTTCGAGGTCATCAGGATCAAGGTGTTGCGGAAGTCGATCTCGCGACCTTCGCCGTCGTTGGCCACGCCCTTGTCGAAGATTTGGTAGAACAGGTTGAGCACGTCCGGATCGGCCTTCTCGACTTCATCGAGCAGCACCACCGAGTACGGCTTCTGGCGCACTGCTTCGGTGAGCATGCCGCCCTCGCCGTAACCGACGTAGCCCGGTGGCGCACCGATCAGACGCGATACGGTGTGCTTCTCCTGGAATTCGGACATGTTGATGGTAGTGATGAAACGGTCGCCGCCGTACAGCAGGTCAGCCAGGGCCAGCGCGGTTTCGGTCTTGCCGACGCCGCTCGGGCCGACCAGCAGGAACACGCCGACCGGTGCATCAGGTTTGTTCAGACCTGCTGCTGTGGCGCGCATCGAGCGGTCCAGTGCGTGCACGGCTTGTTCCTGACCACGGATGCGCGTGCGCAGGTCGGTGGCGAAACTCGCGACTTTGGCGTTGTGTTCGCGGGCCAGTTGCGCCAGCGGCACACCGGTCCAGGCGCTGATCACTTCGGCCACCAGACGCGGGCAGACTTCGAAGCTGACCAGACGTTCTTTGACTTGAGCAGCGGTCAGGGCGCTGTGGGTCTGGTGCAGTTCGGCTTCCAGCGCTTCGACGCTCTGGCCTTCCTCGACCTCGGCGGCGATGGTTTCGATCACCGTGCCTTCGGCGTCTTCTTCAACGCTGACGGTCGGCTCGACGGCGGCAGCTTCGCGAGCCTTGGCCAGTTGCTGGCGCAGTTCCAGCAGGCGCTCGGCCAGTTGTTTCTGCTCGGTCCACAGACTTTCCAGCGCGACCATTTCGCTTTCGGCTTCGTCCAGTCGCGCTTCCAGTGCATCCAGCGCTTCGTGGTCGATCAGCAGACCGGCCTCGGCATCGCGACGCAAGGCCTGACGCTGACGACCGCCTTCGGCCAGTTCGCCACGCAGGCGTTCGAGACTTTCCGGGGCAGCAGCGAGGCTGATGCGCACGCGGGCACACGCGGTGTCGAGCACGTCGACAGCTTTGTCCGGCAATTGGCGACCGGCCAGATAGCGGGCGGACAACTCGGCAGCGGAAACCACCGCGTCATCGCGCAAGTAGATGCCGTGGCTCTTCTCGTAGACCTGCGCCAGACCACGCAGGATGGTCACCGCTTCGCTGACGGTCGGCTCATGCAACTGCACCGGTTGGAAACGACGGGCCAGCGCCGGGTCTTTCTCGAAGTATTTCTTGTACTCAGCCCAAGTGGTCGCAGCGATGGTGCGCAGTTCACCGCGAGCCAGAGCCGGTTTCAGCAGGTTGGCCGCGTCGGAACCACCAGCATTGCCGCCCGCGCCGATCAGGGTGTGGGCTTCGTCGATGAACAGGATGATCGGTTTCGGCGAGGCTTTGACTTCGTCGATCACGCCTTTGAGGCGACGCTCGAACTCACCTTTGACGCTGGCGCCAGCCTGCAGCAGGCCCATGTCCAGCGACAGCAGCTCGACGCCCTTGAGCACCTGCGGCACTTCACCGGCAGCGATGCGCGAGGCCAGGCCTTCGACGATGGCGGTCTTACCCACGCCAGCCTCGCCGACCACGATCGGGTTGTTCTTGCGGCGACGGGCGAGGATGTCGACCATCTGCCGAATCGCGCCATCGCGGCACAGCACCGGGTCGAGTTTGCCGTCGCGGGCCTGCTGGGTCAGGTTGTGGGTGAAACGCTGCAGCAGCGATTCGCCCTGCGCCGCCGGCTTGCCGTTGGCGGCCGGTTGCTCCTGTTGCGACAGGGCAAATTCCTTCAAGCGATCGATGTTCAGTTTGGCGAGCAACGGCTGATAACGGCTGCCGGCGTAGCGCATCGGGTTGCGCAGCAGCGCGAGGATCAGCGCGGCGTCTTCGACCTGGGTCTGGCCCAGTTCGAGGTTGGCCACCAGCAGCGCGTCTTGCAGCCACTGCACCAGTTCCGGGGCGAACACCGGGTTGCGCGAGGCGCTGTGTTCAACGCGAGATTGCAGTGCGGCGCTCAGTTCACCGGCATCGACATCCGCATCCTGCAAGGCGCGCGACAGCAAGCCGTTTGGTCGTTCCAGCAAACCCAGCAGCAGGTCTTCGACGAGGATCTTGCTGCCGCCACGGGCCACGCAACGTTCGGCCGAACGCTCCAGATCGCGACGGGTTTCGGCGTCCAGCGCCTGGATGAGTTGTTGCAGGTCTACGTTGATCATGGCTCACGTCCTTAATGAATTTTGCTGCCCAGGGTGACCACGCCGTCTGCTTTTTCGCAGCCCAGCCAACTGGTCCATCCCAGGCGACAGTCGTTCTTTTCACCAATGCGCAGTTCGCGGATTTCTTCCGGGCGCAGCACCAGGCGAATGTCGTAATCGAGCGGGTCACGCAAGGTGAACCGCACCAGCGCGCACAGCGGCTGGTAACCGAAACCGATCGGCAGGAATTCGTGGAATCGCTCCCAGTCGAGTTCGGTAATGTGAATGCGGAATTTGCCGCTGCGGTCGCGCACCCGCTCACCCAGCACCAGGTCTTCACCGAGCAGGCTGTTGGCGCGACCGAGGCGGTTGCGCTGCTCGTCGAGAATCTCCACGCGACGCTCGATGCACTGCTCGATGACCAGGTCTTCGTGCTTGAAGTAGTAACGCAGCACGGCTTCGATCAGCGCCGCCGAGTGCGCGCGCAAGCTGAGCAAACCGAGGTACGGCAGCAGGCGTTTCCAGTTCAGTTCCTTGGCCTTGCGGATCTCGTCGCCACCCAGACCGATCAGCGCAAACAGCTGCGACGAGAACGGGTCGATCGCGCCGCTCTGGAAGCTGGCGCGATAGCGGTACTTGCGCCAGATCGGCAGCATCAGCCGTTGCAGGCGATGGTGGAACAGGTCGAGGAAATTGCGCGTCGGGTTGCCGTCCTCGCTGTCGCCCAGCGCTTGTTCGCCATAGAACGCCGGCAGCGGCGAACCCGAGCCGACCAGCCCGATCAGGTTGAACCGCATGCGCGCGCGCATCTGCCCGTGCTCTTCGAAAAACTCCACGCGATCGACGTCGCTGCGCGGAAAGCCCAGGCTCGGGTTGGCCTGAAACTCCACCTGATCGTACAGATCGTCTTCGCTCAGGTACGGGTGCGCCTCGCGCAGCCGGTCGATCACCAGCAGCACGGCCTGAAACAGCGAGTACTCGCGTATTACCTTGGTCAGCCCGCTTAAAGCAGGGGCTGCAGGCCCATACGTGGTGTCCATTGGTACACCTCTCCCTGTGTGCTTTTTACCCGCAGCTCGTGGTACGAATTGAGACTGGCGTAAAGCGCGAAAAACTCGTTAAGAACCGAAGCGAAAACGAACAGGTCGCCTTCGCCGATATACCCTTCCGGGTCGATGGTCAGTTCGGTGCGCAGACCGCGCACCGGCAAGCCACGGTGCAGCCGATCCACATGGTGGTGCTTGATGTGCTTGAGGCCGCCGAGCAGGCGTTTGCTGACCTTCTCCGCGTGCTGGTCGTAGTAGCGCGGCAGGTCGTAGGTTTCGAGAATCACCTTCAACGCGTTGACGTCGGCCAGCGACAGATAGTTGAGCGACATGTTGCTGATCAGCTTCCACAGGAAGTCACGGTTCAGCGGCGGCGCAAAGCTCGACGTGGCCGGGGTGATGTTGCGGAAACTGAGGAACTCCGGGGTCTCTTCACAGGCCATGCAGATGTCGCCGAGCTTGAGCTTGCGCGGCAGGTTCTGGTTGGTGCAGATCAACTCGATCGACAGGGTTTCGTGGGCTTCGGTGTGGCGGATGCCGAAGCTCAGGTAGGTGTCGAGGCCGTCATGCAGCAACGACGAACGCTGGCGGATGCTGTAATGCGGACGGCTGTTGGGCACGTCGAAACTCGGGTCATGCTCGAAGGATTCGAACGGCACGTACTCCTGATAACCGAGGCCGCCGGGCTTCCAGCCGGTCACGGTTTCCACCGAGAACACACCGCAGTTTTCCAGATCGTATTCCGCCGGCAGCAGCAGGTATTCATCCTGTTTGCCATCGAGTCGGATCGGCAGCGCGTCGTGGGCGAACAGGTTGGCAATCGGCGTGCAGAACAGCTTCACGTTATCCAGGGTCGGCCGCATGCGCATGATCCCGCTCTTGCGGATATCAAAACGCAATTCCAGGCCGCGCATCTGCTTGAGGGTGTCTTCCGGCAGCGCCTTGAGGATGTCCAGACCGTTGACGTCGACGAACAGGAACTTGTCCTGGAAGGCGAAGTATTCCTGCAGGTAGCGATAGCCACGGAAGGTGTTCAGCGGATACGGGATCAACGCTTCTTCTTCGGCAAAGCCCACCGGCTTGACCCGGTCACCGGGAATCTTGAACGCCATCGGCTTGCCGGACACGCCATCGATCGGCTTGCCGGCGCCGTCGAGCGGGATCAGCTCAATGCCTTCCAGGTTGCGCAGCAGGCTCAGATACAGCATCTGGCTGATGTAGCGCTCGCCGGCAAAGTGCAGGCGCAGTTTGCTCAGTTCCAGCTCACCGAGGTGACCGTCGGCGCTCATTTCCAGACGCAGGCTGAGCAGCGAGCCGTCGCCCTTCACCGAGTAGTTCAGCGCGGCCAAGTCCAACGGCAGGACTTCCGTCGGGTAGCAGGTGCGGAAGCGGCAACGCACGTCTTCGATCGGTTTGCTTTCGATCGGCGTATCGCGCTCGACCACCAGCGCCGGCCCGGAACGCTTCAGTGGATCAAACTGCAAAATGCTGAACGCCGGCAGCGGGCGCATGTAGTTCGGCCACAGCAGCTGCATCAGCGAATGGCTGAGCTCCGGCAGCTCGTCATCGAGCTTCTGCCGCAGCCGCCCGGTGAGGAACGCAAAGCCTTCCAGCAACCGCTCCACATCCGGATCCCGCCCGGCCTGGCCCAGGAACGGCGCCAACGCGGGACTACGCTCGGCGAAACGGCGGCCCAACTGGCGCAGTGCGGTGAGTTCGCTTTGGTAGTAGTGGTTAAAGGACACGGGTTACCTGCCTGGTAGTGGAACTCATGGAATAACTGTCCTGCGGATTACGCTGGATGTCCGACCTGGTCATTGGATTGCACCTGCAGGCTGACTTGGCTGAATGCGACCTGCGATGTTTCGCAAAGCCCAACGCAACTCGATGACTTGAGTGGTGAGGATCGCCAGCAACGTGACGCAGCCTTGAGCTACGCCGTAAAACAGGGCTCTTAACGGGTTGTCGGGTAGCATCCAGAGCAGGATGAAGCCCACCATCAGAAAAAGGATGGCCAGCTTGGCGACCAGACCTGGAATCAGCGCAACGATCAGGTTGACGCCCAGAAAAATGTAAAACAGTGCGTAACTCGCAATGCCGATGGCGACACCATGGGAGGTAAATCCGCCGTTAAAAAGCCTGTAAGCATGCACAACCGCGTCATTCAAAAATGCATAAGCCACGCATCCGAGGGCGTGGATTAATAAGCATAGGGTGAGACGAACGTAGCTGTTCATACTTCTATCAATTTTCCAGAATCTCGTAGGGTGTATTACTGATGAAAATATTTAGCCAATTTTCTTCCCATTGCGGCATGGAGATTATAAAAGCCTTATCTTTCTTTTCGAAGGCGATCCAAGTAATTCCAACTTCAGTATCATCTTCGAACGTGCGCATATCCAATGACTGAGTATCATACAACGGGGTTCGATATACCTTTCCTGGTTCTTTTGAGTCGACAACTCTTAAATACGCCATACCGCCAAGCATGAAGATCCTGCCGACACGCACATTCTCAATTGTGTAGCGACCCGAGGGGCTAGCTATAGTTGTACTTGCAGGATACCCTAGCATTGCGCTTACGCAATAAACGATCAATGCAATCAACGCCAAGAGCAAACTGATAGGCACTAGCCATTTCTTTTTAAGCGTAGTCATTCTTTCGCCACACCCACTTCGACAGCGATTGTATATGAGCAAAAAATGCGCATCATTTATTCCAAACATTTATAACTGTCACGGGAACATTCTGATATTGAACATCAGACAAAACCTGGAAATCACCGCCTTTTTTAAATTCCGTCCGATATTTTATAAAATGAGAATTCGTAATATAGAAATAACGCGAGTCCTCTATTTCCCGAAACATCGCCTGAGAATCTTCTGCACTGATATAGGGATTTGAAGCGATGTCTGACTTCATCTGCGCCGCACCGGCATTTGCAGTGGCCGCATAGGCCGGGTTGGCTATACCATCGAAGTTCCAGAACCCCAATGGCTGACTGAAATTGTCATCCGGTGCGTCATTGAAGTCATAGGCATCCTCAGCGTAAAACCCAATTCGCTCTACAAACAGTTGAATGCTGTCTACGGAAATAACCAGCTTTCCTTCTGGAAATACGCGGACGTTAAAGTTTGCCAGCGCAGCTCGCAATTCATCAGTCTTCTCTATTAGACCGAATTTAACTGCTCGATTATTACTGTATCCAAACTCTTCAACCTTCCTGGCGCTCGCAAACTTAAAAGGATAGACACCCGGCGCCGAGCCAAGATACTTATCTTTAATCTTCTTGCTTATATTATTGCGGCCTGCAGGATTATCCCAGACTGACTTAAGCTCTTCAATGACAGCTTTCGCAGGTTCAAACTTTTCCAACCAGGCCATTTTTACGATGGTGTCATTTACGTAGGCGATGTCAGCAAGAGCAATATGGTCTTTGACCTCTTTACTCATCGCACCATCGGCAGTTGGCCACGGCTTGCCATCAAACCAATGGCGCATCAGCTTCGCAGCAACTGGCCACTTCATCTTATCCATCGCATCAGGTATATCTGTGATTTTGAATTGACGGACAGCTGCAGACTTACCAGTTTGGTTACTGGCCGGCGTCAGACTTGATGCTATTTTCGTATCCGCCATAACAAAACCCTTTTATCCAATTACGACTTCTGATTGCTGTTCAATAATCAACTCATAGGACTCCGCTACAGAGGACGAGATTTTTTGCGTCTTCCCGTCGGCTCCCGTGACGCCACTGATAACTTTCCCTGAGGCGGTTTTGAAACTGTATGCCACTCCCGCCAGGGGCTTCCCGGAGTCCTGACAATTGATGACGTAGTGCTCGTTAAACGGCCATTTGATCTCCACCGGTAACGGCGGCACAAACGGCGCCGGCGAATGCGAATTACCGATAATCACCGTCCCGGAGCCGGCAGTGACCTTGTTGCCATGGGCCCCGACTGAACCTACGGTGGCGGCAGGTTTGCCATTGATCAAAACAGTGGTCGCCAGATCACCAACCAACGCACCACCACACGCCGAGGCATCGCCTTGGCGGGCGGCCGCGAGGCCGTCGAAGAACACGTCGCCGGAACCGGCGGCGATCGGGTTGGTGCCGTGGCCTGGGAGTGGGCAAGCGGTGGGGTCGGATACGCGTGCTGCGGGTTTGCCAGACATCGGGAATCTCCTTAGGTGACCTTCACTTGACCGCTGCCATCCAGGCGCGCGGAAAAACTGACCTGACGCTTGAAACCCTCGACTTCCAGCAGGCCTTCGATGCTGAAGGCCAGCCGCAACTGGTCGTGGTCACGCGGCAGGGAAATGACACGCACGTTGCTCAGGCGCGGCTCGTAGGCTTCGATGAAGTTTTCGATGGCCAGGCGGGCCTGACTCAGGGAGTCGTGCAGGCTCAGACGCATGTCATTGAGATCGGGCAACCCGTAGTCGGCCAGCGTTTGCACGCTGCCGGCCCGGGTGCTGAGCATTTTGGCCAGATGGGCAGCCACTGACGCCATGGCACAAGCCTCGAGGCTGTTGCCCTTGCGTAGTTGCGCGTCGCCGTTGAGGCGCTCGAACAGGCTGCCGTATCCGTCCATGAGTCGCTCTTACTCTTTGTCCAGCTTGCCAACCAGCGACAGGGTGAAATCGGCGCCCATGTACTTGAAGTGCGGACGCACGTTCAAGCTCACGCGGTACCAGCCCGGCTCGCCTTCAACGTCGCTGACGATCACTTGCGCAGCACGCAGCGGACGACGGCCACGCACTTCGGCGCTCGGGTTTTCCTGGTCGGCGACGTACTGGCGGATCCACTTGTTCAGTTCCAGCTCGAGGTCGGTACGCTCTTTCCACGAACCGAGTTGCTCGCGCTGCAGCACTTTCAAGTAGTGAGCCAGGCGGTTGACGATCATCATGTACGGCAGTTGGGTGCCGAGCTTGTAGTTCAGCTCTGCCGCCTTGCCTTCTGCGCTGATGCCGAAGAACTTCGGCTTCTGCACCGAGCTGGCGGAGAAGAACGCCGCGTTGTCGGAGCCTTTGCGCATGGTCAGGGAGATGAAGCCTTCCTCGGCCAGTTCGTATTCACGACGGTCGGAAACCAGAACCTCGGTCGGGATCTTGGTTTCGATTTCGCCCATGCTTTCGAAGTGGTGCAACGGCAGATCTTCAACCGCGCCACCGCTCTGTGGACCGATGATGTTCGGGCACCAGCGGAATTTGGCGAAGCTGTCGGTCAGCTTGGTGCCGAACGCGAACGCGGTGTTGCCCCACAGGTAGTGCTCGTGGCTGTTGGCAACGGTTTCCTTGTACACGAACGATTTCACCGGGTTTTCTTCCGGATCGTACGGGTTACGCAGCAGGAAACGCGGCACGGTCAGGCCAACGTAGCGGGAGTCTTCCGAAGTACGGAAGCTCTGCCATTTGGCGAATTGCGGGCCTTCGAAGTGGTCTTTCAGATCTTTCAGATCCGGCAGGCCGGTGAAGCTTTCCAGACCGAAGAATTTCGGGCCGGCCGCGGCGATGAACGGCGCGTGAGACATGCAGGAAACGCTGGCCACGTACTGCATCAGTTTCACGTCCGGCGAGCTTGGGGACATGAAGTAGTTGGCGATGATCGCGCCCACCGGCTGACCACCGAACTGGCCGTATTCAGCGGTGTAGATGTGCTTGTACAGGCCCGACTGCATGACTTCCGGCGAATCTTCGAAATCGTCCAGCAGGTCTTCTTTGGAGACGTTGAGGATTTCGATCTTGATGTTTTCGCGGAAGTTGGTGCGGTCGACCAGCAACTGCAGGCCACGCCACGACGATTCCAGAGCCTGGAAGTCCGGATGGTGCAGGATCTCGTCCATCTGACGGCTGAGCTTGGCATCGATCTCGGCGATCATGCGGTCAACCATGGCCTTCTTGACCGGCTCACCGTTGTTCTGCGGCTTGAGCAGTTCTTCGATGAACGCCGACACGCCACGCTTGGCGATGTCGTAGGCTTCGTCGTCCGGAGTCAGACGGGTTTCGGCGATGATGCTGTCGAGAATGCTGTACTCGCCGCTTTCGGCGCTCTTCTCTTGTGCTGCGCTAGTGCTCATTGTGTTGGCTTCCTTGGCTGGAGTCTCAGGCGTCCGGGGCTGCGGCGTTCAGGCCCAGCTCACCGAGTACGCGACCGCGGGATTCGTCGTCGGCGAGCACGCCTTCGATCGCTTTACGGAACGCAGGTGCGTTACCCAGCGGGCCTTTGAGGGCCACCAGCGCATCGCGCAGTTCCATCAGTTTTTTCAGCTCAGGCACTTGCTCGACCAGGCTGGCCGGGTTGAAGTCCTTCATCGAATTGACGCGCAGTTGCACAGCCAGCTCGTCGGCCTCGCCATCTTCCTGCAGACGGTTCGGCACGCTCAGCGTCAGACCCAGCTCTTGCTTGGCCAACACTTCGTCGAAGGTCATCTTGTCGATGCTGATCGGCTTGCGATCTTCGATTTTGCGATCGTCCTTGCGGTGGGTGTAGTCACCGATTGCCAGCAGCTTCAGCGGCAGTTCAATCTCTTCCTGAGCACCGCCGGTGGCGGGTTTGAAGGTGACGTTGATGCGTTCCTTGGGGGCTACCGAGCCTTCTTTGGCCATGGCTTTTCTCCTTGCGGTTGTGGCCCTGGGGCCTATTCGAGTACCACTTCGAGGTCGAGGTGGCACAGCCTGCGATAAATCTCTTCCTTGCGTTCACGCACTGCATGGTTCTGCGGCAACAGCTCGCAGCAACTGTGCAGCAGGTGCAGCACTTCCAATGCAAGATCGGGCTCCCAGGCGTGCAGGCCTGAGTCCTGTAATGTCTGATCGAGGGTTTCGAGCTGGTTCTTGGCCAGTTCGTACTTCTTGGCCATGAAGCACAGCCGGGCGAGGGCGAACTGCCAGAAGAACCGCTCGCGCCCGCCGTGAGCCGTTTGCAGCCCTTGCTTGAGCGTCTGCACGGCAGGCTTGAGGCCTTCCTTGCGCAGCAGCGGCAGCACGTCCTGCAGGGCCTTTTCCCAGGCGGGCTGGGTTTCGACGTCGTCGGTTTCGACCTTGCGCGGCGCGCTGGCGCTCTGCAGGTGCGGCATGACATTGCCGGCGATCCACGCCCGGGTGGACGGATCGGCAAACGGCGCGCCGTCATGGAAACGACATTCGATGATGCCGGGCAGGCGCTGAACCAAAAGCGCGAAGTGGATTTCCACTTCGCGCATTGCCATCTCGGCGTTGAGGTTCTGGAGACATTCCCAGACCATCCTCTGACCATCGAACCAGAACGGTGCCTTCGCCAGGCTCGCCTCCAGTTCCACCAGCAGGTCGGCGTATTTGCCCTGATCGAAGCGATCCTGATACTGCTTGAGTTTGTCCACCGGCAGCCCGCGCAGCACGGTGATCTGCTCGGCGTTGCGTTCGGGCACCGCGTCGATCGGCAGCCAGAGCAAGGTGCGGTTCAGACGCAGGGCGCGCAGGTCGGTGGCCTTCTGCTTGAGCCACCAGGCGCACAACGGGCGCGCGCTTTCCTGCTGCGCGCGCAGGGCCTTGTAAGCGTCTTTTTCGTTATCGATCGGTGCGCCGGGAGTCAGCAACTGGCTCGCGGCCTGCTTGACCTGCGCCACCGCTGCGCCCACCACACCGGGGGCTGGCTGATTGTCGGCGGCACGCTGGATCATGGTTTTCAAGCGACGCGAGAGCGGCAGCAACAGCGGTGCGTCGTCGCCCAGGTGCTCGGTGCACGCGGCATCGAGCCCGGCCAGATGCTCGGACAACTGCCGAAACATCGGCAGCTGTTCCTTGATCGCGATGTTTTCGGTGAGTACCTGCTCCAGGCGCGGCACCAGCCAGCCGATGGCGGCGGCACGGGTGCGCGGTTTGAGCGGGTGAACGTCGGCCCAGTGGTTTTCCGACAGATGGTGCAGCAGACCAAGGCCGGCCAGCAGCCCGGGGAAGGATTCACGCTGGTACAGCGACCAGGTCAGCCAGGCGCCGACACGCAAATCCTTGGATTGGGTACGCAGCAGATTTTCGCTGTTTTCACGGATTTTCAGCCAGTCGATCTGCCCGCTTTCGTGCATCGAAGAGGCTTTGGCCAGCTCGCTTTCCAGCGCCTCGAATTCGCTCGAAAAACGAACGTCTTCGCCCGCGAAATTCTCTTTGGAAACAGAGACTTTTGCGAGTTCGAGGTAATGGGCGGAAAGTTTGCTTGAGTAGGACATCCATGGCCTTTAATGAGGATTACAGTCATGCGCCTATTGGAGTTGCTGCGGCGCGGGACAGTATCGAAGAGCAGTGAAGCGACTCATCCAATTGAGATGTGCTCTTTCAAGTGGGCGCATCGTAATCACTATGATGGCCACTAGCAAGCATCTGGTTAAACAACAAGACGAAGTGTTCATTGGACCGTGTAGGAGATCGCCCTATATGTGGCAGGGGAATCCCTGATGGCGATTTATATTGTGAACATTTGCCCTGCGCCCTCAGAACCCTTGATCCAGAGCGGCCCGATCCCGCCTGCGCGAATCGCGTCGAACATCCGTCCTATTACACGGGGGCCAGCATGACAACTCTCGAAAAAAATAGAAGTAGGATTTTTCCGAGAACCCGCTGGAATTACAAACAATTCAGCGGCGACAACGCTCAACAAAAAAAGTGCCATCAATTTGATGGCAATTCATTTTTCTGAAACTTTATTCATCTCGTGAATGCTGTACTTCAGTGCCAACTCAATAATTATCGAAGTGCGATCCAACAGTCATTTCCACCACTTACGCAACACTTCCACGCCGAAAATACTCTGACAAATGTCAGGGATAATTCTTACATCGTTTTATTTCCCACGCTGCCAGCTTGCCTTGGTAAATTCTTTTCGCCCGGCAATGTCAACCAGACCGGCTGACTGTTGAGCCATGGTCCGAAGCCTGCATCTCAATTCGGCTCCTGAACCTGGAGCCGCCAAGGAGCTTTACCTCATGGAATTGAAACCCCTGTTGTTCGCAGCACTGATGTGGCTTCCCGTCACTCACGCCTCTGCAGATACCCCGCCACTGGACGGTCATTACTATCTGACCGGCGCAATGGAAATGGGCGCCGAATTGCTGCTGCGCAAGGACGGCACGTTTGACGCGGGCGTGGCGTATGGCAGTGCAGACGGCTTTGCCAAAGGCACCTGGCAGATGCAAAACAACACCGTGACGCTGAAGAGCGATACCAAACCGGCGTCGGACAGCGATTTGTCCGGCCTGTTTCAGGATCTGCAACTGGCAATCGAGCCGAACTGCCTGGCCGTGGATTTCGGCAACGGCAAGGCCTGCTTCCGGCGTTAACAAGCCGATTTTCAACCACAAAAAATGGGCACCCGACCGCAATCGGTGTGCCCATTTTTTATTGCAGTTCTCCCCGCTACTCAGGGAGTTCGCCGCAATTTAAGGATTGACGCTGTCTTTCAACGACTTGCCTGGCTTGAATGCCACGGTGTTGCTGGCCTTGATTTTCACCGGTTCACCGGTTTGCGGGTTCTTGCCGGTGCGGGCGCCGCGGTGGCGTTGCAGGAAGGTGCCGAAGCCCACCAGCGTGACGCTGTCCTTGCGGTGCAGAGCGCCGGTGATTTCTTCGAGGACGGCGTTGAGAACGCGGTTGGCCTGTTCTTTGGTCAGATCCGCTTTTTCAGCGATTGCAGCGGCGAGTTCTGGTTTACGCATTAGTGAAGCCCCTTTGACGGTTTTTTGTTGTTATGTCCGTGCTGTTCTCGTTGGAACAGCGCCCAAGGCGCCGCAGGCTCTACTCTGCGGCAGACGGGAGTGAGAATGGCACGCGGATACCGGCGGCGCCAGTCTCCCCGCGACCTTTGTGGGGGCAAAAGCGGGGTGATTCCGACAGAACGACCGGTATTTACGCCAGCAGGGGCGGAAGCTGTTTGTTCAGA
The DNA here is from genome assembly GCF_023063025.1 of Pseudomonas sp. YL2. Classification (NCBI taxonomy): domain Bacteria; kingdom Pseudomonadati; phylum Pseudomonadota; class Gammaproteobacteria; order Pseudomonadales; family Pseudomonadaceae; genus Pseudomonas; species Pseudomonas sp. YL2. The sequence goes on along the minus strand of NZ_JAJSLU010000001.1, from coordinate 205,890 downwards.
GCAAGTTTTTCCATCACCGCCGCACCGGTCAGTGCATAGCCGAGCAACTGACCATCGGCACTGTGGCACAGGGCCTTGATGTCGGCGCCCTGCCCTTCGACGGTCCAGACGCCTTCGCTGCCCCGTGGCGGTGGCGAAACGACCAACGGGCACACCGGAGTTTTCACCGTGATCGGCATCGGGCCGTAACTCACGGCCGTCGGATTGCCCGCCAGGGTTTGTGCCAGCGCACGCGCACAGCTCATGAGGGGCATCACGTACAACAAATTCAGCCCATCGACCTCGGCACAGTCGCCCAGGGCGTAAATATTGGCGTGGGACGTCTTCAGATACCGGTCGACTACGACACCGCGATTGACCTGCACCCCGGCCGCCGCGGCCAGATCGATGCGCGGGCGCAGGCCGATGGCCGATACCACCACATCGCAGGCAATCACCTGCCCGTCGGACAGATGCGCTTCCAGCCCGTCCGCGACTTTTTGCAGGCGAGTCAGCACCGGGCCGAGGTGGAAACGCGCGCCGAGGCTTTCCAGCCCGGCCTGCACGGCTGCTGCAGCGGCCGGGTGCAGCAGCATCGGCATCACTTGCTCGCACGGCGCCACCAGTTGCACCTCGTAGCCGCCGAGGATCAGGTCGTTGGCGAATTCACAGCCGATCAGCCCGGCGCCTAGCAGCAATACGCGGCGCTTGCCCGCAGCGGCTGCACGAAAGCGCGCGTAATCTTCGAGATCGTTGATCGGGAACACCAGATCAGCACCGTCACCTTCGATCGGCACTCGCACGGTTTCCGCACCCCAGGCGAGGATCAGGTCGCGGTAGTACACCGCTTCCTCGCCGATCCACAGGCGCTTGTGGCCGGCGTCGATGCCGCTGATGCGCGTGTGGGTGCGCACTTCGGCCTTCAACTGCTCGGCCATGGCGCCGGGTTCGGCCATGCTCAGGCCATCGGCGTCCTTGTTCTTGCCGAAACCGGTGGAGAGCATCGGCTTGGAGTAAGAGCGCCCGTCATCGGCGGTAATCAGCAGCAGCGGGGTTTCGCCATCGAGTTTGCGAAACTCCCGGGCCAGGTTGTAACCCGCAAGCCCGGTGCCGACGATTACGACAGGTGCGTTCATGCCTTACTCCTTGGTTTTTCTCAGTTGATTTCGATCATTTCGAAGTCCGACTTGCCCACGCCGCAGTCCGGGCACAGCCAGTCTTCCGGCACGTCCTGCCACAGGGTGCCCGGCGCGATGCCGTCATCCGGCCAACCGTCAGCTTCGTTGTAGATCAGGCCGCAGACGATGCATTGCCACTTTTTCATTCAGGTACTTCCTCAGGATTCAGGCTTTTGTCGGCGCGGATGGTCGATGGTGGTTGCGCTGCCATCCGGCTCAGGGCGTTTTGTACTGAGGGTGCCGGGCAGATGCAAGCCTGTTCGGCGCAACGGCGCCCCGGATCCATCAAATTCGCAGCACGCCATGTTAAGCTCGCCGCCTCATTTGCGGCCAATAATGACTCATTGTGCAACATTCAAACGCCTGCCCGGCCCCGCTCTGGCTGACTCAAAGCCGACTGACGCCCCTTCCCGATTCGTTGACCCTGAACTGGTTGTTCGACGAAGGCTCGCTGACCCGCCGCCTGACGCGGCTGTCGAATGACGGCTTCAGCGTCACACCGTTGTTCGAAGGCTGGGACACTTTGCGCAGCGACGAATGCGCGGCGCTGGATCTGGCCGAAGGCAGCGAAGGCTGGGTGCGCGAGGTGTATCTGCGCGGTCACGGCGAGGCCTGGGTGTTCGCCCGTAGCGTGGCGTCACGCGCCGCCCTGCAAGGCGACGGCCTGCACATGGACGAACTGGGCAGCCGCTCGCTGGGCGAACTGCTGTTTTGCGACCACGCCTTCCAGCGCCGCGCCATCGAGGTCTGTCACTACCCGCAAGACTGGCTGCCGCCAGCCTGCCGCGCCCCGGAGCTGTGGGGCCGGCGCTCGCGCTTTGACCGTGGCGCCTTGAGCGTACTGGTGGCGGAGATTTTCCTGCCGCCCCTGTGGAGCGCCACCCGCGCCCATCCGGAGAACTGCTGATGTACCAGAGCCTGCTCAAGTCCCTGAACCGCTTGAACCCGCGCGCCTGGGATTTCATTCAGCTGACGCGCATGGACAAGCCGATCGGCATCTACCTGCTGCTGTGGCCGACCCTGTGGGCGCTATGGATTGCCGGTAAGGGCTCGCCGTCGCTGGCCAACATGGTGATTTTCGTCCTCGGCGTGGTGCTGACCCGTGCCGGTGGCTGTGTGATCAACGACTGGGCCGATCGCAAGGTCGACGGCCACGTTAAACGCACCGCGCAACGACCGCTGGCCAGCGGCAAGATCAGTTCGAAAGAGGCGCTGGTGTTCTTCGCGCTGCTGATGGGCGTGAGTTTCCTGCTGGTGCTGTGCACCAATGCGCCGACCATCTGGCTGTCGCTGGGCGGTCTGGCGCTGGCGTTCACCTACCCGTTCATGAAGCGCTACACCTATTACCCGCAAGTGGTGCTCGGCGCGGCGTTCTCGTGGGGCATGCCGATGGCGTTCACCGCTGAAACCGGTGAACTGCCCGCCGCCGCGTGGCTGCTGTGGATTGCCAACCTGCTGTGGACGGTGGGTTACGACACCTATTACGCGATGACTGATCGTGACGACGACCTGAAGATCGGCGTGAAATCCACGGCGATTCTGTTCGGCGAGGCGGATCGGGTGATCATCCTGACGTTACAGGCGCTGTCGCTGGGCTGCCTGTTGCTGGCCGGGTCGAAGTTCGAGCTGGGCATCGGGTTCCATCTCGGCCTGTTGGTGGCCGCTGGATGCTATGCGTGGGAGTTCTGGTACACCCGTGATCGCGACCGGATGCGTTGCTTCAAGGCGTTTTTGCATAACCACTGGGCCGGGTTGGCGATTTTTGTCGGGATCGTGCTGGATTACGCACTGCGTTGATCCACAAAACCTGTGGGAGCGGGCTTGCTCGCGAAAGCGTTTTGCCAGTGGCCTCTTCGTCAACTGACACACCGCTTTCGCGAGCAAGCCCGCTCCCACAGGGGATTTGCGTTTACTTGGCCTTGGCGACGTGCCAGGCGCCGTCCATTTTGCCCTCACCGGTCATGTCACCAGCCTTCTTGTCCATGACGAAGGTGTACAGCGGTTTGCCCTCGTAGGCCCATTGCATCTTGCCGTCATCGCGCTTGATCACGGTCCAGTCGCCCATGGACTTGTCGCCGGCCGTAGCCATTAGCGGTGGCCAGTTCGCCGCACACTTGTCGTTGCACATGGACTTGCCCGCCGAGTCTTTGGCGAACGTGTACAGGGTCATGCCCTTGTGATCGGTAAACATGCCGTCCTTCTCCATCGCTGGCTCAGCAGCAAACGCCATGGTCGGTAAAGCAACGGCAGCAGCCATCAGCAGAGCTTTGAAAGAAGCAGTCATTTGAGTCATGGAAACCTTCTTTTGTGGTTGTCAGGATTCGGACTTAGAGCTTAGTCCAGGATCACGCCAACCGCCGGGCGACTAAAATACTGTCACACGACTGCAATAATTCCGTTATCTAATGCGGCGCAAGACAGTTAAATGACAAGAGGATTAAGGCATGGTTGGCAGGAGCATTCTGATCGTCGACGACGAAGCGCCCATTCGCGAAATGATCGCCGTTGCGTTGGAAATGGCCGGCTATGACTGCCTCGAGGCGGAGAACTCGCAGCAGGCACACGCTATCATTGTTGACCGTAAACCGGACCTGATCCTGCTCGACTGGATGCTGCCTGGCACCTCCGGCATCGAACTGGCCCGCCGCCTCAAGCGTGACGAGCTGACCGGGGACATCCCGATCATCATGCTCACCGCCAAGGGCGAAGAAGACAACAAGATCCAGGGTCTTGAAGTCGGCGCCGACGACTACATCACCAAACCGTTTTCCCCACGCGAACTGGTCGCCCGCCTCAAGGCTGTGCTGCGCCGCGCCGGCCCGACTGATGGCGAAGCGCCAATCGAAGTCGGCGGCCTGCTGCTCGACCCGATCAGCCACCGCGTGACCATCGACGGCCGTCCGGCCGAGATGGGCCCGACCGAATACCGTCTGCTGCAATTCTTCATGACCCACCAGGAACGCGCCTACACGCGCGGGCAGTTGCTGGATCAGGTCTGGGGCGGCAACGTCTATGTTGAAGAGCGCACCGTCGACGTGCACATCCGCCGCCTGCGCAAGGCCCTCGGCGACGCCTACGAAAATCTGGTACAAACCGTGCGCGGCACCGGCTACCGGTTTTCCACCAAGGCCTGATCCGACCGCCAGACTCGCTGACAAGGACCGTATTTTCCGTGAATCAAAACTGGCATGGCACCCTGATTCGCCACATGCTGTTGCTGGTCACAGCGTGTCTGGTGATCGGCCTGATCACCGGCTATTACGGCTGGAGCCTCGCTGCCGGCCTGGGCATTTACTTGGCCTGGACGCTCAAGCAACTGTTGCGTCTGCACGAATGGCTGCGCCTGCACCAACCCGATGAAGCACCGCCCGACGGCTATGGCCTGTGGGGCGAGGTGTTCGACAGCATCTACCACCTGCAACGCCGCGACCAACGGGTGCGCGGGCGCCTGCAAGCGGTGATCGACCGGGTGCAGGAGTCCACCGCCGCGCTCAAAGACGCGGTGATCATGCTCGACAGCGACGGCAACCTGGAATGGTGGAACCGCGCTGCCGAAACCCTGCTCGGCCTCAAGACCCCGCAGGACAGCGGCCAACCGGTGACCAACCTGGTACGGCATCCGCGCTTCAAGGAATACTTCGAGCAGGAAAGCTACGCCGAACCGCTGGAAATCCCTTCGCCGACCAATGATCGGGTGCGCATTCAGCTGTACCTGACGCGCTACGGCAACAACGAACACCTGATGCTGGTGCGAGACGTCACGCGCATCCATCAGCTGGAACAGATGCGCAAAGACTTCATCGCCAACGTCTCCCACGAACTGCGCACGCCGCTGACGGTGATCTGCGGCTATCTGGAAACCCTGCTCGACAATGTCGAGGAAGTGAACCCGCGCTGGAGCCGCGCGCTGCAGCAGATGCAACAACAGGGCGGGCGCATGCAGACGCTGCTCAACGACCTGCTGCTGTTAGCGAAACTGGAAGCCACCGATTACCCGTCGGACAACCAGCCAGTGCAGATCGACGCCCTGCTGCAGTCAATCAAGAGCGACGCCCAGCAGTTGTCCGGGCAGAAGAACCAGAAAATCACTCTCGAAGCCGATGCGCGCATCCTGCTCAAGGGCAGCGAGGCGGAACTGCGCAGCGCCTTCTCCAACCTGGTGTTCAACGCGGTGAAATACACCCCGGCCGAAGGCAATATCCGCATTCGCTGGTGGGGTGACGAGCAAGGCGCGCACCTGAGCGTGCAGGATTCCGGGATCGGCATCGACAGCAAACACCTGCCGCGCCTGACCGAACGCTTCTACCGCGTCGACTCCAGCCGCAACTCCAACACCGGCGGCACCGGGCTGGGCCTGGCGATCGTCAAACACGTGTTGCTGCGCCACCGCGCGCGGATGGAAATCAGCAGCGTGCCGGGTCATGGCAGCACGTTCACCTGCCATTTCGCCCCGGCCCAGGTGGCCCAGGCTCGGGCCATCAGCGCCGCCGAGTGATACCGGCCAGCACGCGCCACTAGGCAATCGCCATGTCAGCCGCTACATTGGCTGACTTGCGTCTGCCTTTCAGGCGCGATTTCTTCTCTCTTACGAATCACACGGAACCTGCAAAACTCCATCATGGACCCTTCCCCTGGCTTGTCCCTCGCTACGATTTTCGCCGATTTCGGCATGATTCTTTTCGCTCTGATCCTGGTTTTGCTCAACGGCTTCTTCGTTGCGGCGGAATTCGCCATGGTCAAACTGCGCTCGACCCGGGTCGAGGCCATCGCTGACAAGAACGGCTGGCGCGGGCATATCCTGCGCACCGTACACAGTCAGCTCGATGCGTACCTCTCGGCGTGTCAGCTCGGTATCACCCTCGCCTCCCTCGGCCTCGGCTGGGTCGGTGAGCCGGCATTCGCGCACCTTCTCGAACCGCTGCTGAGCGCGGTCGGCGTGCAGTCGCCGGAAGTGGTCAAAGGCATTTCGTTCTTTACCGCGTTCTTCATCATTTCCTACCTGCACATCGTGGTCGGTGAGCTGGCGCCCAAGTCGTGGGCGATCCGCAAACCGGAGCTGCTGTCGCTGTGGACGGCGGTGCCGCTGTACCTGTTCTACTGGGCGATGTACCCGGCGATCTACCTGCTCAATGCCAGCGCCAACGCAATTCTGCGGATTGCCGGCCAGGGCGAACCCGGCCCGCACCACGAACACCATTACAGCCGCGAAGAACTGAAACTGATCCTGCACTCCAGCCGTGGCCAGGACCCGAGCGACCAAGGCATGCGCGTGCTGGCCTCGGCAGTGGAAATGGGCGAGCTGGAAGTGGTCGACTGGGCCAACTCCCGCGAAGACCTGATCACCCTGGAATTCAACGCGCCGCTGAAAGAAATTCTGGCGATGTTCCGTCGCCACAAGTTCAGCCGGTATCCGGTGTACGACAGCGAACGTCAGGAGTTCGTCGGCCTGCTGCACATCAAGGACCTGCTGCTGGAGCTGGCGGCGCTGGACCACATTCCGGAGTCGTTCAACCTGGCTGAACTGACCCGTCCACTGGAGCGCGTGTCGCGGCACATGCCGCTGTCGCAGCTGCTGGAGCAGTTCCGCAAGGGCGGCTCGCACTTCGCCGTGGTGGAAGAAGCCGACGGCAACATCATCGGCTACCTGACCATGGAAGACGTGCTGGAAGTGCTGGTCGGCGACATCCAGGACGAACACCGCAAGGCCGAGCGCGGGATCCTCGCGTATCAGCCGGGCAAGCTGCTGGTGCGTGGTGATACGCCGCTGTTCAAGGTTGAACGCCTGCTCGGAATCGACCTGGATCACATCGAAGCCGAAACCCTCGCCGGTCTGGTCTACGAGACCCTGAAACGAGTGCCGGAAGAGGAAGAAGTGCTGGAAGTCGAAGGCCTGCGGATCATCATCAAGAAGATGAAAGGGCCGAAGATTGTGCTGGCGAAGGTGTTGATGCTGGATTGATGGGCTGATCGGGCACCGCGCCGATTCCTTCGCGAGCAGGCTCGCTCCCACAGTTGAAATGCATTCCAGGGTGGGAGCGAGCCTGCTCGCGAAGGGGCCAACAGATACAACACATCACTGTTTGCCCAACGCAAAGTTGGGCAACGCCCCCAGTGGCTGGTTGAACTGATACGGAATCGACACCAGCCCCTGCCCGGTATTGCGCTGCACCACAAAGTGCAGGTGCGGGCCGCTGCTGTTGCCGGTATTGCCGGATAGCGCCAGCGGGCTGCCAACCGTCACCCGCTGCCCCTCGCGTACGCTCACCGAGCCCTGCTTGAGATGCAGGTACACACCCATCGTGCCGTCGTCGTGCAGCACCCGGACGAAATTGCCGGAGGCATCATTGCCGCGCCCGCTCTGTGAATTTTCGGTTTTCACCACGACCCCGGCCCGTGCGGCAATGATCGGTGTCCCCACCGGCATGGCGATGTCCATCGCATAGCGGTTCTTCGGCCCATAGTGGCTGTACTGACCGTTGGCACCCTGACTGAGACGGAACGGCCCGCCCCGCCACGGCAACGGATAGCGATAGCTCTGCGCAGCGCCTGCGGGGTCACCCAGCGAATACTGGAATTGCGGCGAATACACCAGCGGCTGACCCCGGCTGATCGCCGTCAGCAACGCCAACCGCGTATTGCTGCGCGCTGGCAGCACCCGGCGAATCGTCTGCGCCGGAGCGCCACGCACATTGCTCAGGCCGGTAAACGCCAGTGCAATCTCGACCGGCGCATACAGATCGTTGCGCACGAACACCACGTCGCTGCCCTTCTGTTTCCTGATGTCGAGGTACACCTGACGTTCGAGGTGCTCGACCATGCGGTCCTGAAACACGAACACCTGCGAGCCTTTGCTCGGCCGGTCGCTGTACGAGACCACGCCGTTGGCATCGGTGGATTTGTAGATGGTCATGGCCACAGTCGAGGTGGAGGCCAGGAAAAGACCACAGAAAAACAGCAGGCGCGCGAGCATGGGCAAAGAGTCTGTCGAAGGAAGGCCTGGAAATGAGCCTAGCAGGTGAAGCAGACCAGGCTAGTCGACAGATGTTTCAAATTGGGCGGTCTGGGAAATCGATGTCGTAAGTGATGGCCCCTTCGCGAGCAGGCTCGCTCCCACCTATGAAATGCATTTCAAGGTGAGTGCGGGCTTGCTCGCGAAGGCGGTGTGTCAGGCGACGAGGATCAAGCGCCCGGAACGAAGTGCTTCTGCGCCGTGCCGCGGGCGATCAGGCGGGAGATGTAATCGAGCTTCTGCGCATCCTGGTCGACGAAACGGAAAGTCAGTTGCAGCCAGTCGCTGTCGGCTTTCTGCTCGTGGGCAACGATGGCGTGCAGGTAGCCGTTGAGGCGGGCGATTTCGGCGTTGTCGCCCTGCTCCAGGTCGAGCACGGCGCTGTCGAGGATCTGCGGCAGGGTGTCGGTGCGTTTCACTACCAGCAGCGCTTCCTTGATGCTCAGGGCCTTGATCACGCATTGCTGGGTGCCACTTGGCAGGCGCAACTGGCCCTGGCCACGACCACCGACTGGCGCTTTCGAGGCAGCCGGTGCCTGCACCGGTGGGCTGTTGAGCAAACCGCGCGAGGGCGCAGCAGCTGGCGTTGGCGCGACAACCGCTGGCTTGGCGAACGGATTGACCGCAGCAGCGGCCGCCGGCGCAGCACCGACCACGGCAGGCTTGCCGCCGGTCAATGCGCTCAGGGAATCGTTGCCGAACGCCGAGTTCATCTTGGTCGGCGCGCTGTTCATCAGGGTGTCGAGCTTGCCAACCTTGTTCAGCGCCTGCTTGACCTTGGTCAGCAGTTGTTCGTTGGTGAACGGTTTGCTGACGTAGCCGGAAACCCCGGCCTGGATCGCCTGCACCACGTTCTCTTTATCGCCACGGCTGGTGACCATGACGAACGGCATGGTCTTGAGATTGTCCTGCTCGCGGCACCAGGTCAGCAGCTCGAGGCCGGACATTTCCGGCATTTCCCAGTCGCACAGCACCAGGTCAAACGCTTCCCTGGCCAGCATGGCCTGGGCCTTTTTGCCGTTGACGGCGTCCTCGGTGCGGATCCCCGGGAAGTAATTACGCAGGCACTTTTTCACCAGGTCACGAATGAACGAAGCATCGTCCACGACCAACACACTGATCTTGCTCATCCAACACCCCTATAAAAATCCCGGCAAGCATACCGCTTTTACTGATGGCACATTGCCAACAATCTTCAGTCACGCCGGGACTTTTCGTTCGCGGGTGCTGCTTTTTATTACGATTTCCTGATCCAGGCCCCCAAAACAAAACCGCCCGGCCAAAGGGCCGGGCGCTTTTCTCAGGCAATCTTACTTATCGTCAGCATTGCCCGGAACATTAGCGGTTTCGCCGCTTGTACCTTCAACTTCTTCTTTCATGCGTTTGAGGCCCAGGTGGCGCACATCGGTGCCGCGCACCAGGTAGATCACCAGTTCCGAGATGTTGCGCGCATGATCGCCGATGCGTTCCAGCGAACGCAGGACCCAGATGATGCTCAGAACCCGCGAGATAGAGCGCGGGTCTTCCATCATGTAGGTCGCCAGCTCGCGCAGGGCGGTCTTGTATTCGCGGTCGATGACCTTGTCGTATTGCGCCACCGACAAGGCTAGATCGGCATCGAAGCGGGCAAACGCGTCCAGCGCATCGCGAACCATGTTGCGCACCTGATCGCCGATGTGACGAACCTCGACGTAACCGCGCGGCGCTTCACCTTCTTCGCACAGCTGAATGGCGCGACGGGCGATCTTGGTCGCTTCGTCGCCAATGCGCTCCAGGTCGATCACCGACTTGGAGATGCTGATGATCAGCCGCAGGTCGGACGCCGCCGGCTGACGACGGGCAAGAATGCGCAGGCATTCTTCGTCGATGTTGCGTTCCATCTGGTTGATCTGGTCGTCGATCTCGCGCACCTGCTGGGCCAGACCGGAATCGGCCTCAATCAGCGCGGTGACAGCGTCGTTGACCTGCTTCTCGACCAGCCCGCCCATGGCCAGGAGGTGGCTGCGCACTTCCTCAAGCTCGGCGTTGAACTGCGCGGAGATGTGGTGGGTAAGGCCTTCTTTACTAATCATGGTGGCGTCCTTGGAGCGTCCGGTAAGGTGCGGTGGGCCGCAGCGTCAATTCTGTGAATAACCGCAACTGTCAGCCATAACGACCGGTGATGTAGTCTTCGGTCTGTTTCTTCGCCGGATTGGTGAACAGGGTATCGGTGTCGCCGAATTCCACCAGTTTGCCCATGTACATGAACGCCGTGTAGTCGGAAACCCGCGCGGCCTGCTGCATGTTGTGGGTGACGATGACGATGGTGAACTTGGACTTCAGCTCGTAGATCAGCTCTTCGACTTTCAGGGTCGAGATCGGATCGAGGGCCGAGCACGGTTCGTCGAGCAGCAACACTTCCGGTTCAACGGCGATGGTGCGCGCGATCACCAGACGCTGCTGCTGACCACCGGACAGGCCGAGTGCCGAGTCGTGCAGACGGTCTTTGACTTCGTCCCACAGTGCCGCGCCTTTCAATGCCCACTCGACCGCTTCGTCGAGAATGCGCTTCTTGTTGATGCCCTGGATGCGCAGCCCGTAGACCACGTTTTCGTAGATGGTCTTGGGGAACGGGTTGGGCTTCTGGAACACCATGCCGACGCGGCGACGCAGCTCGGCAACGTCTTCACCTTTGCGGTAGATGTTGTTGCCGTACAGGTTGATCGCACCTTCGACACGGCAACCGTCAACCAGGTCGTTCATACGATTGAAGGTACGCAGCAGCGTGGACTTGCCGCAGCCGGACGGGCCGATAAACGCGGTCACGCGCTGTTTCGGGATGTTCATGCTGACGTCGAACAGCGCCTGCTTCTCGCCGTAGAACAGGCTCAGGCCCGGGACTTCGATGGCCACGGTTTCCTGCTCAAGGCTCAGGCTCTGCTTGTCGCGACCCAGGGCCGACATGTTAATGCCGTGGGTATGTGTTTCGTGCTGCATGGGAGGCTCCCTGTGCTAACAAATTCGGTTCGGTTAGCCGCTTGGTGCGGCTGTACTCAATCTAGGGTGGGAGCGGGCTTGCTCGCGAAGAGGGCGGCACATTCAACATCAATGTCGCCTGACCCACCGCCTTCGCGAGCAAGCCCGCTCCCACAGGAATATCAACTGTCCAAAGCTTTGTATTTTTCGCGCAGGTGATTACGAATCCACACCGCCGACAGGTTCAACGTGGCGATCACCAGCACCAGCAGCAGCGCCGTGGCGTACACCAGTGGTCGTGCTGCTTCGACGTTCGGGCTCTGGAAGCCGACGTCATAAATGTGGAAGCCCAGGTGCATGATCTTCTGGTCCAGGTGCAGGTACGGGTAGTTGCCGTCCACCGGCAGCGACGGCGCCAGCTTCACCACACCCACCAGCATCAGCGGCGCCACTTCACCGGCGGCGCGGGCTACGGCGAGGATCATGCCGGTCATCATTGCCGGGCTGGCCATTGGCAGGACGATCTTCCACAGCGTTTCCGCCTTGGTCGCGCCCAGCGCCAGCGAGCCTTCACGGACGGTGCGCGGGATACGCGCCAGACCTTCCTCGGTCGCCACGATCACCACCGGCACCGCCAGCAGCGCCAGGGTCAGCGAGGCCCAGAGCAGACCCGGAGTACCGAACGTCGGCGCCGGCAGTGCTTCGGGGAAGAACAATCGGTCGACCGAACCACCCAGCACGTAAACGAAGAAGCCCAGACCGAACACGCCGTAGACGATCGCCGGAACGCCGGCGAGGTTGTTCACGGCGATGCGGATGATCCGGGTCAGGGCGTTCTGCTTGGCGTACTCACGCAGGTAGACCGCCGCCAGCACGCCGAACGGGGTGACGATCATCGCCATGATCAAAGTCATCATTACCGTGCCGAAAATCGCCGGGAAGATCCCGCCTTCGGTGTTCGCTTCACGCGGATCGTCGGAAAGGAATTCCCAGACCTTGCTGAAGTAGAAACCGATCTTGGTCATCGTGCCCATGGCATTCGGCTGATAGGCGTGAACCACTTTACCCAGACTGATTTCGATCTCTTTGCCGTTGGCATCGCGGGCAGTCAGCGCGTCGCGGTTGAACTGCGCATGCAGATCGCTCAGACGCGCTTCGATGTCCTGATAACGCGCGTTCAGCTCGGCACGCTCGGCGTCCATGTCCGCTTGCGCGGTGGCGTCGAGCTTGCCGTCGAGTTCCAGTTTGCGCCCGTGCAGACGGATGCGTTCCAGCCCTGCATTGATCGCACCGATGTCGGTCTTTTCCAGCGATTTGAGTTGGGCAGCAAGGCCGTTCACACGGTTGATCCGCGCTTGCAGCTCAGGCCAGGCCGCTTCGCCTTCGGCGATCACCTTGCCGTCCTGTTTAACGTTGACCAAGTAGCCGTAGAAGTTGCCCCACTCGCGACGCTCGATCGCCATCAGTTCCGGCGGCGTGGTCTGCTTGGTCAGCCACTCGCCGACCACCCAGGTGAAGTCGTTGCCGTTCAGGTCACGGTTGCCGACCTTGATCAGCTCGCGGGTCATGAATTCCGGGCCCTGATCAGGCACCGGCAGGCCGGCGCTTTTCAGGCGTGCACGCGGCACCTCTTCTTTCTGTACCACTTCGCCGATGACCAGATGATTGGCCTGGCCAGGTACGTCGTAGCTGGCATGGATCAGGTCCGCCGGCCAGAAGTGACCCAGACCGCGCACGGCAATCACCGCCAGCAGGCCAATGGTCATGATGACCGCGATGGACACCGCGCCACCGCTGATCCAGACGCCCGGGGCGCCGCTCTTGAACCATCCATTCAGGGAGTTCTGTTTCACAGACTTCTACCTTTCTTAAAGCGACGAGTATTTCTTGCGCAGACGCTGACGAATCAGTTCTGCCAGGGTGTTCATGACGAAGGTGAACAACAGCAGCACCAGCGCCGAGAGGAACAGCACGCGGTAGTGGCTGCCGCCGACTTCCGACTCGGGCATTTCCACCGCGACGTTGGCGGCCAGGGTGCGCAGGCCTTCGAACAGGTTCATTTCCATGACCGGGGTATTACCCGTGGCCATCAGCACGATCATGGTTTCGCCGACCGCACGGCCCATGCCGATCATCAGCGCGGAGAAGATCCCCGGGCTGGCGGTGAGGATCACCACGCGGGTCATGGTCTGCCACGGCGTGGCACCGAGCGCCAGGGAACCGAGGGTCAGGCCGCGCGGCACACTGAACACGGCATCTTCGGCAATCGAGTAGATGTTCGGGATCACCGCAAAACCCATCGCCAGACCGACCACCAGAGCGTTGCGCTGGTCGTAGGTGATGCCCAGGTCGTGGGAGATCCACATGCGCATGTCACCGCCGAAGAACCAGTTCTCCATGTACGGACTCATGTACAGCGACAGCCAACCGACAAACAGGATCACCGGAATCAGCAGCGCACTTTCCCAGCCATCCGGGACTTTCAGGCGGATCGACTCAGGCAGACGACTGAAGGTGAAGCCGGCGACCAGAATGCCGATCGGCAACAGCATCAGCAGGCTGAAGATGCCCGGCAGATGTCCTTCCACATACGGGGCGAGAAACAGACCGGCGAAGAACCCGAGGATCACCGTCGGCATCGCCTCCATCAGCTCGATCACCGGTTTGACCTTGCGGCGCATGCCCGGGGCCATGAAGTACGCGGTGTAGATCGCGGCGGCAACCGCCAGCGGCGCGGCCAGCAGCATGGCGTAGAACGCCGCCTTCAGGGTGCCGAAGGTCAGTGGCGACAGGCTCAGTTTCGGTTCGAAATCGGTGTTGGCGGCGGTCGATTGCCAGACGTACTTAGGTTCGTCGTAGTTCTCGTACCAGACCTTGCTCCACAACGCGCTCCACGACACTTCCGGGTGCGGGTTGTCGAGCAGCAGCGGTTGCAGCTTGCCGCCGGCCTCGACGATCACCCGGTTGGCGCGCGGCGACAGACCGAACAGGCCCTGGCCTTCGGCTACCGGCTCGACCAACAGGGTGCGGTGCGCGGTGCTGTGGAACACGCCGAGCTTGCCGCTGGCATCGAGGGCCACGAAACCCTTGCGACGCTCTTCGGCGGTGATTTCAACGATCGGCGTGGTGCCCATCTGGAAGGTACGGATCTGCTTCAGGCGCAGCTCGCCATCGGTATCGCGAGCCATGAACCACTGGGCCAGACCACCCTTGGAATCACCGATGATCAGCGAGATGCCGCCCACCAGTTGCGTGCTCGCGGTGACTTCGGCGTCAGCGTTTTCCAGCAGTTTATAGCGACCGTTGAGGCTCTTGTCGCGCAGGCTGAACACGTCGGCCTGGGCACGCCCGTTGACCACGTACAGCCATTGCTGGCGCGGGTCGACGAAGATGTTCTTCACCGGCTCGGTCATCTGCGGCAGCTCGATACGCTTCTGCTCGTTGGTGACTTCGCCGGTCATCATGTTTTCTTCGCTGGTCAGCGCCAGCACATTGAGCTGCGAACCGGTAGAACCGACCAGCATCAGCGTCGAATCGGTGGCGTTGAGGCTGACGTGCTCCAGTGGCCCGCCGCTTTCGTTCACCGCGATCGGTGTATTGCCGTAAGGAAACTCGATCGCTGGAGTGATGGTTTTCTTGCCATCGGGGTAGCTGACCTTATAGGTGTGACGGAACACCAGCGCCTGGCCGTTGGACAGGCCCACCGCCACCAGCGGATGACCTGGCTGATCTTCGCCAATGGAAGTTACGCTGGCGCCGGCAGGAACCGGCAGATCGACGCGCTTCAATTCAGCGCCACTGTCGATGTCGAAGAACAGCGCCTGGCCCTTGTCGGAAACGCGCATCGCCACCTGATTCTGCTCTTCGAGCGAAATCATCAGCGGCTTGCCGGCGTCCTGCATCCAGGCTGGGGTAATAGCCTCTTTCGCGGTCAGGCTGGCACCCTGGAACAACGGTGCAACGACGTAGGCGAGGAAGAAGAAGATCAGGGTGATGGCTGCCAGCACCGCCAGACCGCCAACGAGGACGTACCAACGGGTGAAGCGATCCTTGAGCGCGCGAATGCGGCGCTTGCGTTGCAGCTCAGGCGTATTGAAATCAATGCGCTTGGGAGGGGAAGTCGTAGTCATTGGGGAATTGGCCAGATCATTCATGCGCTCACCCTAGCGATCCTGTATGACAGAAAGATGACAATGCAGTGACGCACCAAATCCACCGCCAGCGGGTACTGGAGGAGGATCAGAGAATTCGAAGAATCTGTGGGAGCGGGCTTGCTCGCGAAAGCGCTTATTCAGTTAACGAAGATGCCGAATCTGAAGGCCTCTTCGCGAGCAAGCCCGCTCCCACAGTGGAGTCCGAAGGGTATTTACTACGGACTCAGTTTGTTACTTTTTTGCGACTTCAGCGCCGCCTTCCTGCAGACCCAGGTCAGCCAGTGCTTTTGCAGCAACCTTGGCTGGCAGCGGGATGTAGCCGTCTTTCACTACCACTTCCTGACCCTGTTTCGACAGAACCAGTTTCACGAACTCGGCTTCCAGCGGGGCCAGAGGCTTGTTCGGGGCCTTGTTCACGTAAACGTAGAGGAAGCGCGACAGCGGGTACTTGCCGTTCAGGGCGTTTTCTTCGGTGTCTTCGATGAAGTCAGTACTGCCTTTCTTCGACAGAGCAACGGTCTTCACGCTGGCAGTCTTGTAGCCGATGCCCGAGTAACCGATGCCGTTCAGCGAGGAGCTGATCGACTGCACAACCGACGCCGAGCCTGGTTGTTCGTTGACGTTAGGTTTGTAGTCGCCTTTGCACAAGGCTTCTTCTTTGAAGTAGCCGTAGGTGCCGGATACCGAGTTACGACCGAACAGTTGCACTGGCTTGTTGGCCAGGTCGCCGGTCACACCCAGGTCGCCCCAGGTTTTCACGTCGGCTTTGGCGCCGCACAGACGGGTGGACGAGAAGATCGCGTCAACCTGTTCCATGGTCAGGTGCTGGATCGGGTTGTCCTTGTGCACGAACACCGCCAGGGCGTCCACGGCCACCGGGATAGCGGTTGGCTTGTAGCCGTATTTCTGTTCGAAGGCCGCCAGTTCGGTGTCCTTCATCTTGCGGCTCATCGGGCCCAGGTTGGAGGTACCTTCAGTCAGCGCAGGTGGCGCGGTGGCGGAGCCAGCGGCCTGAATCTGGATGTTTACGTTCGGGTATTCTTTCTTGTAGTTCTCAGCCCACAGGGTCATGAGGTTGGCCAGAGTGTCGGAACCAACGCTGGACAAGTTGCCCGATACACCGGTGACCTTGGTGTAAGCCGGAATTGCCGGGTCAACGCCAGCGGCTACCGCGTGGGCAGTCGCAACGCCAGCAGCGACAAAAGTCATTGCCGCCATCAAACGCTTCAGTTTCATGCCTTACTCCTAGCAGATAGGGTGTGTTAAGTCGGGGCCAAGTATCAGCAGGCCGTGTGAACACTCTATGGCTGAAATATGACAATTGGATGAAAGGCCAGCATCGGAGTTTTTACTGGATGATTCGAGTCGTCCCATTCGCGAGCAGGCTCACTCCTACAATTGAAAATACATTCCAACTGTAGGAGTGAGCCTGCTCGCGATGGCGTCAGAACAGCCGATGCGGAACCTGAATTAGCGCCCCTTCTTCCACAGCCACGCCCCCACCAGAATCCCCATCGCGCACAGCACCGCCACATAGTAGGCCGGGCCCATCGCGCTTTCCTTAAGCAGCAGGCTGACCACCATCGGCGTCAGGCCACCGAAGATCGCATACGCCACGTTGTACGAGAACGACAATCCGCTGAAGCGCACCACCGGCGGGAATGCCTTGACCATCACGTATGGCACCGCACCGATGGTGCCGACCAGCAGACCGGTCAACGCATACAGCGGGAACAGCCAGTTCGGGTGATCGGCGAGGCTGTGATAGAAGGTCCAGGAGCTGATCAGCAAGCCCAGGGAACCGAAGACAAACACCCGGCCGGCGCCAAACCGATCCGCCAGGGCACCGGAAATGATGCAACCGACGCTGAGGAACACGATCGCCAGGCTGTTCGATTGCAACGCCACTGTCGGCGAGAAGTGATAGACCGTCTGCAGCACGGTCGGGGTCATCAGGATCACCACGACAATCCCGGCGGACAGCAGCCAGGTCAGCAGCATCGAGACCGCAATCGCCCCGCGATGGTCACGCAGCACCGCACGCAGCGGTACTTCTTCGGCCAGCGCCTTGCGCAGTTGCAGCTCAGCGAACACCGGAGTTTCGTGCAGCCAGCGGCGCAGATAGACCGAGAACAGGCCGAATACGCCGCCGAGCAGGAACGGGATCCGCCAGGCGTAATCCGCGACTTCCCCCGGTGTATAAATGCTGTTGATTGCCGTGGCGACCAGCGAGCCGAGCAAGATGCCGGCGGTCAAACCGCTGGTCAGCGTCCCGCAGGCGTAGCCGATGTGCTTTTGCGGCACGTGTTCGGAAACGAAGACCCACGCTCCCGGCACTTCCCCGCCAATCGCCGCGCCCTGAATCACTCGCATCAGCAACAGCAGGATCGGCGCCCACATACCGATCTGCGCGTAGGTCGGCAGCAGGCCCATGATCAGGGTCGGCACGGCCATCATGAAAATGCTCAGGGTGAACATCTTCTTGCGCCCCAGCAGGTCGCCGAAGTGCGCCATGACAATGCCGCCCAGCGGCCGCGCCAGGTAACCGGCAGCGAAAATGCCGAAGGTCTGCATCAGGCGCAGCCACTCGGGCATGTCGGCCGGGAAGAACAGCTTGCCGACCACGGTGGCGAAGAACACGAAGATGATGAAATCGTAGAACTCCAGCGCACCGCCCAGGGCCGATAGCGACAGAGTCTTGTAGTCATTGCGGGTCAGGGGGCGTGCAGGTTGCTCGGGCTGCGCGAGGCTCGAAGGCGCTGTGGTCATGGCAAGGGCTTCTCTTATAGGCGGATCTACCGCCACAACAACGCTGGCTGTGGCTTGGGCAGGTTCGGCACCATAGCAAATTGTTCGAAAAAGCACATAGAGGCGCGTATTTGACGGTCAAAATCAGAACCCGATGGTCGTCGCGGAGTCTACCGACCGATATACTCGCAACCTTGCTCCGGTTTGTAGGGGGTTGCTGTGCGAAAACGTCGTTGGCCCGGCCTTTGAACGGGATCAGCCGGTTTCGCAGAGTTTCCCTTTAGACGCCTATGGAAAACGTGACGAACGCAGTATGTTCGGTGCTGAATCGTTTTTCCTGAAGACGGCTACCACCAGCAATACCAACGAAGAGTCACGGGTCAGAGGCACCCCCGGCATGATAGAGCTCGAACAAGAAGATCCGATCCCGCAAGGCGACCTGGCCCTGCAAATTACCGCACTCCCGCGCGAAACCAACGGCTTTGGCGATATTTTCGGCGGCTGGCTGGTGGCGCAGATGGATCTGGCGGGTACCGCGATGGCCAGCCGCGTGGCCGGTGGTCGCGTAGCCACTGTCGCCATCGACCGCATGGCCTTTCTGGTGCCGGTCGCGGTGGGCGCGCAATTGTCCTTTTATACCCAGACCCTGGAAATCGGCCGCAGCTCGATCCAGATGATGGTCGAAGTGTGGAGCGACGATCCGCTGTCCAGCGAGTGGCGTAAAGTGACCGAGGCGGTATTCGTCTTCGTCGCCATCGACGGCAGCGGTCGCACCCGCTCGGTGCCACCACGCGCGCGTTAAACATCGCCGCGGTTTTGCGGTCGATAGTCGTCCCAAGTGTCTGATCGAGAGTTGCCCCATGAACACGCCCAACGTTGAAGCCGTGAAACTGGATGAACTGAACTGCTGGCGCATCCGCCACGGTCAGGCCGAAGTGCTGGTGGCCCAGCAAGGCGCGCACATCCTCAGTTATCAAATCGACGGCCAGCCGCCGATCATCTGGCTCAACGACAAGGCTGTGTTCAAGACCGGCAAAAGTATTCGCGCCGGCGTGCCGGTGTGCTGGCCATGGTTCGGCAAGTTCGAACGCAACCCGCAGAGCGTGCAGGCCATGTACACCGGTGAGCAACCGGCACCCGCGCACGGTCTGGTGCGGGCGATGGATTGGGAGCTGGGCGGCATCGAATCAGAGGCTGACGGCGTCAAGGTTGAATTCAAGCTGCCCTACCCCGAAGGTGGCCTGCCGGGCTGGCCGCATCAGGTCGATCTGACCCTGACCCTGCATCTGAGTGATCAGTTGCACATCAGCCTGACCAGCCACAATCGGGGTGTCGAAACCGTCAGCATCAGCCAGGCGCTGCACACTTATTTCGCAGTCAGTGATGTGCGCAACGTGCACGTCGAGGGTGTGGCCGGTCTGGATTACATCGAGACGCTGGATGAGTGGAAAACCCACAGCCAACAAGGTGACCTGCATTTCGCTGGCGAAACCGACCGCATCTACCTCGACGCTCCGCCGCAACTGAGCATTGTCGACCCGACCTGGGAACGGCACATCGTACTGAGCGCCAGCGGCTCACGCACCGCCGTGATCTGGAACCCGTGGATCGACCGCGCGGCAGCACTGGCCGACATGGACAACGATGGCTGGCAGCGCATGCTGTGCATCGAGACGGCGAATGTGATGGGTGATGTGGTCACGCTGGGCTCGGGTGCGAGCCATACCATGGGCGTCAGCATCGGCAGCAAACCGCTTTAACCAGTACCGCAAAACAAAATGTGGGAGCGGGCTTGCTCGCGAAGGCGGAGGGTCAGATACATCAATTTGTCTGACACAGCGCTTTCGCGAGCAAGCCCGCTCCCACAGTTGTTTTGTGGCAGGTGTTAGAGATCGGACTCCTGCACCACCCGCACTTTGTCAGCTTCCAGCGCATACGCCGCATCGGCCAGGTCATTGCTGACTTTCTCGATCTTCAGCGTGCCGGTTACCCACAGCGGCGTGTAGATATCGTCCAGCTTCAAACCTTTGGGATAACGCACCAGCACCAGTTGATTCGGTGGTGGCGGTGGCACGTGGATGCAGGCGCCAGGGTACGGCACGAGGAAGAAGAGCGTGCTGCGGCCCTTGGCGTCGGATTCCAGCGGCACCGGGTAGCCGCCGATGCGGATGTGCTTGTCGTTCATCGACGCCACGGTCTTGGTCGAATACATCACCGCCGGCAGGCCTTTAGCCTGTTTCATCCCGCCCTTCTCGGTGAAGGTGCCGGTGGCTTCCGGGGAGTTGTGGTCGATTTCGGGCATGGCCTCGAGGGCTTTCTGGTCCGACTTGGGCATCAGTTCCAGCCAGTCGGTTTCCGGCAGTTCGCCGGCGTGGGCCAGACCGCTGCCCAGCAAAAGAAGAGTCAACAGAAGACGGCGCATGGAGGTGCTCGGTTAAAAATGCTCGGATAGAGGAAGGACGTTGAATCGCCGAGCATTCTAGCCCTCCCTGCCGCGTTGGCAGAGAGGACTTGGTCGCTTGGATCAGTTCTTTTTGATCAGGCCGTAGATCACCAGCAGCACGATCGCGCCGACCAGTGCACCGATGAAGCCTGCGCCCTGACCTGCCTGATAGATACCCAGGGCCTGGCCGCCGTAAGTGGCCGCCAGCGAACCGCCGATACCGAGCAGGATGGTCATGATCCAGCCCATGCTGTCATCGCCCGGTTTGAGGAAGCGTGCCAGCAGGCCGACGATCAAGCCGATAAAGATGGTTCCGATAATTCCCATGGCATTTCCCTCTGATTTGGTAGATATGCCAAAGCCTAGTCAGACTTTGGCATCCTGCCATGAGAGAACGGCGGCTCCCGAAGGTTCCGCCGTTGCCACATGAAACTGTTTACTCGGCGATAAGCGCTTCGACCTTGACGATCTGTGCTTGCAGCGTGGCCATGTCGGCGCAGCGCAGGTTGGCGTGACCGACCTTGCGCCCGGCCTTGAAGGCTTTGCCGTAGTGGTGCAGATGGCAATCTTCGATGGCGATCACTTTCTCAACCGGCGGAACCACGCCGATGAAGTTGAGCATCGCGCTCTCGCCGACCTTGGCGGTCGAACCCAGCGGCAGGCCGGCCACGGCACGCAGGTGGTTTTCGAACTGGCTGCACTCGGCGCCTTCGGTGGTCCAGTGCCCGGAGTTGTGCACGCGCGGGGCGATCTCGTTGGCCTTGAGGCCACCGTCGACTTCAAAGAACTCGAACGCCATCACGCCGACGTAATCCAGCTGCTTGAGCACACGGCTGGAGTAGTCTTCGGCCAACGCCTGCAGCGGGTGATCGGTGCTGGCCACCGACAGCTTGAGGATGCCGCCGTCGTGGGTGTTGTGTACCAGCGGATAGAACTTGGTTTCACCATCGCGGGCACGCACGGCAATCAGCGAGACTTCGCCGGTGAACGGCACGAAGCCTTCCAGCAGGCAGGCCACGCTGCCCAGCTCGGCGAATGTACCGACCACGTCTTCCGGCTTGCGCAGGACTTTCTGACCCTTGCCGTCGTAACCCAGGGTGCGGGTTTTCAGCACGGCCGGCAGACCGATCGAAGCCACGGCGGCGTCCAGGTCGGCTTGCGATTGAATGTCGGCGAAGGCCGGGGTCGGGATGCCCAGCTCCTTGAACATGCTCTTCTCGAACCAGCGGTCGCGAGCGATGCGCAGGGCTTCGGCGCTCGGATAGACCGGGACGAATTGGGAGAGGAACGCCACGGTTTCAGCCGGGACGCTTTCAAACTCGAACGTCACCAGGTCGACTTCATCCGCCAGTTGGCGCAGGTGATCCTGATCGCCGTAATCGGCCCGCAGGTGTTCGCCCAGTGCTGCGGCGCAAGCGTCCGGCGCCGGGTCGAGGAAAGCGAAGTTCATGCCCAGCGGAGTGCCCGCCAGCGCCAACATGCGGCCCAACTGGCCGCCACCGATTACACCGATCTTCATCTCAACAACCTCAGGCAATACGTGGGTCTGGATTGTCCAGGACGCTGTCTGTCTGCTCGGCACGGAAAGTTTTCAGTACCGCGTGGAACTGTGGATGCTTGGCACCAAGGATGCTCGCCGAGAGCAGCGCGGCGTTGATCGCGCCGGCCTTGCCGATAGCCAGGGTGGCAACCGGAATGCCCGCCGGCATCTGCACGATCGACAGCAGCGAATCGACACCCGAGAGCATCGACGACTGCACCGGAACGCCCAGTACAGGCAGGTGGGTCTTGGCCGCACACATGCCTGGCAAGTGGGCTGCGCCACCGGCACCGGCGATGATCACCTCGATGCCACGGCCCTCAGCCTCTTCGGCGTACTGGAACAGCAGATCCGGGGTGCGGTGGGCGGAAACCACCTTGACCTCGTACGGGATGCCGAGCTTTTCCAGCATATCGGCGGTGTGGCTAAGGGTGGACCAATCGGACTTGGAGCCCATGATCACGCCAACCAGTGCACTCATCGTCGCGCCTCTTCTCTCTGGGCGCCCGCAGGCGCGTCAAAAACAACAAGCCACGCAGGATTGCGTGGCTTGATTGTACGAAAAATGGCCGGACGTACCGGCCGAAGGCCGCGCAGTATACCGCAAAGAAAGCAATAAACAGCCCCCGAAACGACCATCTGTCAAATCAGCCAAAGGCCCGGTTTTATTGACTTTAAGGTCAGCGACAGAACACCGCAAATCCGCCCTGTGGGAGCGGGCTTGCTCGCGAAGGCGTCAGGTCAGATACATGAATCTCGACTGACACACCGTATTCGCGAGCAAGCCCGCTCCCACAATTGGATCTGCGATGGCTCAGGAAGCCTGTGCAGCGCCGCCTTCAAGCTTGCGCCACAGCAACCGCACGTTGGCCTTGCGCACCAGTGCGCAGCGATACAGGCGAATCTCCAGCGGCACGTGCCATTGCGGGCCGCCGCAGACCACCAGTTCGCCGCGAGCCAGCTCTGCCCGCACACTCAACTGCGGCACCCAGGCGATGCCGAGCCCCTCCAGGGCCATGCTCTTGAGGCTGTCGGCCATGGCGGTTTCATAGATGGTGGTGAAACGCAGCTGACGCTGGCGCAACAAACCATTCACCGAACGTCCGAGAAACGCCCCGGCGCTGTACGCCAGCAGCGGTACGCTGGCGTCGCCTTCCAGATCGAACAGCGGTTTGCCATCGGCATCGGCTGCGCACACCGGCAGCATTTCAGTCTGACCCAAGTGCAACGACGGGAAAATTTCCGGGTCCATCTGCATCGCCGCGTCCGGGTCGTAGAACGCCAGCATCAGGTCGCAGCCGCCTTCGCGCAGCGCATGCACCGCGTCGCCGACGTTGGTTGCCACCAATCGCGTGGCGATGTTCAGCCCTTCGTTGCGCAGTTGTGCGATCCAGCGTGGAAAGAAACCCAGCGCCAGCGAGTGCGCCGCCGCGACCTGGATCACTTCGCCCTGCCCGCCTTCCAGGTGATGCAGATGGCGCAGCACTTCGCCGAGCTGTTCGACCACGGTGCGCGCGGTCACCAGAAACAATTGTCCCGCCGCCGTCAGCTCGATCGGCGTGCGCGAGCGATTGACCAGCGTCAGCCCAAGCGCTGCTTCCAGGCTGCGGATCCGCCGACTGAACGCCGGCTGGGTCACGAAGCGTCGTTCGGCCGCCTGCGAGAAGCTGCGGGTGGCGGCCAGAGCACTGAAGTCCTCGAGCCATTTGCTTTCCAGATTCATCACGCCCTCCCGGACACGCACCAAAACAGGTCACACGTCTGCCGCACACGCGGCGTCACACGGGCATTATGCCGAATGTGCATAGGCCAGTGTTTAACAGCATTGGCCCAAAAAATCCCACAAGCCTAGCATTCGCAGCGTTCCGGCACAGACCGGGTCCATATCGAGATGATTTCTATCATGTCCTCCGCTGCATCTTTCCGCACAGAAAACGACCTGCTTGGCGCCCTCGAAGTACCGGCTCAAGCGTATTACGGCATCCAGACCCTGCGAGCGGTGAACAACTTCCGTCTCTCCGGCGTTCCGATTTCGCATTACCCGAAACTGGTTGTCGGTCTGGCGATGGTCAAACAGGCCGCCGCTGACGCCAACCGTGAGTTGGGTCATCTGAGCGAAGCCAAGCACGCTGCCATCAGCGAAGCCTGTGCCCGATTGATCCGCGGTGATTTTCACGAAGAATTCGTGGTCGACATGATTCAAGGTGGCGCCGGTACTTCCACCAACATGAACGCCAACGAAGTGATCGCCAACATTGCGCTCGAAGCAATGGGTCACCAGAAAGGCGAGTACCAGTACCTGCACCCGAACGACGACGTCAACATGGCGCAGTCGACCAACGACGCCTACCCGACCGCGATCCGCCTGGGTCTGCTGCTGGGTCACGACGCGCTGCTGGCCAGCCTCGACAGCCTGATTCAGGCCTTCGCGGCCAAGGGCAAAGAATTCGATCACGTCCTGAAAATGGGCCGTACCCAGCTGCAAGACGCCGTGCCGATGACTTTGGGTCAAGAATTCCGTGCTTTCGCCACCACCATGGGCGAAGACCTGGCCCGTCTGAAGACGCTGGCCCCGGAACTGCTGACTGAAGTGAACCTGGGCGGCACCGCGATCGGCACCGGCATCAACGCCGACCCGCGCTATCAAGCGCTGGCCGTTCAGCGTCTGGCGCTGATCAGCGGTCAACCGCTGGTGCCGGCCGCCGACCTGATCGAAGCCACCTCCGACATGGGCGCCTTCGTGCTGTTCTCCGGCATGCTCAAGCGCACCGCGGTCAAGCTGTCGAAAATCTGCAACGACCTGCGCCTGCTGTCCAGCGGTCCACGCACCGGCATCAACGAGATCAACCTGCCAGCGCGTCAGCCAGGCAGCTCGATCATGCCCGGCAAGGTCAACCCGGTGATTCCGGAAGCCGTTAACCAGGTGGCCTTCCAGGTCATCGGTAACGATCTGGCGCTGACCATGGCAGCCGAAGGCGGCCAACTGCAGCTGAACGTGATGGAGCCGCTGATCGCGTTCAAGATCCTCGACTCGATCCGTCTGCTGCAACGCGCCATGGACATGCTGCGCGAGCACTGCATCGTCGGCATCACCGCCAACGAAGCGCGCTGCCGCGAACTGGTCGAGCACTCGATCGGTCTGGTCACCGCACTGAACCCGTACATCGGCTACAAAAACGCCACCCGCATCGCCCGTATCGCCCTTGAAAGCGGCCGCGGCGTGCTGGAACTGGTGCGCGAAGAAGGCCTGCTCGACGAAGCCATGCTCGCCGACATCCTGCGCCCGGAAAACATGATTGCCCCGCGTCTGGTTCCGCTCAAAGCCTGAGCCGACGCGTTATTTGTAGCACCGCTCACCAGGTCGAGGGACTAGACACCTCTCACCTTTTGAGGGCTTGGGGATTTGTCCCCAAGCCCTTTTTTTTAACTTTCTGATCCTGAGACCCGTATGTCTGGGGACTGAACAATGTAGAGGTGAGTCATTGTGATGAGGGGGGATAAATCCCCTCACCACAGGGTTTGCATCAACAGAAGAGCAGTTCCCGCACAAGCCCGGCGCCGGTAACGCCGGGTGTTTCAACGCTTCGTTTCGTCGCTTGCACCACGAGCGTGCAGACGGGCGCCGCACTGATCGGTATAGTGCCGCCCCTCTTCGCGTGAGCGGTCGTCGGTAACGAGGCCATAACCCATGCGAAACCCGAACTAATAACAAACCCGCGAAATGGATCCGGGACGAAACCTTCGCCTCACCTGTCGTGCCGCGCGCAAACCGGTGTAACGCGATGTTTCTGAACATCCAGCATTTGCTTACACAAAAAACAGCGAGGAAAAATCCATGCTCGAAGTCATCAACGACTTCCTCTCAGGGAAAGTACTGATCGTGCTCATTGTCGGGCTCGGTAGCTACTTCACGATTCGCTCGCGTTTCGTTCAATTGCGCCACTTCTTCCACATGTTCGCGGTATTCCGCGACAGCCTGAAAAGCAGCGGCGGGCAACTCAGCTCGTTCCAGGCCCTGATGCTCAGCCTTGCCGGCCGCGTCGGTGCAGGCAACATCGCCGGTGTCGGCATCGCCGTGACCCTCGGTGGTCCGGGTGCGGTGTTCTGGATGTGGGTGACCGCACTGGTCGGCATGTCCAGCAGCTTCTTCGAATGCACCCTGGCGCAGGTCTACAAGCGCGCCGATGGCGACGGTCTGTACCGTGGCGGCCCGGCCTACTACATCCAGCACGGCCTGAAGTTGAAAGGCATGGCAGTGGTGTTCTCGGTCCTGCTGCTGGTCACCTACGGCTTCGCCTTCATCGGCCTGCAGTCCTACACCGTGACCCACTCGCTGCAAAACGCCTTTGCCTTCGACCCAAGCCACACCGGGATCGTCCTGGCGGTGCTGCTGGCCATCACCTTCATCGGCGGCATCAAGCGCATCGCTGCAGTGTCCGACCTGCTGGTACCGGTCAAGACCCTGGCCTATATCGGCGTGACCCTGTACGTAATCGGCACCCAGATCGAACACGTGCCAGCGATGCTGGAAACCATCTTCAAGAGCGCTTTCGGTCTCGACCCGGCCTTCGGCGGCCTGCTCGGCAGCGCCATCGTCATGGGCGTGAAGCGTGGCGTGTTCGCCAACGAAGCGGGCCTGGGCAGTGCGCCGAACGTCGCCGCCGTGGCCTCGGTGAAACACCCGGGCGCCCAGGGCGTGGTTCAGGCCTTCAGCGTATTCCTCGACACCTTCGTAATCTGCACCTGCACCGCGCTGCTGATCCTGCTGTCGGGCTTCTACACCCCGGGCTTCGAAGGTGACGGCATCGTCCTGACCCAGAACTCGCTGGCCGCCGTGGTCGGTGACTGGGGTCGCATCTTCGTCAGCGTTGCGCTGTCGCTGTTCGTCTTCACCTGCATCCTCTACAACTACTACCTGGGCGAAAACAGCCTGCAGTTCCTCAGCCGCAACCGCGCCTTGCTGATGGTTTTCCGCGGTCTGGTCCTGGCGCTGGTGGTATGGGGTTCGATGCAGGATCTGTCGACCGTGTTCGCCTTCGCCGACATCACCATGACCTGCCTGGCCTTCGTCAACCTGATGGCCCTGGCCATGCTGTTCAAGGTCGGCATGCGCGTGATGCGCGACTACGACGAACAGCGCCGCGCCGGCATCAAGCAGCCCGTGTTCGACTCCAGCAAATTTGCCGATCTGGATCTGGACCTGAAGGCCTGGCCGACCGAGGCGCCAGCCGCCGGCAAGACCGCAGTCGAGCCGCAAGGCGTGCCTGCAGCGCAACGCTGACAGGTGAATGACGGGCGCATCCCCTGCGCCCGTCAGTTATTGTGATGCAATAACTTGTAGGAGCGAGCCTGCTCGCGATAGCTGTCTTTCAGCCAACATCAATGTTGAATGATGAACCGCTATCGCGAGCAGGCTCACTCCTACAATGTCATCTCTTGTGGAGACCCTCAGATGATTGCCAATTCCTTTCCCGCCGCCCAAAACGTCATGGTGCTCTACACCGGTGGCACCATCGGCATGCAGGCCAGTGCCAACGGTCTGGCCCCGGCGTCCGGTTTCGAAGCCCGCATGCGCGACTACCTGCACAGCCAGCCCGAACTGGTGGTGCCGCAGTGGCGCTTCCGGGAAATGTCGCCGCTGATCGACAGCGCCAACATGACCCCGGCCTACTGGCAGCAACTGCGCGAAGCGGTGGTCGATGCGGTGGACGTGCAAGGCTGCGACAGCGTGCTGATCCTGCATGGCACCGACACCCTGGCCTACAGCGCTGCGGCGATGAGTTTCCAGTTGCTCGGCCTGCATGCCCGGGTGTGTTTCACCGGCTCGATGCTGCCGGCCGGCGTCACCGACAGCGATGCCTGGGAAAACCTCGGTGGCGCGCTCGTTGCTCTGGGTCAGGGTCTGGCGCCGGGCGTGCACCTGTATTTCCATGGCGAGCTGCTGGCGCCGACCCGTTGCGCGAAAGTGCGCAGCTTCGGCCGGCATCCGTTCAAGCGCCTGGAGCGTCAGGGCGGCGGGGTGAAAGCGCCGTCGATTCCGGCCGCACTGAACTACAACCAGCCGAAACAACTGGCCAAGGTTGCTGTGCTGCCACTGTTCCCCGGCATCGGCGCCGAGGTGGTTGATGGCCTGCTGGCCAGCGGTATCAAAGGTCTGGTGCTGGAGTGCTACGGCAGCGGCACCGGACCGAGCGACAATCCCGAGTTCCTTGCCAGCCTCGGCCGCGCACGGGACAACGGTGTGGTGGTGGTTGCGGTCACGCAGTGCCATGAAGGCGGGGTCGAGCTGGATGTGTATGAAGCCGGCAGCCGTTTGCGCGGCGTTGGCGTGTTGTCCGGTGGCGGCATGACCCGAGAAGCGGCGTTCGGCAAGCTGCACGGCTTGCTCGGTGCGGGTCTGGACAACGCCGAAGTGCGGCGTCTGATCGAACTCGACCTGTGTGGCGAATTGCGCTGAGCCTGGTCCGGCGCCGGCGATAGTCCGACGCCCTACATATCTACCACCCACGCTGCATCGTGCCTCCCTAGCATGGAGCGATCCCGAGACTTGTCCTCGGGATCGCCTCCATCACCAGAACGCAGGGACGCACGATGAGTTCAGCAACCACAAGCTCCACCCGGCAGACGGCTGCCGGCACCAATCCCACCGAAGCCCTGATCACCCAATTGAGTGTCGGCCCCGACTTGCGCGACGTGGCCGCC
The DNA here is from genome assembly GCF_023063025.1 of Pseudomonas sp. YL2. Classification (NCBI taxonomy): domain Bacteria; kingdom Pseudomonadati; phylum Pseudomonadota; class Gammaproteobacteria; order Pseudomonadales; family Pseudomonadaceae; genus Pseudomonas; species Pseudomonas sp. YL2. The sequence goes on along the minus strand of NZ_JAJSLU010000001.1, from coordinate 177,182 downwards.
GTGCTGTTGCGCGAACATTTGCGCAAGCTGTACCCCACGCTTGATCTGGAGCCGAGCATTACCATGATCGGCACGCCGCAATGGTCCATCGTCGACGAACAGATCGTTGCCGGAAATCCGACCTACCAGGCCTTGACCGAAATCCTCGCCGCCCAGGTCGTGCAGGGCACGCCGACGCTGTATATCGAAGGTGAACACTTTCTGACGCAACAACCGATCAGCGATCCGGCCGTCCACCTGCCGGTACGGATCGACGAAATCGCCAGCCTGCTCAACCTGCTGGCACCGGTCATGCTCACGGCGTTTCAGGAGCAACAGCTGGCGTACTGGAACAACGCCGACGACAGCAACGGCCCGCGTTGGCATACATTGTCGAACACCCTGCGCGAGATCTGGAACGTCAATCAGGTACAAGGCTGGAGCGAGAGTGACTGCGCAATGGCCCGCGCGCTGTATCGCACTGCCGGTCTGGCCGGCAGGAAAATCGATGACCAGAACAGCGCCTGCCTGATCGCCATTGATCTGATCGATGGCACAACCGTAAAGCATCTGAACGAAGTATCGATGGCCGTGCTGATCGGCACACAACAGGGAAAGACGGTCATCCTCGCCCATTCACTGCTCAAGGGTTATCAGAAGTTCGACTCTCTTGATGACCTGGGCAAATCCTTGCCTGCGCACGTGGGCAATCTTCAGCCGTACCAGCAGTTGAACTGGCGATTGCTGGAACCCTCGGGCAGCATCTTCGATTATCAGGCGTGTGCACTGGTCTCGATTCAGATCGATGTGATCGGCGCGCTGGATTTTTCTCCTGCCACACCTGCCCCGCTCGACAAGCCATTGTCCACGGCCACCCCCGAAGTCGACGCCACGGCGAAAAAGCCCGGCCCGCCATTGAGCTGGTTTCAGAATGCCTTGCCTGACTGGCTCATTGCTGCATCACTGCCGGATCTGAACAACTATTCCCGGCACTTGAAGGATCTGGCTGCACTGCATAACCAGAACACCGGCAAGTCCTATCTGGATGGCATCCTGCCAATCAGCGAATACGCGCTGAGCGAAATGAACGCCTTGCATGCCGAGACCCTTCGCGCGCACGCCGATGCGCAGCGTACCGACCTTGAAACAGCCTTGGAGTCGATCCAGTTGCGGGTCAAAAGTCCGGTGATCTGGGGCACCTTTACTGTTCCGGGAAAAATCGAGACTTACAATTTCAGCGTCACCGATCTGGCCTTGCAGAATCTGATTGCAGTGCCGGTAGGCAACAAGACCCTGCACTCCACCCATGGCAAGCCATTGCCCACATGGCTGACCGTAAGCTATCTGGAAGACCTGGTAACCCGCGCGGATATCGGTACGACCTACCCGGCGCTGATCAAGCGTCAGTTGGTCGACACCACGCCAGCTTCCGCCGGGCGACAGGCACTGTTCACTCAACACTTGCGCATCCAGTTGCCGCTGCTGGCCCTGCAATCGAAAATTCGCGGCAAGGCCGGTATCGACGCACGCGGTTACCGCTATGTCGTCGCGGTGCTGGATCCCGACAGCAACCATCGCACGGTCGAGGACCAGACCATCGTCATGCGGCCTCTGGCTTTCGTTCCTCAACGCAGAACAGAGGGCAGCCATGACGAAGTCGCCAACATGTTCGTGATCGGTCCTGAGGACCCGAGCGCCGGGCCGTGCCTGCTGTATCGGCCGATGCTTGATCAGCCGTTGACCCAATACCCTTCCCCCAGCAACTTGCTGTACGCCATCCAGCAATCCGCCAGTCTGCGTGACTCGGTGCTCGCCTGGCTCCCGGACCGCGTGCGCAGCGACTACGCCAACTATGTGTTTCCAGGCACGTTGCCCTCCCCCTGGGCCGTCACCGAGTTTCTGGTGGATGCGGAAAAAATGAGGGTCATGAGTGGGCCGATCAGCCTCGGTAGAAAGACCGTGGAGGGCGATCTGCCAGGCGCTCTGTACAAAGCCAACGCGTCGGCGCTGGTCGAGCTGGCCGACCGCCAGTCGGTGTCAAATGCGGAAAGTCGCTGGGCCAGTTTCAAACAGGCCGGATGGACCCTGTTCAATGCCGTCTTGCCGTTCCTCGGACGCACGGTGGGTGTCGCGACGTGGATCTGGCAGGTGATGGAGCAACTGCAAGCCCTGAAGGAAGCCCGGGAGCAGGATGACTCTTCCGCGCAATGGTCAGCGTTCACCGAGGTGTTGCTCAATCTGGGGATGGCGATCACGTTGCACATCGCAGGTCGCTCCCGACCACGGCTGGCCCATGAGACAGCGGCACGCGAAACACCGAAAAACCCTGACCCCACGACCACTGAAATCACCGTGCAACAACTGGAAAAAAGTGCTCCCCATGAAACCGCTGACCTGCAGCAGACCCTTAATATCAGCGGCGCCGCGAATCGCACGCCCGCAAGTCTGGGCACCGTGCTGTCCCACTTCAAAATCCTTCGCCCGCAACGTCTGGGTAGCGCCAACACCACGCCAGGGCTCTATCGCAATCTCTACAGCTACAACAGCAAATGGTACGCCCCGGTGGGCCATAACTGGTTCGAGGTCGCGGTGGACGAAAACGGTACCGTCATGATCATCGATCCGCAGGATCCAACCCGTACCGGCCCAGCCTTGATCGGCAATCTGCGTGGCGATTGGTTCGTCGATACCCGACTGCGTCTGCGCGGTGGCGGCTCGGCCGGCCTGACACAGCTGGCTGAAGCACAACGCCGCATCGAAGCGGAAAAACTGCGCACCCGCCTGACCGCCTTCGAAAGCCGTAAGGCGGCAGCGCAAGGCGAGCTGGAACAGGTCCGCCAGGCAATGAACGCTGCCACCGCTCAGACCGCTGCGGCCCACCGCCAGCTCTTTCTACAGTCTCTGGACAGGCAACGCGTCGCTTATGCCCAGGCGTTGAGCGATCTCAAGGCGTTGCATGTATTCTCGCCAACGGCTGACTACCAACAGAGATCCCTGGGCTATCTCAAGGCGCAGCTCGAACTCATCCATGCAGGGATTCGCGAAGCGCTGACCCTGTTCACGCCGACATTGCGCAGCGTACTCAATCATCTCGAAGAACAGGCTGAACAGCCCCAGAACCGGCATATTGCCGAAACGCGGCAGATGCTTGAGCTCAATCTGGACATGATCACGCGTCTGGAGCAGATCCAGGCACAATTGGTGCAACTCAAAGAGTTCGAGAGAGACGGCTTGCGCTTGATTCAACTGACCCGCAAGGCACTCCCGGCGTACTCGATCGAGGATCTCAAGGCACTGCAGGTGACACTGGCGCGCAATGTCTGCCTGCCCGAACACTCGGTAGCGACCGCCGCGGATGCCTGGCTCAGTCTCGACCAGATTGTCGATACCGCCGATATCGCCGTTCAAGCGCTGCGCGACACCCTTGAGGAGCGCAGCGTTTCCCGGCTCGACGAACGCATCGACTGCCTCAACGATCTGATCGAACAATTCAACGTACTCGACGAGCGCCTGGCAGACTTCAAGTCCGCGTTCGCTGACAGTGTGCAAGAGGCACCGCTGACAAACCTTCGCCAACAGCTCGAGCAATTCAACCGCAGCGCCCGCCACAACCTGGTGCTGTTGCTCGAAGAGCGCGGCACCCTGCGCAGCCGCCCGGCGCTCCCCGTGCAACCGCCAAGGCCGAAAAAGAAGTTCATCCGCACCCGCTACAACGGCGTGCTGATCGGCGAGCCGCGCCTGACGGCACAGGGCCTGGAAACCGACCTGGTCGACATCAAGTCACCGCTCACGGACAAGGTCATCTCGACCTTTCATCAAAAAACTCCCGGGGTGTGGGTCGAACGTATCAGCACTGCCTTGCCGACGCCGACGCCAGCGCTCGAAACCAGCCTGAACAAGGGGCAGGACCTGCTCGACGGCCTGCCGGCGTTCACCCTGCGCATGAACGAACTCATGAAGCAGGCCGGACGCTCGGCGGTCGGTATCGAGTACCTGTTTCACCAGCACGCCCTGCAACTGGAACACGTCAGCGCGGCCATTGAACAGGCCCTGACCGACAGCAACGCCACGGACAGCAGCCAGCGCTCGGCTGCGGTGCTGAACAAGGCGCTGAGCGATGCCGTCGACAGCCTATATCAGCAGGCCAAAACCGCCATGTCGATGATGACCAGGGCACAATCACCCACACCATCAGGTGTCGCCTGGCTTCAGACCAATGACAGCATCCGTATTGCAAAAACTGTCAGTCGACGCCGCCTCAAGGGCGGCAAGGCGCTCTACCTGGACGAATACAGCATCACTGACCAGACCACGCGCAAGGTGCTGTGGTACGCGCATTTTCTGTACTCCACCTCATGGGTGCCGGACAAGGCCTTCCTCTCTGCACGTTTGAAAACCCCCGCGGAGCGGCAACTGGGATCCGATGCCGACAGCACTCGCGGGTTGAGCCGGGCCGAACGGCTGGCGTACTACCGCAGCATGATCGGCGTGGAGCAGGCCCGACAGCTGTTTTTCAGCGCGAGCTAAGGCATACGCTGATGACCGTGCACGACGTCGCCCCTGCCTGTGGGCGTCGTGCACGGCACGCTACTTGCTGCCTCTTTTGCCAAAAACCAGCGGATGCCGCCTCATGCTCCACTCCCACCTCACGACGCTCAATGCCGTCTCACTGGTACTCAACACCTTCAAGACCGAAGGCCTGTCGAGCGAAGCGCTGCTGGCCGGCAGCGGCATCAGTGCGGCGGATCTGGCCCGTGCCGACACACGCATCACCACCAATCAGGAAATGCAGGTCTGCGCCAATGCGGTCGCGCTCAAGCATGACATCGGCCTGGAACTGGGCCGGCGGATGCACGTGTCCTGCTACGGCATCCTCGGTTACGCGCTGCTCACCAGTGCCACCTTAGGTGACGCTTTGCGCCTGGCGATTCGCTATCCGGCGCTGCTGGGAACACTTTTCGAACTGAGCCTGGAAGACGACGGCGAGCGGGTCTGGTTTGTCGCTGCCGATTACCGCGAGAGCCCGGAGATGGCGGTGTTCAACGCGGAATTCTGCCTGGTGTCATTGAAGGTCATCTGCGACGATTTGCTTGGGCATCCGCTGCCGCTGCTGGCGACACGCTTTGAACATGCCGCGCCGGATTACCGCGACAGCTACGCCGAGCACTTCAACAGCCCGCTGCATTTCGCCGCCAAGGACAACGCCTTCGCCTTCGACCGGCGCTGGCTCGATCAACCGTTGCCGTTGGCCGACAGCATCACCCATCAGGCCATGGCCGACCGCTGCCGCAAACAGAACATCGAGTTCACCGGACGTCAGGCGTGGCTGGGGCGGATTCGCCAGTTGCTCAGTGCCCAGCTCAATGCAGCACCGGGGCTGGAGGGGCTGGCCCAGCAAATGAAGTGCTCGCCGCGCACCTTGCGCCGGCATCTCAAGGACATGGGCAGCAGTTATCAGGAACTGCTCGACGAACTGCGCTTCGAGCGGGCCAAGCAGATGCTGTGTGAGGATCAACTGCCGATCTACCGCATCGCCGAGACCCTGGGTTTCAGCGAGACCGCGAGTTTCCGCCATGCGTTCGTGCGCTGGAGCGGTGTTGCGCCGAGCCAGTTTCGCCCTCATTGATGTTCCAATGTGGGAGCGGGCTTGCTCGCGAATGCGCAGTGTCAGTCGCGATCAATTTATCTGACCTACCGTATTCGCGAGCAAGCCCGCTCCCACCGGGACGCATTTCATGCCTGAATCGAAGCAAGGCTGTACTGAAAAGAGGGGCGAATTGCGGTCAGAGTTTTTGGCCATATCGATCCCCTTTTGGCCTTTCCTGCCGTTCTCCGATTCGCCGCGCGCCGCAACACTGGGGGCAACCGAATCAGCCCCCTGCGGAGAACAACAAATGCTGACGATCTACTCGGACGATCACCACCTGCACCACGGCCGCTGCGAACTCATCGACGGCCAGCTCAAGCCGTGTTTCGAAATGCCGTCGCGCGCCGACCACGTGCTGCAACGGGTACAACACCAGAACCTCGGACCGGTAGAAGCGCCAAAGGATTTTGGCCTCGAACCGATCGCGCGCATCCACAGCCGCGATTACCTCGACTTCTTCAAAGGTGCATGGGCACGCTGGACCGAATTCAACACCGACGGCGACTTGCTGCCCTACACCTGGCCCGCCCGCACTCTGCGGCAGATCAAACCGACCAGCCTGCACGGCCAGCTCGGTTACTACAGCTTCGACGGCGGCGCGCCAATCACCGCCGGCACTTGGCAAGCAGCCTACAGTGCAGCGCAAGTGGCGCTGACTGCCCAGGCGCAAATCCAGCGCGGCGCGCACAGTGCCTTCGCCCTGTGCCGACCACCGGGACACCACGCCGCCAGCGACTTGATGGGCGGTTATTGCTACCTCAACAACGCCGCCATTGCCGCTCAGGCATTCCTTGATGCCGGCCACAAGAAGGTCGCGATCCTCGACGTCGACTATCACCACGGCAACGGCACCCAGTCGATTTTCTACGCGCGCAGCGACGTGCTGTTCACCTCGATCCACGGCCATCCGGAAGCCGAGTTTCCATTCTTCCTCGGCTATGACGATGAACGCGGTGAAGGGGCCGGTGAAGGTTTCAACTTCAACTATCCGCTGCCGGCCGGTTCCGGCTGGGATGTGTGGAGCGCGGCACTGGAACAGGCCTGCAACGAGATCGACAGCTATGGCGCCGACGTCATCGTCGTGTCGCTGGGCGTCGACACCTTCAAGGACGATCCGATCTCGCAGTTCAAGCTCGACAGCCCAGATTACCTGGCCATGGGCAAACGCATCGCCGCCCTCGGCAAACCAACCCTGTTCGTCATGGAAGGGGGTTACGCGGTGGAAGAAATCGGCATCAACGCGGTGAACGTGCTGGAAGGTTTTGAACAATGAACCGACTCAAGCACTGCATTGCGCCAGCCCTGTGCGCCGCGCTGCTCAGCGTCGGCGCCCACGCCGAAGAACGTACCCTGCGCGTCTACAACTGGTTCGACTACATCACGCCCAAGGCGTTGGAAGACTTCAAGGCACAGAACACCCAGACCAGACTGGTCTACGACATCTTCGACACCAACGAAGCACTGGAAGCCAAACTGCTGACCGGCAACTCCGGCTATGACGTGGTGGTGCCGTCCAACGTGTTCCTCGCCAAGCAGATTGAAGCCGGGGTGTTCCAGCCGCTGGATCGCAGCAAGCTGCCGAACTGGAATCATCTCGATCCGAAACTGATGAAGCTGATCGAAGCCAACGACCCGGGCAACAAATTCGCCGTGCCGTACATGTACGGCACCATCCTGATCGGCTTCAACCCGGCCAAGGTCAAAGCCGCGCTGGGCGATAACGCGCCGGTGGACAGCTGGGACCTGATCTTCAAGGAAGAGAATCTCAGCAAGCTCAAGCAGTGCGGCGTCGCCCTGCTCGACTCGCCGTCGGAGATTCTGCCGCTGGCCCTGCAACACCTGGGTCTGGATCCCAACAGCAAAAATCCGGCGGACTATGCCAAGGCCGAAGCGCTGCTGATGAAGATCCGGCCGTACGTGACCTACTTCCATTCGTCCAAGTACATGGCCGACATCGCCAACGGTGACATCTGCGTCGCGGTCGGTTATTCCGGCAGCTTCTCGCAAGCGGCCAATCGCGCCAAAGAAGCGAAGAACGGTGTAGTGGTCGACATGCGCCTGCCCAAGGAAGGCGCACCGATCTGGTTCGACATGCTCGCTATTCCCAAGGGCGCGAAGAACCCGGAGGACGCCTACACCTTCATCAACTACCTGCTGCAACCGACGGTGATCGCGCCGGTCAGCGACTTCGTCGGGTATCCGAACCCGAACAAGGACGCCACCCAACTGGTCGACCCGGCGATCCGCAACAACCCCAACCTGTACCCGACCGATGCGGCGATGGGCACGCTTTACACCCTGCAACCGCTGCCGCGGGATGCCGAGCGGGCACGCACCCGGGCCTGGACCAAGATCAAGTCCGGCACCTGAGCCGACGCTGACGACAAGACCCGCCGCCGTGCGGGTCTTTTTTTGTCTGCGATATTTATCTACCACCTTCGGTGCTCGGCCCGTCACTACCTTGCAACGCATCGCTCGCCGCCTCTTTCGCGGTGTCTGCTGTTCTGACCAAGGATGTGACCATGCCAGAAACCCTCAACTCTCCCGCCGACCACAAGCTGCCGGACGATCAAGACGCCCTGCTTACCCAACTGGTCGCCGGCCCCTCAATCAGGGAAGTCGCCACCCGCGCCCTGCAACCGGCACTGAAGACGCTATACCCCAAGTTACAGATCGACCCGCGACTGGCAATGGTGGTGACACCTGGCTGGACCTTGCGTGACCAGCGTGTCGTCCCCGGGCCGCGACACTTCGAATCGCTGACCGATGCGCTGGTGCGTCATGGCGTCGCCAACAAGCCAGTGATCTACCTGGATGGCGAGCACTACCTCACTTTGCATCCTGCGCACGAGACGCCGGTACAACTGCCCGTCAACATCGAGGCCATCGCCAGACTCCTCAATGAACTGGCGCCGCTGCTGTTTGTTGCCTTCGAGGAACAACAGGTCGATTACTGGAACCAGTTCACCCGCGCCTCCACCCCGCGCTGGCAGGGATTGTCCAGGTCCCTGCGCGAACTGTGGAACGTCGGGACGAACCCGGCGTGGGACGACGACCAGCGCGCCATGGCCCGGAGTCTTTTCGACCATCCGCAAAAAACTGCCCGCAGTACCGATGATCGCTATCAGTCCCGCGCCTGCCTGATCGATCTGGACACCACGCGCGATGGTACTTCCAGTCACCTGCACGTCCTCGACATGGCCGTACTGATCGGCACGCTCGGCAGCCGCACGCTGATTCTCACCCACACCATCACTCGTGGTTTCCAGGCCTTCGATACCCTGCAGGAACTGGGTGCCTCACTGCAGACCCAGACGGACGGACCGCCGCCTGCAACCCTGCAATGGCGGCTGATCGAACCTGACGGTGACTACTTCGATCATCTGGCGTGCAATCTGATCGCCCTGCAGGCCGACGCGATTGGCGAGCTGGCAAACGAACCGGCGACAACCAACCTGACGCCCCACGTCAGCCGCACGACCAACGAACTCGATCCCACGGACAAGCAGTCGTCTTCACGCTTCAACCTGGTCGAGCAAGCGTTGCCAGAGTGGATGGTCGACGCCTCGCCCAGCGACCTGACTGCCTACAGCCGTCATCTGATGGATCTGGCGCAGGTGCAAAGTCAGAACGCCGAGCAGTCCTTTGACGACGGCATTAAACCGATTCGCGAGTTCGCGCTGGAGCAACTGCAGGCGGCCCTGCTCAAGGAGCATCCCGAAGCCACTGAACTGAATCTGGCCGAGATTCGCATCGTGGTCGACAGCGTGGTGGTGTGGGGCAGTTTCACACCGTTGCTGGAGCCCGAACGCAGCACCTTCAGCCTGGTCGATCTGGCGTTGCAGAATCTGATTGCCTTGCCGCTGGGCAACAAGACCGTGAGCAATATCGGCAGCACTGCGGTGCCGGCATGGATGACGGCCGATTATCTGGAGAGATTGATCGTCAGTGTCGACATCGGCCAGACCTATCCTGCGCTGATCAGGCAAAAACTGCGCGATGACCCGCTGGAAAGCCTGCGGCGACAGAACCTGTTCACCAGCCGGCTGCGTGTCGAATTGCCGTTACTGGCCTTGCAGCAGAAGATTCGCGCACAGGGCGGGGTCGACGAGGCGGGCTATCGCTATGTCGCGGCCGTGGTTCAATTGCTGGATGACAATCGCCGGGTGGACGGTCAGGAGATCGTCATTCGACCGCTGGCCTTCAATCCCGCGTGGCGCCCGGGGACAACCACCGATGAAGTGGCCAACATGTTCGTGATCGGCCCCCGACAGATGGACAAGGGACCCTGCCTGCTGTACCGGCCCCTGTCCGATCATGCCTTGCTCCAGTACCCGTCGCCGGCCAACCTGGTGTACGCCATCAAGCATTCACCGACATTGCGTCAGTCGGTCCTCGCCTGGTTGCCGGACAGTGCGCGCGCCAACTATGCCAATTACGTGTTCTGCGATGATCGACCCTCGGTATGGTCGCTCTCACAACTGCTCGCCGATCCACTGACTTCCTTGCAGATGAGCGGCACGCTGACCTTGGGAACAGCAGTCATCGCTACCAATTACCTGGCTTTTCTGTTCAACGCCAACGTCAGTGCAATGGTCGAACTGGCGAATCGGCAATCGGTGTCCAATAGCGAAAGTCGCTGGGAGAGCTTCAAGCATGCGAGCTGGATGATCCTCAGCGCCGCGCTGCCGTTTTTCGGTCGAACCGTCGGTACCGCCGCCTGGATCTGGCAAGTGCTGGACGATCTGCAACAAACCTTCGACGCCGCTGCCACAGGCGACACCGGGCAGCAGAAAACCGCGATGACCGATCTGTTGCTGACCCTGGCCATGGTGCTCGCCCATCACGCCAGCACCCGTAACGCGACGCCTCGGGACATCACTGAAAAGAAGCCGGTGACCGTCGAGACCGAGCCCAGGGAGCCGGTGCCACCAACGCCGGTGAACATCGTGCAACGCCCTGATGTGATCGGTGAGTATCCGGCGCAACATCAGACTTCGCTGATGACCGACACCGCCCTGAGCCTGACCCAAACCCTGGATCGGTTTGCCGTTACGCGCCCCGAAGCGCTCACCCCGACCGCCAGCGACGCCGGCCTTTATCGTCACCTCTATCGGCATGCCAACGGGTACTACGCACCCGTGGGTGAGCGCTGGTTCGAAGTGGCAGTCGCCGACACCGGTGAGGTATCGATCATCAATTCGCAGCGACAGCCCGGACATCAGGGCCCCGGGTTGATCCGCAATCGACGGGGCGAGTGGTTCGTCGACACTCGCCTGCGTCTGCGCGGCGGTGGTCTGTCGAGTCGGCGCAAGGCCAAACGACGGGAAAACAATGAACGCATCGCCGAACTCAAGAAACAACTGACCGAGTTCGATAACACCCGCGAGCAGGCCCGCGCAGAGCTGACAGCCGCCCACACCGCCATGACCACGGCCAGCGATGACACTCTGGTGGCGCAGCAGACCACGTTTCTTGCAGCACTTGAACGCCGCACCGGGGAATACGCGGCTCCCATCGACCAGCTGAAATCGCTGAACCTGCTTGAGACCGTACCCCATTTCCGCACCGCCATGACCGAGATGCTCGGTACCCAGTTGTTCTTCAACCAGACATGGCTCACTCAACGTGACCCCCTCTTCGCCAGAACCCTCAAGGAAACCCTGGTGCTGCTCGAGGCCGAGGAAACGGCTGCGGGCACCGGTGATCCCGTCACCTACCGCAGAATGTACGATTTGACCGAGGACATGATCAGCAAGATCGAGTTTGCCCAGTCACGTTTTCAGGAGTTGAGCCGACTGGGCAAACGTGCCGCTGAAGTCGCCAATACCTATCGCGCAAAGCTGCCTGTGTTCAGTCTCAATGATCTCAAGGCGCTTCAGGTGTCGCTGGCTCGCGACATCTGCCTGCAAGAGCAGGCTTCGCCAACGCTGACTCAGGCACAAGGCGATCTGGTACGCCTGCTCGACACAACCAACCTGGTGATTCAGACCTCCCAGGAACTGCTGCTCGACCAGACCAGCCTGGGGGCCAACGAGCGGATCGAAGGCCTCAACGGCATGCTCGAACAGTTTGCCGCCATCGATCAGTCGTTCGAGGATTTCGCCCTCAACCACAAGGATGTGCTGCTCGACGAGCCCTTCAGCCATACGCGTAAACGAATCAACGAGTTTCAGCACCAGACCGAAGAGCACCTGGCGCAATTGCTCCTCGAACACCGGCCGGTGGAGCCTCGGCCCGGTCCTTCAAGGCCAGCGCCAGCCTCACGTAAACGGATTATCAAAACCCGCTTCAAGGGCACAGTGGTCGGCGAGTTGCGTTCCTCGGCGCCAGGGCAACCAGTCCTGCTGGACGTGAAAGCGCCCATGACCGGGAACGTCATCGCCACTTTTCACGAGAAAACGCCCGGTGTCTGGGTCGAACGCATTCAGCCCGGACGGCGCCGCCCGCCTGCTCCGGTAGCGGATCTCGCCACCCAGATCAGCCAGGGCCAGGCGCTGCTCGATGGCGTAGAAAGCTTCATCCGGCAAACCGAAGCCCATGCCAAAAAACCCGGCCGGATTCCGGTGGAGATCGAAGAGCAGTTCCAGCGCAAGGCCGAACAGCTCGACGAAAGCGCGAAAAGCCTTGAACAGGCCCGGCTGCGGGCAAACAGCACCGAGGAGCCGCCAGCCCTGATTGCCCAATTGAACCAGGCGGGTGAACGCCTGTACGCCGAGGGCTACCGGATACGGGTCGAGATGACCAAGCAACAACCGCCAACCGCCGCCCGGGTCGAATGGTTATTGCACAAGGATGAGATCGACATTGTGTCTGGCGGTGCCCGGCGTCGCCTCAAAGGCCCGCGCAGGGATTATCTGCAGGAGTACGAAATTCGCGAGCGGCGCACCGGCAAGACGTTGTGGTACGCGCACTTCCATTACAACAGCCCCGATGCACCGGCCGACGCCTTCACCGCCGCCCATTTGAAACTGCAGGAGCAACGGCGGATGGCCGGCGCCTTCGACCTGGACTCAGCCACCAGCAGCCCGCAAATCATCGCTATCTATCGCAGCGCGATCAGCCCGCAGCTGGCGCGTTCGCTGTTTTTCTCATAAGCCCCAAACGTCAAAAAGGACAATGACAATGACTGAGCATTCAGCGAACACCGAAACCCATGCATTGCTGCAAAAGAGCCAGATCGTCCATCAGACCAGTCGCGGACCCACAGTCGATGAAGTCGCCAGCGCAGTGCTGCGCCAGGCGCTCGAAGCGCTGTATCCACAACGCAAGATCGATCCCGAGCAGGCCATGATCGGCACGCCACAATGGCAATGGCTGAACGCGGAACGAGTGGCCCTGCCGACCCGATTTGAATCACTGACAGAGGCACTCGTCCGGCAATTTTTCAACGGCTCCAGCGCCAACTATCTGGAGGGTGAACACTTTCTGACCTTGAACCGCCAGGCCATGCCAGTGGTGCATATGGATGTCGATATCGAGGCCATTGCCGATCTGCTCAACGATTATGCGCCCCTGTTGTTTGTCGCCTTCGCCGAGCGACAGCTGGATTACTGGAACAGCACCCGACGCCAATTGCCGCGCTGGCAAGAACTCTCCGATGCCCTGCGCGAAGCCCTGAACGTCCATAACACCGAGGGCTGGGACGATGAACAGTGCCTGGTCGCCCGGGCGATTTCGCGGCGCCCGGACAAACAGGAGCGCCAGCGTCACGACATAACACTGTCGGACATCCGCGTGTGCCTGATCGACATCGACTCGGTCGATGCTCAAGGCGCTGCCCGACACCTGATTCTGGGCGGCGCCGTGGTGATTTTCGGACGCTATGGCCTGCGCGATCTGGTCATGATGTACACCGTGGAAGATGGTTACGAGACATTCGACTCTCTGCAGCAACTGGGTGAATCACTGCCGCAGCGTATCGAACTGTTGCCGGCCGGACAGAATCTGCAGTGGCAGTTGTTCGAACCCGAGGGCAATTTTTTCGACCACATGGCGTGGGTCCTGATTGCCAACCAGCTCGATGCCATCCGGGCAATCACCCGACAAAGTCTCGACGAGGAAAGCGAGGACGGCTCCTCCCTTCTGCCCCTGATCGAGCAAGCCAGCGAACCGCAGAAAAACACCCTCATCGACCTCGATGATTCGATACCCGACTGGTTGCTCGACGCTTCGGCTTCCGAGCTCGATCAATACAGCCAATCGATCAATGCGCTGGGCCAGTTGTACCGGCAGGCAGACAAGGCGCTGTTGCCAATCCCGCCGATCGATACCTATGCACGCAATTGCATGCGTGAGGCGATCATTGCCGATCAGCCATCGGCGGCCGGGCTGCCTTTGGACAAATTGCAAATCCGCATCACCAACAGCTTCGAATCGGGAGGCGTGACACTGCCCGATCCGCATGACACCCATGTCGAAACCCTGGGCGAGTACGCCTTGCAAAACCGCACGCCGTATCTGGCGACTCTGCAATTCGACCCGCCACAAGCGCTGCCGCAGTGGCTGACTGTCGCCTACCTGACGAAGATGGCAAACAAGATCGACATGGGTGAGGTATACCCCGGCTTGATCAGGGACAGACTGATCAACGATCCGCAGCAGGCCCCCCTGCAGCAGCGCTTTTACATCCGCCAGTTGCACGCACTGCTGCCGCTGATTGCACTGGAATCCAAGCTGCGTCGCCTCGGCGGCGTGGATGAGCAGGGTTATCGCTGTGTCCAGGAGTGGCTCAAACCGATACCCGGTCATCCACACACTGTGGTCATTCGTCCGCTGACGTTTATCCATGCCGGGGAGACTGTTGGCGATGTTGTCACCAACATGTTCATCATTGCTCCGCGTCTGCCTGGAGCCGGGCCATGCCTGCTGTATCGTCCGTTGCTTGAGCAGCCATTGCTGCAATTCCCTTCAACGCAAAACCTGCTGTACGCCGTCCATCAGCCAGGCGAACTGAGAGATTCGGTGCTGGCGTGGCTGGCGGATTCGCAAACCAGTTTCAAATATGCCCAATACACCTTCCCCATCGGTCTGCCCAGTCCGTGGCTGGGCGCGCAGTTGCTCGCCGAACCCTGGACCAGCGTCAAGTGGGCCGGGCCGGTCGGGCTTGCCTCCACGGCGCTGACTGGCGAGGTGTTCCCGGTGCTGTTCAAGACCCATGCACTGGCGATGGCCGAACTCGCCGACCGACAGTCGTTGTCCAATGCGCAACGCCGCTGGGCCTTGCTGCGAGACAGCGGGTGGGCGTTGTTCAACGTTGCCGCGAACTTTCTCTGCGGCCCGGCAGGCGCGGCGATCTGGGTCTGGCAAAGCATCAGCGAAATCGATCAGGTCGTGGATGCCCACAACCGTGGCGATACCCACGCCCAGTGGAGCGCGGTTGCCGATATGTTGCTGAACCTGGGCATGATCCTGGCCCATCATGCGGCCACCCAACGCACAACCGGCCCCCGCACAGCGTTGCGCAGCGAAGGCGCAAGCGATATCGAAAGCGAAGGACTGCCCCGGATCCAGACCGCCCCTGCACAAGCGCCTGTCCCGCCCACGGTTACACACGTCACCACGCTGCTGAAGGACCAACTCCCGGCCAGCCATTACTCCTCGCTTGAAGCCTACGGCTCGGTGCCCCGGCGTTCGCCCGGTGCCTTGGCAACGTTTCTGAATACTCTGGCCGTGCCGGCGCCCGACCTCACGGCAGCCGCTGTGGAAACCCTGCTGCGCGGCAAGGCGACCCTGTATCGCCTCGCTACCAGCACCTATGCGCAGGCGGGCGATCGCTGGTTCCGCGTGATTGAAAACGATGACCAGCAAGTGCAAATCGTTGATCCGCAGACACCGTCAAAAACCGGTCCGCTGCTGATTCACAACCAGCAAGGCCAATGGTTCGTGGATACCCGACTGCGTCTGCGCGGGGGCGCCGGGGGCACCAGCCTGCAAAGTCAGCTCAAGGCCCAGCGCAAGGAAAAGGAAACCCAGAGGAACCAGCTCGGAGCGGCTCTGGAGGCATTCAGAAGTCAGGAAGCCGTCGGCAACGCTGCTCTGGAACAAGCCCAGTCAGCCATGCTTGGCGCCTCCGGACAAGCCCATGAAGAGGCGACCCGGCGTTACCTTGAACACGTCGAAAAGCTGATCGGGGATTACGACGAGGCCTTGAAAATACTCGGCCAATGGCGCCTCAAAGGGGGGAGCGATGGCTATTTCGTCGAATTGCAGCGCATGACCACTTTGCTGCAAAAAAACCTCAGCCTCTGGTTCGTTCTCAAACGCAACGCTTACGCGGTATTGACCCGTAAATTGGCTCGACACACGGTCATCGATACACCGCAAGCGCTGCAAAGTTACAACGATGAGCTGCGCCAGGCCCTGGCGTTGAGCCAGGACATGATCGCCCGCCTGCAGCTGTCCCGTACCTCCTTGGAAACCCTCGACACCATCGGCAGTGCAGGCATGACCACCGCACAACGCTTGCGCCAACTGCTCCCGGCGTTTAACCAGTGGGACCTGAAGTCCAATGCCATCGGCATGTCTCACGAGTTGTGCATGCAGGAAACTGCCACCGAACCGGCGCGGGAAGCCACCGGTTGGCTGATAATCGAAGCCGCCACCGCCACACATCGCCACGCTGCCCTGATCAGGAAACCCGACAACGGCGACAGCACTGCGCTGCGCATTGATCGTCTGAGCCGACTGATTGATGTCTATGTCGATGCCGATCAGCGTCTGGGGGACTTGCCAGGCGAATACCCGGGCATGGTGGTCGCGGCAGAACTGGCGCGGCTAAGGAGCCTGCTCGGCGAATTCAGACAACTGGCGCAGGAGCAACTGAGCGAACTGCTGCCGGAAACCGGAGCAAGCAGCACGCCGGTCACACCAGGCCCCTCTGTCGCAGGACCGTCCCGGCCGGTTGGCAAGGTCACCAAGAGCCGGCCTCGTGACCCTGCGCCCGCCAAACCTGCAGCCGCCAGCGAATCGCCTCTGGAAGAAATGCTTCCCGTCAGACCCTCCGCCTCCCCGACGACGCACGTGGGCGACATCGAGTTCATTGCCGATGCCCTGACCCAGAATGAGCGAGTGCAGGCGTTCATTGACCGAACCCGTCGTGACGCTCTGAAGCCCAACCGTATACCGGCAGACATGCAGGATCTGTTCGATCAGCAGGCGCGGCGACTGGAGCAGATTGCGGTCAGCGTCGAACAGGCGCAGGCCCGCATTGTCGCCTCCGGCGGCACGCGGTTGCCGGTGGGCAATTTGAGTGCGGAACTCAACAGTGCGGCGATCCGGTTACGCGCTCAAGGCATCGCCGTGCGCGCCAGTCTGCTCAAGGATCGCCAGCCTCGACAAGCCTATTTGCAATGGTTGCTGGACAATCATCAGGTACGGATCGTCAGGAACACCAAAGGCCGGATCAAGACCAAAAAGCGCCAGGATTACTTTCAGGAGTATCAGATACTCGACAGCACCCAGAATGATCAGCCGTTATGGCTCGCGCATTTTCACTACGACTCGCCCGAAGCCGCGCCGGAACAATTCACCGCGGCGCACCTGAAAATCGCCGATGCGCATTTGAAGACCCTCAGCGCAGAACGTCGACAAGCCCTGACTGCTCTGACACCCATCGACTACGTGCTGCGGCGGATTGGCGATCCGAGCCTGTTCCTGCAGCTCGAAGCATAACCGTGATACCACCGTCGGGCGCATCGATCTGCGCCCGCTTCAGAGGGTGTGCCACACGGTTCGCAAACGCTCGAGCGCCGCTTCGATTGCGCGCTCAGGCACCGCGGCAAAGCCCAGCACCAGTCCGGCGCGCTGGTCGACCGGGGTCGTGGAATCAGGCAGCCAATAACTGCTCAGACCATTGATCTCGACGTCGACGCTACGCGCCAGTTCGATCAGTTGGCTTTCACGCGCCACACTGGCGACCGGCACGGACAGGTGCAGCCCGGCGGCAACGCCGGGCAACTGGCCGACGCCCGCAATATTCTGCGGCCAGCCGCCGAGCAGGACATTGCGTCGGCTCAGCGCCGCGCGGCGCATGCGTCGGATGTGCCGCTGGAAATGCCCGGCGGCCATGAACTCGGCCATCACCGCCTGGGTACTGACTTCGGAATGACGCACATCTACCGCACGCCTTCGGGCAAAAGCCTCCACCAGCCCCGGCGGCAGCACCAGATACCCCAGGCGCAATGCCGGGAACGCGACCTTGCCAAACGTGCCGACATACAGCACTCGCCCCTGTCGATCGAGAGCGGCCAAAGGCGCCAGCGGCGCGCCGCTGTAACGATACTCGCCATCGTAATCATCCTCGACGATCCAGCCCTGCGTGCGCTCGGCCCAGGCCAGCAATTCGAGGCGGCGGGCCAGACTCATTACCACCCCCGTGGGGTACTGGTGGGATGGCGTGACATAGATAAGGCGGCAATCGGTCAGTCCTGCCAGTTGCTGACAGTCGATTCCCTCGCTGTCCACCGCCACCCCGTGCAACCGGGCACCGGCCACGGCGAAGGCATGACCGGCCGCTCGATACCCGGGATTTTCAATCGCTACGCCGTCGCCCGGCGCTACCAGCAACTGTGCACAAAGGCTTATGCCCTGCTGTGCGCCACTGGTGATCACAATTTGCTCAGCCGTGCACTGCATGCCCCGTGAGCTGCGCAAATAGGCCGCGATCATCCCGCGCAACCGCGCATCGCCCGCCGGATCGCCATAACACAACTGCTGCAAATCCGGCTTGCGCCAGAAAGCCGCGTTCAGCTTGGCCCAGACGTCAAACGGGAACAGATCGAAGGCTGGAACGCCGACCCGAAAAGCACGCGGCGGACCACTGGGTGGCAGGGCCAGATGATTGTTTTCAACCCGCCGCAATGCATCGCTGTGGATAACTTTACTGGATGGAACCACAGGTAAATCCAGCCAATTTGTGGATAAGGCTGTGGGTAAGCTTGTTGAAAACCCTGTGGATACTTTTGTGGATAGTTTTTTTGTGGGCAATGCGCTTTGCGGCAATTGCGCCACATACGTGCCGTCCCCGACGCGGCCCTCGATGAAGCCTTCGGCGTACAACTGATCGTAGGCGCGCACCACGCTGTTGCGGGAAATCGCCAATGCCGCCGCCAGATCACGGCTGGCCGGCAGCCGCGTGCCACTGGCCAGACGCCCGTCCAGCACCCGCAGGCGCAGCGCCTGATAGAGCTGGCGGCTCAAACCCTGACGGCGGTCGAGCTCGATACCGGCCGGATTAAACGGCATGGACAGCGTGGGCGATTCGGGCATGACAATGGACCTATGAAATTGGTCATCAATGGCTCTTACAACAGACCAATAGCCTGCCTAGGATGCAGGCATTCGCCAAGGAAAATCTATCCATGTACACGCCCCGCGCCTTTGCCATCGACGAACTGTCGCAACTGCACGAACTGATCCTCGCCACTCGCCTCGCGATTCTGGTGAGCCACGGTGAAAACGGCCTTCAAGCCAGCCACGTGCCAGTGCTGCTGCACCGCGAACAGGGTCCGAACGGCACGCTGTACGGGCACCTGGCCAAAGCCAATCCGCAATGGAAAGACCTGCGCGACGGCGCTGAAGCGATGCTGATTTTTGCCGGCCCCGACGCCTACGTCAGCCCGGGGTTTTACCCGAGCAAGGCCGAGCACGGCAAAGTCGTGCCGACCTGGAACTACGTCGCCGTGCACGCCTACGGCCACGCCGAAACCTTCAGCGACGGCGGGCGCCTGCTCGACATCGTCAGCACGCTGACTGATCGCCATGAAGCCGGTCGCGCACAACCGTGGAAGGTCGACGATGCGCCGGCCGACTACATCGACGGCATGCTCAAGGCCATCGTCGGTTTCGCCATTCCCATCGACCGCCTCGAAGGCAAGCGCAAGCTCAGCCAGAACCGCAGCGCCGAAGACATTGCCGGCGTGCGCGAAGGCCTGGCTGCCAGCCCCGACATCGCCGACCGAACCCTCGCCCACTTGATGCGTTAAGGAAATCAGCATGAGTCAGATCCAGATCCGCCCGGTGACCGCCGGTGATCACGCCGCCTGGTTGCCGCTGTGGCAGGCCTACCTGCGCTTCTACAATACCGAGTTGCCGGACGCCGTCACGCACAGCACCTGGCAGCGTTTCCTCGACGCGAGTGAGCCAACCCACGCCGCCCTCGCCTGGGCTGACGGCAAAGCAGTGGGCATGGTGCATTTCATTTATCACCGCTCCAATTGGAGCATCGAAAACTCCTGCTACTTGCAGGATCTGTTGGTGGCACCGGAGACTCGTGGCACCGGCGTCGGTCGCTTGCTGATCGAACACGTCTACGCCACTGCCAAGGCCGACGGTTGCTGCAAAGTGCATTGGCTGACCCACGAAACCAATGCCACCGCGATTCAGCTCTACGAGCGCATCGCCGAGCGCCCGGGATTCATCCAGTTTCGCAAAGCCATTTAAGGAGCCGCGTACATGACCACTGCACTTGCCGACTGGAAAGGCGTCCCCGCCCCCACCGCCACCTTGCTCGAAGGCCGGTTCATCCGCCTGGAACGCCTCGACCCGGCGCGCCACGGCGACGAGTTGTTCAACGCGCTCGAAGGCCCCGGCGCCGACCCGAAGCTGTGGGATTACTTGCCCTATGGGCCGTTCCCGCAACGCAGCGTTTTCAATGACTGGCTGAACAACCATGCGGCCAGCAGCGATCCGTATTTCTTCAGCGTGATCGACCGCGTCACGGGCCAGGTGCAAGGCATTCTGAGCCTGATGTCGATCGTCCCGGCGCAGGGGCGCATCGAGATCGGCCACGTCACCTTCGGTGCGCCAATGCAACGTTCACCGAAGAGTACCGAAGCGGTTTACCTGTTGGCCAAATACGCCTTCGAACAGGGCTATCGTCGCCTGGAGTGGAAGTGCAACAACGGCAACGCCCGCTCCAAATACGCCGCCGAACGCCTGGGCTTCAGCTTCGAAGGCGTGTTCCGCCAGCACATGGTGGTCAAGGGCCAGAACCGCGATACCGCGTGGTATTCGATTGTGGATTCGGAGTGGCCGGCGATTGCGACAGGGTTCGAGCAGTGGTTGAGCGATGCCAACCAGACGCCGACCGGGCAGCTCAAAGGGTTGGTCGAGTGCCGTAGTTAAATCGTCAAAGCAAAAGATCGTCCGATCGCGGCCCGAACCTTCGGCAGCTCCTACAGGGTGAACGTCAATCCCATGTAGGAGCTGCCGCAGGCTGCGATCTTTTGATCTGTTGTTTACCCCAACTTTTGCGCCAGCACCGCGATGTGTTCCGGGCCGATCCCGCAGCAACCGCCCAGGTGACTGGCACCACGCTGCTGCCAATCCTTCGCCCAGTGCAGATACCCTGGCGGATCCAGATCGTCGCGCAGCGGGTCGAGACCGTCGTTAGCGGTCGCCTCTTTCGGTTGCGGTGGAAACGCATTGGCATACGCGCCGATATGAATCTGCACACCCAGGCGTTCGAAGGTATCGCGCGCCGCATCAATCGCCGCACCGATCACTTCCGGCTGGCTGCAGTTGAACAGCAGCGTCTCGACGCCCAATTCCGCCGCCACCGCCGCTGCTTCGGCCACCGGTTCGCCGGAACGCAGACGCGGCACCTCATCGGTGTCTTCATCCTTCAAAGTAAACGACAGCCAGAACGGTTTGCCGTCCTGCGGCAGACCGGCGCGAATGGAACGCGCCTCGATGATCGAGCTCTGGGTTTCCGCGAGCCACAGGTCGACATGTGGCGCCAGGCCGGTCACCAGTGGCGTCAGCAATTCGTTCACCCGCGCCGCTTCGAACAGATCCGGGCGATAGGAGCCGAACAGCGGCGGCAACGAACCGGCCACTCGCACCGCTTTGCCCGAGGCCTGCACCGCACGCTGCGCCAGCTCTCCGGCCAACGCCGCCAGTGCCTGACCTTCAGCGGCAAACCGCGCCTCGCCGATGTGAAACGGCACGACCGCATAGCTGTTGCTGGTGATCACATTGGCGCCGCTGGCGATGTAGGCGGCGTGCACCGCTTCGACAGCTTGCGGTGCTTCGATCAGGGCCAGCGCCGACCACTCGGGCTGCCGAAACGGCGCCCCGGCGCGTTGCAACTCACGGCCCATGCCGCCATCGAGAATTACCGTGCTTGCTGTGCCCATATGCTTTTCGCTCATATGCTTATGAAAATTACTCACTACCAGAGTAGTTCTTATAACTATTTAATACGCACCATTCGGTTAATAACAACCCCTTTTTTTCAGGTGTCGACTGTGAAACTTCAACCGCTACTGGCCTTGGGCCTGACGATTCTGGCCGCGTCCACTCAAGCCTTCGGCGGCGCCACACTCGATCGCGTCGAACAGAAAAAACAACTGGTCGGCGTGCTGATGGAAAGCTACCCACCCTTCTCGTTTCTCAATGAGCAGAATCAGCTCGACGGCTTCGACGTGGACGTCGCCAAAGCCGTTGCGGACAAGCTGGGGGTCAAGCTGCGCCTCGAAACACCATCCTGGGACGTGATCGCTGCCGGCCGCTGGAGCGGGCGCTATGACATCTGCATCTGCTCCATGACCCCGAGCAAGGCGCGCGCCGAAGTGTTCGATTTCCCGGTCGAGTACTACGCCTCGCCCGCCGTGATCGTGGTCAACGCCAAGGACGATCGCATCCACGGCGCCAAAGACTTGAGCGGCAAGAAAGTCGGCCTGACCAGCGCCTCCAGCTACGAAAGCTATCTGAACAAGAATCTGGTCATCGAAGGCGCCGAAGACACGCGTCTGGAGTACCCGTTCGAGGATGTGCAGATCGCTCCGTACGATACCGACAACGTTGCCTTCCAGGACCTGGGCCTGGGCGCCGGTGTGCGCCTGGACGCCATCCTCACCAACCTGGTGACCGCGCAGCCGCGCCTGAATCAGGACCAGCGCTTCAAACTGGCCGGCGCGCCGCTGTACTCGGAACCTAACTCGGTGGCCATCGAAAAGGGTGATGCCGAGTGGGACGCCAAAGTGCGCGAGGTGTTTGCGCAACTCAAGCAGGACGGCACGCTGAGCAAGCTGTCGCAGAAATGGATCGGCGCCGATATCAGCCAATGACTGCCTTCCCGACACCTCCACAGCCGCCGCAACCGGTGGCTGAATCGCGCCTGCAACGGCTGCTTGGTTTCCGCACGCGCCTGTACCTGACCTGGGCGGCGATGTTCAGCCTGTTTGCCGGTTTTTTCCTCAGCTTCGACCTGAAGCTCTCGATCATCCTCGACAAGCTGCCGAATCTGCTCGGCGTGCACCTGGCGCCCAACGGCTTTCTGCAGGGCGCGGCACTGACCCTGTTTCTCTGCGCCTGCGCGATCGTCGCCTCGTCCTTGCTGGGCTTCGTCACCGCTCTGGCGCGCCTGTCGAAAAGCGCCGTGGCATTCGGGATCGCCAGTTTCTACACCTCGTTCTTTCGCGGCACGCCGCTGCTGATCCAGATCCTGCTGATCTACCTCGGCCTGCCGCAACTGGGTGTGGTGCCCGGCGCGGTGGTGGCGGGGATCATTGCCCTGTCACTTAACTACGGCGCCTACCTCAGCGAAATTTTCCGCGCCGGTATCCTCGGCGTGCCCTACGGCCAACGCGAAGCTTCGCTGGCGCTGGGCATGCGCGAGAGCGTGATCTTCTGGCGCATCACCCTGCCCCAGGCGATGCGCACGATCATCCCGCCGACCACCAACCAGTTCATCTCGATGCTCAAGGACTCGTCACTGATCTCGGTGATGGGCGTCTGGGAAGTGATGTTTCTGGCGCAGTCTTACGGACGCTCGAGCTACCGCTATATCGAGATGCTGACCACGGCGGCGATCATTTACTGGCTGATGTCGATCTGCCTGGAGCTGATCCAGGCGCGCATGGAGCGGTATTACGGCAAGGCTTATGTGCGGCGTAGCTAGGTTAATCAGCACCTTGCGCCAGCGTCGGTTTTTAATTGATCTCTCGTCGGATCCGCACCACGCCCATTTTCAGTCCAAACGGACGAAACACCGCATTCAACGATTTCAATGTCTGATTGCCCTCGCCATGCTCGATATGCACCAGCGTGCGAACCGATATTTTGCACATCCTGGCAAACTGGGTTTGATGCAGACCGGTCACTTCCACGCGTAGACGACGAACCGCTTCACCGATCTCCAGTGTCCCTTGGGCCAGCGCCTCTTGAATGTTTTCGATGAGCACCGTGCGCTCGGCTACTGTCATGCTCATTTCAGATCCCACTCTTTCAAGCGTTGCTCCAGATTTTTCAGATGGATTCCCGGGTGGTTCATCGTTCTGTCGGGCAAACCACTCGCCGTCAATATGTCGGGGAGCGCCGACAGACGCTGGGCATCTTCACGCAAGCGTTCGAAAGGATCTGATGCGTCGGTCAAACCTGCCAAAGGGTCTTTGGGATCGGTGATATCAGCCAATGCGCGGCACACTCCCCGCCAATCGACCTCTCCCGCCCTCTCCAGATCTTTTGGCCATTTGGTTGTACGGGTCACACCCTCGTCATCCATGACCATCGGGGCCAAGTCATAGATCGGCGCCAGACGAAACGAACTTTCCTGGCGAATTATCGCGGTGTTACGACCATGGTTATCCGAGTTACCGAGGATCTTGTTGATCAGGTCCCGACGTAAGTAATCCGTCACCAGTGCGGGAATCTGACTGGCCTGTCCTGCTTTTCGCCAGAGCCCGGCGAGCATGCGGATGACATCCATATGGTTCATTGCACTTCCCGGCGCCGTTACTTGAGCCAGTGAATAAATCGACTCGACAGCAAAACGACTGACTTCACCGTTCGTTACTTCTCGATCAAAGCGCTGCATCCACAAGCTCGGCTTACTCGCCTCTTCTAGTGCCAAACCTTCTACCGCGATCGTTTCAATGCCGAGTTTCTGAAGCGCCTTGTAGTAATGGAACTCGCTGCGCAGGATATCTTGATCGACCAGACTTCCTTTGTTTCTGGCAAATTTTATAAACCAATGCTGCCTGACCTCTTCATCGCCCAATACCGCATCGGGGTACAAAAGGCCGGCCTTGTTTTCAGTCAACAATAGCTTCGGTGCTTCACCGCCTGCCCCTGTAGCACCACCAATTGCCGCACCTTGCTCATAGGCATATTCCAGAAAGCGACTGTCGCGGTGAACAACATCCTCACGCTTGAATCCGATGGGCTCACGCTCATCGACAGCCTCGGCCGACTCTTTTATGCGCATATTGCCAATGGGAGCTGGAGTGCTCTGGCCGAGCAGATACAGATCGGCACCGATATGCGCCGGTTTCTCCTGCCCCAGACGCGCAAGCAGAAATCTTTTTGCCGCTCCTGCGGGGGCAATGTCATAGACAAATGCGGGCGTACTGGAGCGTCGCCCTTCCCAATCCAATGGATACAACGCACTGACGGCCTTGGAAACGGAGAGCCTGTGGCTTCAATATTTTCGACAAGGTATGGCGTCTCGTAGCCGAAGCTGCAGCGACTTTCGAACCCCTTTTCAGGATTGTCGAACCTGAGAATCATTGCGTCGTGCCATTTTCCAGCACTGAATATCTGTAATGTCAGGTCGTACATGTCTCGACACCTGCATTTAATTGCATTCAAACAGGCGATTTATTGCCCGCAGATGCAATATAGTGCATTTCGACGGATGATGGGGCGTTACAATCTGCAACAAAATGCAGATACGACTGAGCTTAAGATCATCTGAACGCAAAATAATGCAGGTCATCCTCCGACTTCATTCTGTAAGAACCCCTCGATTTACGGACCGCCCGCTAGTAACAAAAGGCCCTCCATCCATGCCTTTCTCGCCCTGCAGCGGCGAGATTGGAAGCAACAGTCGCAACCACGGGTTGATCGGCACTGGCAAATGAATTTCTGATCATCACAAGCGGCTAATGGCAATTCAATTTGTAGGAAAAGACAACGCGACGGCACGACGTAATCCGCCAATTTTTGTCGAGCCGCTCTTTTCCGAAGATCAAACAGACGCAGCCCGCAGCACCGAGCGATCCGGCTGACATCGGCGCCTGCCGGCTCCAACTTAGAGTTTGGCCTCCTTCCACGAGAGGCTGAACTCGATGCCCGTTCAATTCCACTTTCGACCAAAACACCTGACATTAGCCATTGCTTTGGCCATGGGATGTACCGATCTGTCCATGGCTCAGGATGCACCGCCTGACACTCAAGGCATCTCTCCCGCATCCCCTGAAGCATTCAAATCAGCGATCACCGCTTTCACCAATCATCCGGAAACCGTCCACCTGAAGGTCAGCAAAGCCTATCCGGCACAGGAGGGTGTGGCGCTGGCGCTCGATGAGCGCAATGACCTTGTCACAGTGCAATCTCGGGGCGGTTTCGCCGGCCTGGTCGACGGTGGCGGGGGCGACAACCTGCTGCAACTCGACGCGAACAGGAAAGGCGTGCTGGGTGAAACCCGTAACTTCAGTGGGCTGGAGGTCAGGCGCGGGAGCTGGACCCGTAGCGGACCGGGTGATTTCAGCCTCGGTGTACTGGTTCATCCGAAGGCTCTGCTGGTCAACGACGGGCAAATTCTGGGCTCGGCAGTGACCGAGGGCATTTTGATCAACAAAGGGGCGATCAATGGCGGCGCCACTGTCGCGTCTGGCGGTGACCTGACCAACCAGGGCCTGATTGACGGCATGGTGGAGGTTCGGGAAAGCGGCCATATAGCCGGGAATGGTGCGGTTAATCATTTGAATGTTTACGGACGCATGACCGTCGACGATGTCTACGGCGCACCCAAGGTCGCGGGAGATCTGCGCCTGACCCGTTCTGCCGTGCTGGCCTATGCCGTGGATGCCTCCGGTAACAGTCCGACCGTGATCGTCAAGGGAACTGCTCATTTGGGTGACGCCACCCTGAAACTCGTCACCGCCGGCGACTACCCGCAAAGCAGTCAGCACACCGTTCTGGAAGCGGGAAAGATTGAGGGACAGTTCGGCACCATTGAAAACGATCTGGCATACATGACCCCGACGCTGCACTACGAAACACAACGAGTGGGCTTGCTCTATGCCCGTAACGATGTGCCGCTCGAAAACCTTGCGACCACGCAGAATAGTCAGGCGCTCGCGCAAAGCATTGACGAGACACCCTCCACCCCTCAGCAACCTCAGCAACCTCAGCAACCTCAAGAACCTGCGGTATCTCGCCAACCAAGCACAGCCATGGGCGCGGCCACACCTCAAAATACTGCCGTCACGGCCCTGCTCGGCGCCAGCAAGCCAACGGCCAGCGTGGCTCTCGAACAACTCGCCGCCGGCAGCAACGCCAACCTCGCCAAAGCCACACTGAGCAGCGTCAATCCGCTCAGCGCCAGCATGCTTTCGGCCATGCATCAACTGGACAGCGCCAATGGAGCGCGGAGCTCAGGGAATGCACCACGTCTGGCTGCTTCCGACGAAGGCAATGGACGGGTCTGGCTGCAAGCTCTGGGACATGGCGGCAAGGTCGACCGGGACGCCGACAGTGTCCTGAAGCATTCCACTCAAGGTCTGATCATGGGGGCCGACTGGCGAATCGACGAGCAATGGCATGTCGGCCTGATGGGCGCAAAAGCGCAAACCCGCTTCGATGCCCGGCAGTTCGATGGCGATCTCGACAGCTGGCACCTCGGAGCCTACGCGCTGCGTCAGGACGGCCCGTTCGCCCTGCGCCTGGGCGCCTCGTACGGTAGTCATGACGGCAGTGGCAAACGTCGCGTTGCCTTCAATGGTTTCAGTGATCGCCTCAAGAGCAGCTATGACGCCAGCACCCAGCAGGTGTTTGCCGAAGTCGGCTACAACCTGGGACGTGGCAACGTCAGCTTCGAACCGTTCGCCAGTGTCGGTTATCAACGCTACCAGCGTGATGGTTACACCGAGAAAGGTGGCAATGCGGCGCTCAAGGTTCAGGGGCAGACCCGGGCGAACCCGAGCAGCACCGTCGGCCTGCGCCTGGCGAAAACCAGTCACCTGGCCAACGGCATGCAGTTGACGCCACGTCTCAGCGCCAGCGTGAAACATACCTACGGCGAGCTCAATAACGAAACGCGCCAGCAACTGGTCAAGGGTGGCAGAAGCTTTGCAGTCGCCGGGGCCGAGATGGATCGCAACAGCTTCACGCTGGACGCCGGTCTGGATCTGACCCTGTCCGCCCGTAACACTCTGGGCGTTGGGCTCACTGGCGAGGCCGGTAGCGACAGCCGCAGTTACGGCGTGATGGGCCAGTGGCGCATGGCGTTCTGACACAAAGCGACGTGTAGCTGCCGCAGGCCCGAACCTTCGGCAGCTCCTACAGAGAACGGCATATTGCAGGCGAAAAAAAAGGGGAGCACATGCCCCCCCGAGGTTTAAAACGTTGAATCGCGGCAGTTATCTCAGCCTTCGATCTCGATCAGGATTTCGCCAGGATTCACCCGGTCGCCCTTGGCCACATGGATGGCGGTGACCTTGCCGGCAATCGCTGCCTGAACTTCGGTTTCCATCTTCATCGCTTCGGTGATCAGCACCGCCTGACCGGCCTTGACGGTGTCGCCTTCCTTGACCAGCACATCGACGATGTTGCCCGGCATGGTGGTGCTGACGTGGCCCGGTGCCGATGCTTGTTTGCGTTTGCTGCTGCCACCGCCGACGAATTCGTTGAGCGGTTCGAACACCACTTCTTCCGGCATGCCGTCGATGGACAGGTAGAAGTGACGCTTGCCTTCGGCCTTCACGCCGACACCGGTGATGTCGACGCGGTAGGTTTCGCCGTGGACGTCGATGACAAACTCGGTCGGCACGCCTTCGCCACCGGCCTTCGCCACACCACCGGCCTCAGGGATCGGCAACAGCACTTCCGGAACGAGGGTGCCGGCGGCACGCTCTTCGAGGAACTTGCGCCCGATGTCCGGGAACATGGCGAAAGTCAGCACGTCTTCTTCGGACTTGGCCAGCGCACCGATGTCGGCACGCAGCTTGGTCATTTCCGGCTTGAGCAGATCGGCCGGACGCACGTCGATCACTTCCTCGCTGCCGATGGCCTGGCGACGCAGTTTTTCATTCACCACGCCCGGCGCCTTGCCGTAACCGCCCTGCAGGTACAGCTTCACTTCGTTGGTGATGGTTTTGTAGCGCTCGCCGGCCAGCACGTTGAAGAACGCCTGGGTGCCGACGATCTGCGAAGTCGGGGTCACCAGTGGCGGGAAACCGAGGTCTTCACGCACCCGCGGGATTTCCGCCAGCACTTCGGCCATGCGGTTCAGTGCGCCCTGCTCTTTCAGCTGGTTGGCGAGGTTGGAGATCATCCCGCCGGGTACCTGGTTGACTTGCACGCGGGTATCGACCGCGGTGAACTCGCTTTCGAACTGGTGGTACTTCTTGCGCACGGCGTAAAAGTACAGACCGATTTCCTGCAGCAGCTCCAGGTTCAGACCGGTGTCGTACTCGGTGCCTTTGAGCGCAGCAACCATCGACTCGGTGCCCGGATGGCTGGTGCCCGAGGCGAAGCTGGAGATCGCGGTATCAATGTGATCGGCACCGTTTTCGATGGCTTTCAATTGGCACATCGCCGCCAGACCCGCCGTGTCATGCGAGTGGATAAACACTGGCAGCGACTGCTCGGCTTTCAACGCACGGACCAGTTCACCGGTGGCGTATGGCGTGAGCAGACCGGCCATGTCTTTGATCGCCACCGAGTCGCAACCCATGGCTTCCATCTGCTTGGCCTGCGCCACGAACGCGTCGATGGTGTGCACCGGGCTGGTGGTGTAAGCGATGGTGCCCTGGGCGTGTTTGCCGGCAGCCTTCACCGCTTCGATCGCTACGCGCAGGTTACGCACGTCGTTCATTGCGTCGAAGATGCGGAACACGTCGATGCCGTTGACCGCTGCCTTGGCAACGAAAGCTTTGACCACGTCGTCGCTGTAGTGGCGGTAGCCCAGCAGGTTCTGCCCGCGCAGAAGCATTTGCAGACGGGTCTTGGGCAGCGCGGCGCGCAGTTGGCGCAGGCGCTCCCACGGGTCTTCTTTCAGAAAGCGCACGCAGGCGTCGAACGTCGCGCCGCCCCAGCACTCCAGCGACCAGTAGCCGACCTTATCGAGCTTGTCGCAGATCGGCAGCATGTCTTCAGTGCGCATGCGGGTGGCGAGCAGCGATTGGTGAGCGTCGCGCAGGATGGTGTCGGTTACGAAAATTTTCTTGGACATTGTTGTATTCCTCACAGGCCTGCGTGGGCGGCGATGGCGGCGGCGATGGCCAGGGCCAGCTCTTCGGGTTTGCGCTTGATCGAGTAGTTGGTCAGTTCAGGGTGGCTTTCAACGAAGCTGGTATTGAACTGGCCGCTACGGAATTCCGGATTGCGCAGGATTTCCTGGTAGTACGCGGCGGTGGTTTTCACGCCTTGCAGGCGCATGTCGTCCAGCGCCCGCAAGCCACGGTCCATTGCCTCTTCCCAGGTCAGCGCCCAGACCACCAGTTTCAGGCACATCGAGTCGTAGAACGGCGGAATGGTGTAGCCGGTGTAGATCGCCGTGTCGGTGCGCACGCCCGGGCCGCCAGGGGCGTAGTAACGAGTGATCTTGCCGAAGCTCGGCAGGAAGTTGTTTTTCGGGTCTTCGGCGTTGATGCGGAACTGCAACGCGAAACCACGATGCTGAATGTCTTCCTGCTTCACCGACAGCGGCAGGCCGGAGGCGATGCGGATCTGTTCGCGGACGATATCGATCCCGGTGATTTCTTCGGTGATGGTGTGTTCCACCTGCACCCGGGTGTTCATCTCCATGAAGTACACCTCGCCCTCGGCGAGCAGGAACTCCACGGTGCCGGCATTCTCGTAGCCCACAGCCTTGGCCGCACGCACCGACAGGTCGCCGATGTAGGCGCGCTGTTCCGGGGTCAGTTGCGGGCTCGGGGCGATTTCGATCAGCTTCTGGTTGCGGCGCTGGATCGAGCAGTCGCGTTCGAACAGGTGCACGACGTTGCCGAAGCTGTCGCCGAGGATCTGCGCTTCGATGTGCTTGGGATTGACGATGCATTTTTCCAGGAACACTTCTGCCGAACCGAAGGCCTTGGTCGCTTCGGAGATCACCCGAGGGAAGTTCTGCTCGAGTTCTTCGCGGCTGTTGCAGCGACGAATGCCGCGCCCGCCACCACCGGAGGTGGCCTTGAGCATCACCGGGTAACCGATTCGGTCGCCCTCGGTCAGGGCTTCTTCGATACCCGACACGTTGCCTTCGGTGCCCGGGGTGACCGGCACACCGGCCTTGATCATGCTGCGCCGGGCTTCGGTCTTGTCGCCCATGCGGCGAATGACTTCTGCCGACGGGCCGATGAATTTGATTCCGCGTTCGGCGCAGATGTCTGCCAGCTCAGCGTTTTCCGACAGGAAGCCGTAACCGGGGTGCAATGCATCGCAACCGGTTTCCACCGCCAGATTCACCAGCTTGCGCGGGTTGAGGTAACCGGCCAGTGGCTCGGCACCGATGCTGTGGGCTTCGTCCGCACGCTTCACATGCAAGGCATGGCGGTCGGCGTCGGAAAAAATCGCAACCGAGCGGATGCCCATCTCGGCGCAGGCTCGCACGATTCGTACGGCAATCTCACCACGGTTGGCGATCAGGATCTTTTTTATCACTTGGAAATTCCCTTGAGCCGGTGGCACCACGACCTGCTAGACCCAGGTCGACGCGTGACCAAATGTTTCAATCTGGTCGCGCCCCCACACTAGCCCTCGCAAGGGATTAACAAAAATGAATAAAAATTGGGTCAGGCATAAGCAAAGACTTATAGTTAAACCATCAGCCTGCAGTCAGAGCCTATAAAAATGCGTAAGTCCTTGATGCGTATGACATTACGCCAATTGCAGATCTTCAACGAAGTGTGTGATTTACGTTCCTACAGCCGCGCCGCCGATGAAATGTCTCTGACACAACCGGCCGTCAGCCTACAGATTCGTCAGCTTGAAGAGCTGATCGGCCAGCCATTATTCGATTACGTCGGCAAAAAACTCTACATGACCGAGGCTGCCGAAGCCCTGCAACGCGCCAGCCGGGACATCTTCGGCCGTCTGGAAAACCTCGACATGCAGCTGTCGGACATGCAGGGTTCGCTGCAGGGCCAGTTGAAACTGGCAGTGGAATCCAGCGCCAAATACTTCGTGCCGCATCTGTTCGCCGCCTTCAAGCGCCAGCACCCGGAAGTGAACCTGCAATTGACCGTGGTCAACCGCGGCCAGGTGATTCGTCGCCTCTCGGACAACCGCGATGATCTGGTGATCATGTCGATGGTGCCGCAGGACATGGGCCTGGAATTTCTGCCGTTTCTGAACAATCCGATTGTTGCCGTGGCGCGCCCGGACCATCCGTTGGCACACATGGGGCCGCTGCGTTTGCAGGATCTCGAGCCTTACACGCTGCTGATCCGCGAACCGGGTTCGGGCACGCGACTGGCCTGTGAAGAGTATTTCAAAGAGAAACGCGTGCACTTCACCCAGACCCAGGAAGTGGCGTCGGCCGAAGCCCAGCGTGAATGCGTGGTGGCGGGCCTGGGCCTGGCACTGTTGACGCGCCACGCCCTGAACCTGGAGCTGGCGACCGGCGGCCTGGTCGAGCTGCCGGTCGAAGAGTTGCCGCTGTTTCGCAGCTGGTGCCTGGTGCAAGCCAAGGCCAAACGGCTGTCACCGGTGGCGCACGCCTTCCTGGCGTTTATCCGCAGCGAACGGGTGCAGATCAGCGCGCTGGTTGAACGCTTCGACGGGAAGCTGCGGGCGCTGCCTGCCAGTGATTAAGTTCGAGCTCCTCGGGAAAACCACCGATTTCAGCTTGAAGCTGACGGAGTTCGAAGCGATCTTCGATCGCACGACGGAATTCCATGCGACGCTGGTCTTCCTGCTGACGACGGGTTTTCGCGGCGCTGTTGCGTTCTTCGTAGGGCTGAGCCATTTCGAGTCTCCCAAGGCGAGTACGGGAGTTTCACGATAGGCGGGAGGGATGACGGTTTGGCTGCGCGGGGATGACAGTGCGATGAAACTTTTGAAAAGTGCGGTGCTATTGAGGACGCTTTCGCGAGCAGGCTCGCTCCCACAGTGGATCTTCTGTGAGCACAAATTTTGTGTCACACCGAGATCAAATGTGGGAGCGAGCCTGCTCGCGATTAAGGTCGGAACGACCTTAGATGACTTCAGTCATCCAGCGCTTTCACGGCCTTGGGGGATAGCCGCAAGCTGCGCAGGCTGCGCTTCACGCTCTTCAGGTGGTTGACCAGACTCGGCCCGCGCGCCATGGCCACGCCCATCGCCAGCACGTCGATTACCACCAGATGCGCGATTCGCGAGGTCAGTGGCGTATAGATTTCGGTGTCTTCGTGCACATCGATCGCCAGGTTGACGGTCGACAGCTCAGCCAGCGGTGTCTGGCTCGGGCACAAGGTGATCAGCGAAGCGCCGCTCTCGCGAACGAGGTTGGCGGTGATCAGCAGATCCTTGGAGCGCCCGGACTGGGAAATGCAGATCGCCACGTCGGTCGGCTTCAAGGTCACTGCAGACATCGCCTGCATGTGCGGGTCGGAATACGCCGCCGCCGTCAGCAGCAGACGGAAGAACTTGTGCTGCGCATCCGCCGCCACCGCGCCTGACGCACCAAAGCCATAGAACTCGACACGCTGGGCCTGGGACATCAACGTCACCGCACGCTGCAATTCCACCGGATCGAGCTTCTCGCGAACCTCCATCAGAGTGTGCAGGGTAGTGTCGAAAATTTTCAGGCTGTAGTCGGCGACCGAGTCGTCCTCATGGATCGCGAACTGACCGAAGCTGGCACCAGCGGCCAGGCTTTGCGCCAGTTTGAGCTTGAGATCCTGAAACCCGGAGCAGCCAATGGCCCGGCAGAAACGCACGATGGTCGGTTCGCTGATGCCGACGCTGTGGGCCAGGTCGGCCATGGAACTGTGCATCACGGCCGCAGGGTCAAGCAGCACGTGGTCGGCGACCTTGAGCTCCGACTTGCGTAACAGGTGACGTGACTGGGCGATGTGTTGCAGCAGATTCAAGGGCCTGGACTCTTCTTATGGGCAAGGATGTAGCACGCTTGTAGTTATACTACATGAATTGGCTTTTTGCCTGCTCAATGCGTAACTCCATGTCCCCATATCAGGCGCGATGGAGTGCATGTAGCCCTTAAAGCGGATTTCCCTGTTCGCGCAAAAGCCCAGCCAGACGCTCAGCCTCCACCGGGCGACTGATCAGATACCCCTGCACTTCGTCGCAGCGTTCAGCACGTAAAAATTCCAGCTGTTCTTGCCGCTCGACGCCTTCAGCCACCACTTTCAACGACAGCCCGTGAGCCATGGCGATGATCGCCCGGGTGATCGCCGCATCCTCACTGCCCTGCCCCAGCCCGCGAATGAATGCCTGATCGATCTTCACGTAATCCACCGGAATCCGTTTGAGGTAACTCAGCGACGAATAGCCGGTGCCGAAGTCATCGATCGCCAGCTTCACACCCAGATCACGCAACTGCTGGAAGGTCGCGATAATGTGTTCGACGCTGTCGAGCAACTGGCTTTCGGTAAGTTCCAGTTCGAGGTAATGCGGCGCCAGCCCGGTTTCTTCCAGCACCTGGCGCACCAGACTGACCAGTTTGCCCTGACGCAGTTGATGCACCGACAGGTTCACCGATACCCGAATCGGCTCCAGCCCTTGCCGCTGCCACTCGCACGCCTGCCAGCAGGCCTGGCGCAGCACGAATTCGCCGATCGGGCCGATCAGTCCGGTTTCCTCGGCCAAACCAATGAAGTCCCCCGGCGGCACCCGGCCCATGCTTGGATGATCCCAGCGCACCAGCGCTTCCGCCGCATTCAGGCGCCCGGTTTGCAGGCACAGCTTCGGCTGGTAGAACACCTTGAGCTGCTTGTCTTCGATGGCTTTGCGCAGCTGGTTTTCCAGTTGCAGGCGCTCAAGGGTACTGGCCTGCAGGCTGTCGGTGTAGAACTGGAAATTGTTGCCGCCCAGATGCTTGGCGTGTTGCATGGCCATGTTCGACTGACTGACCAGCGCAGAGATTTCCCGGGCGTTGTCCGGCAGCATGCTGATGCCCATCGAGGCACTGACCACCAGTTCATGCCCTTCGACCGTCAGCGGCAGACGCAGCTTGCTCGACAGCCGCGTAGCGACCCGCGCCAGGCTCGACAGGTTGCCGTAGGCATCGAACAGCACGGCAAATTCATCACCGGACAGTCGGGCGATGGTGTCGGCCTCCGGCAAGGCGTTGACCAGGCGTCGAGCCATTTTCTGCAACAGCTGATCCGCCACCTCGTGGCCGAGGCTGTCGTTGAGCAGCTTGAAGCGATCGAGATTGATGTGCAGCAGCGCCAGACTGCGGCGCCCGCCCTGACGCACGCGCTGATGGGCTTCGTGCAGGCGTTCGCGGAACAGCGAGCGGTTGGCCAGCCCGGTCAGCTCATCGTAGTGCGTCAGGAAGCGCATGCGCTCCTCGGATTCGCGCCGCGCCGATAGATCGGCGAAGAAGCCGACGATATGGCTGACATTTCCTCGACTGTCGCGCACCGCGTTGAGCTGCAGCCACTGCGGATACAGCTCGCCGTTCTTGCGGGTTTCCACCAGTTCGCCCTGCCAACTGCCGTGCTGCTCCAGCGCGTGGCGGATCGCAACGTAATGCCGGCGGGCATCACGACTGCACGGCAGTTCGACGACGTTGCGCCCGAGCATGTCTTCGATGTCATAACCGGTGACGCGGCTGAACGCCTGATTGATCGCGATCAAGGCGTAGTTCGGGTCGAGAATGACGATGCCTTCGCTGGCCGCTTCGAACACCGTGGCCGCCAGTCGCTGCTGTTCTTCGAGGCTTTTGCTCGCGCTGATGTCGCGCCGGGTGCCGACCATGCGGATCACCCGCCCACTGTCACTGCGCTCCACGGCGCGACCTCGGTCTTCGATCCACACCCAATGACCGTCGCCGTGACGTACGCGGTATTCAATCTGATAGTCCTCGGTGCGCCCTTTCAGGTGTTCGATCAGCGCCTGCTTGAGCCCTGGCACATCCTCCGGGTGCAGGCGTGGCTTGAGGTCGCGCAGGATCGCCGTGACGTATTCCGGCGCGAGGCCGAACAACTCCTGAATCTGCGTGTGATGGACTTCGTCGGTTTGCAGGTTCCAGTCCCACAGCCCCAGCTCACTGGCCTTCAACGCCAGGGCCAGACGGGCTTCGCTTTTGCTCAACGCCTGATTGGCTACGTCCAGTTCGCGACTGCGCTGCGCCACGCGATCTTCCAGCTCGATCTGTGCTTCACGCAATTGGCCCTCGGCACAGCGCCGCTGTTCGATCTCCTTGGCCAGCGCCTGATTGAGCTGCTCGCTGCGGTTCTGCGCTTGCTGCAGGTGTTCGATCAGGTGCTGATTCTGAAACCGTCGCAGCAAGCCACGATCAATCAGCCGATTGACCTGCCAGGCGACCACGCTCAGCGAACCGAGCAGAATCAGCCCGAGCCAGCCCCAACCGCGCGCCTGCTCATCACCGCCCCAGAACAGGTAGCCGATCGCCGGCAGCAGGCACGGCAAGGTAAAGGACAGAAACGCCGGCAGGCTGACGGCGTAGGCAACGCTGGCCGATAACGTCGCGGCACCGATCAGGCCGAACACCCAGGCTTGCTGCATGAAGTTGTCGGCAGGCACCAGGGCGATGCCGGCACCGGCCAGGGTCAGACCGGTCATGGTCGAGCCGAGCAGGAACATGCGAAACCAGATCGGCTGAGCCTGACGGTCCGGGATCGCCGAATCGAACGCGGCGACCTGAATCACCCGCAGTGCCACCAGCGACAACAACCAGACCAGCCAGATGCTGACCACGAAATAGCGCTGCGGGCTCCAGAGCAAAGCGGCGCAGACCAGACCATTGAGTAACATGAACATCGTCGGCAGCAGCGAGCCCTGATACAGCAGGCGCGTGCGTTCGACCGCCATTTCGACGGCGTAATGCTTGCGGATGACCCGGGGTTCCACAGAGGGGCCCGACAGGTCTGAGCTGAGGGTCTTGTGCAATGTTGTTGTTCTTATAAGAGTGAGCATGGGCCCGAAACGTGGACGGAGCATACACAAGCCAACCCCGTTGCCAAACTGCTCCAGATCATAATTTGCCGGAAACTTTCCGCCGTCCGATCACTGGCAAAACCCGCAGAGTGAGGCGGGCCGAAGCCTGTAGCCAGTGACCGACCGGTCGTCATTGGCGGCACTTTCATCGGCTAATGCAAAGCTCGGTTTGCCCGGGCCTGCGGCGCACCCTAGAATGCCCCGATGCGCGATGATCTCTCCCTTCTGCTGAACTCCCTCAACGATGCCCAACGCCAGGCCGTAGCAGCCCCCGTTGGCCGTCAGTTGGTCCTGGCCGGTGCCGGTTCCGGTAAAACCCGAGTGCTGGTGCACCGTATCGCCTGGTTGATCCAGGTCGAAAACGCCTCGCCCCACTCCATTCTGTCGGTGACCTTCACCAACAAGGCCGCTGCCGAGATGCGTCATCGCATCGAGCAGTTGCTGGGTATCAACCCGGCCGGCATGTGGGTCGGCACCTTCCACGGCCTGGCGCACCGTTTGCTGCGGGCGCACTGGCAGGAAGCCGGTTTGAGCCAGACTTTCCAGATTCTCGACAGCGACGACCAGCAGCGGCTGGTCAAGCGGGTGATCCGCGAGCTGGGGCTCGACGAGCAACGCTGGCCGGCCCGGCAGGCCCAGTGGTTCATCAACGGGCAGAAAGACGAAGGTCTGCGTCCGCAACACATTCAGGCCAGCGGCGACTTGTACCTGGCGACCATGCGCGGCATTTACGAAGCTTACGAGGCGGCCTGCCAGCGCGCCGGCGTCATCGACTTCTCCGAACTGCTGCTGCGCGCCCTCGACCTGTGGCGCGATCACCCGGGTCTGCTGGCGCACTATCAGAAGCGCTTCCGCCACATCCTCGTCGACGAATTCCAGGACACCAACGCCGTGCAGTACGCCTGGTTGCGCCTGCTCGGCAAGGGCGGCGACAGCCTGATGGTGGTCGGCGACGACGACCAGTCGATCTACGGCTGGCGCGGGGCGAAAATCGAGAACATTCATCAGTACTCGTCCGACTTCCCGGATTCGGTGACCATTCGTCTGGAGCAGAACTACCGCTCCACCGCCGGCATCCTCAAGGCGGCCAACGCCCTGATCGCCAACAACACCGGACGTCTCGGCAAAGAGCTGTGGACCGACGGTGGCGATGGTGAAGCGATCAACCTGTACGCCGCGTTCAACGAACACGACGAAGCACGCTACGTTGTCGAAACCATCGAAAGCGCGCTGAAAACCGGCCTGGCTCGGAGCGATATCGCGATTCTCTACCGCTCCAACGCCCAATCGCGCGTTCTCGAAGAAGCCTTGCTCCGTGAGCGCATTCCGTACCGCATCTATGGCGGCCAGCGC
Organism: Pseudomonas sp. YL2; assembly: GCF_023063025.1. NCBI lineage: Bacteria > Pseudomonadati > Pseudomonadota > Gammaproteobacteria > Pseudomonadales > Pseudomonadaceae > Pseudomonas > Pseudomonas sp. YL2. The sequence goes on along the minus strand of NZ_JAJSLU010000001.1, from coordinate 139,129 downwards.
TTCTTCGAGCGCGCGGAAATCAAGAACGCCATGGCTTACCTGCGCTTGCTCGAAGGCCGTGGCAACGACGCCGCGCTGGAGCGGGTGATCAACGTCCCGGCCCGTGGCATTGGCGAGAAAACCGTCGAAGCGATCCGCGACCATGCACGTCACAGCGATGTGTCGATGTGGGAAGCGATGCGCCAACTGGTCGCCAATAAAGGCCTGACCGGTCGTGCTGCCGGCGCCTTGGGTGCGTTTATCGAGCTGATCGAGAACCTTGCCGCCAAGTGCATGGAGATGCCGCTGCACTTGATGACCCAGACCGTCATCGAGCAATCGGGACTGATCGCCTATCACGAAGCGGAAAAAGGCGAGAAAGGCCAGGCCCGGGTGGAAAACCTTGAGGAACTGGTCAGCGCCGCGCGCAACTTCGAAACCACCGAAGAAGACGAAGAGCTGACGCCACTGGCGGCATTCCTCGGCCACGCATCGCTGGAAGCCGGCGACACTCAAGCCGACGAGCACGAAGACAGCATTCAGCTGATGACCCTGCACAGCGCCAAAGGCCTGGAATTCCCTTACGTGTTCCTGGTGGGCATGGAAGAAGGCCTGTTCCCGCACAAGATGAGCCTGGAAGAACCGGGTCGCCTTGAAGAAGAGCGCCGCCTGGCCTATGTGGGCATCACCCGTGCCATGCAGAATCTGGTGATGACCTATGCTGAAACCCGGCGCCTGTACGGCAGCGAAACCTACAACAAGGTCTCGCGTTTCGTCCGTGAAGTGCCGAAGGGTCTGATTCAGGAAGTGCGGCTGTCGAACAGCGTCAGCCGACCGTTCGGCGGCAACCAGTCGATGAGCGGCAGCAACCTGTTCAGCGGTAGCGAGATCCCGGAAACCGGCTTCAGCCTCGGTCAGGCGGTACGACATTCGATCTTCGGCGACGGCGTGATCCTCAACTTCGAAGGTTCCGGCGCGCAGGCGCGGGTGCAGGTGAACTTCAGCGAAGGCAGCAAGTGGCTGATGCTGGGATACGCCAAGCTGGAAGCCATTTAACGCAGGACCAATGTGGGAGCGGGCTTGCTCGCGAAGGCGTCGTGCCAGTTGGCTTAAATGCCACTGAAATAGCGCATTCGCGAGCAAGCCCGCTCCCACAGGATTGTGTCGGCTGGTTGATCAAAGGACATTGCCATGGGCTCAGGCTTCTTCTCTTCCTGGACATTCTGGGCCCTGCTCTCGGCAACTTTTGCCGCGCTGACGGCGATCTTCGCCAAGATCGGCATCGAAAACGTCAATTCCGACTTCGCTACCCTGCTGCGCACCATCGTGGTCCTGATCAGCCTGGCCTTGATTTTGTACGCGACGGGCCAATATCAGTCATTGGGATCAATTTCCGCCAAGAGCTACTTGTTCCTGCTGTTATCTGGCCTGGGTACCGGCGCATCGTGGTTGTGTTACTTCCGCGCGCTGAAAGTCGGCCCGGCTTCGCTGGTCGCGCCAGTTGACAAGCTCAGCGTGGTGCTGGTGGCGGTGCTCGGCGTGATCCTGCTGGGCGAGAAACTCGACCTGCGCCAATGGGGCGGCATCGGCCTGATCACCGCCGGTGTGGTAATGCTGGTGTTGCGTCGATAAGCAGGTTTCCCGCTGAACCTATCCCATTTTCCTACAGACAAAAGTACATGGCCTTATTGCTTCGATGGAGCTGAACCTAAGCTGTCAGGCAAAAGCCCGAAACACTCTCTCGCTAGCCAGTAACACTTCAGCTGTGCAACATGGCGCGCGTGTCTCCACAAACGGGAATTCCCTTTATGAAACGTTTTCTTAGCATCGCCATGGCGTTGTGCATCGGCCTGACGATGAGCCTCGACGCCAACGCCAAGCGCTTTGGTGGTGGCAAAAGCGCCGGCGCTGCGCCGACGCACCAGACCAGCCAGATGGCTCCTTCTTCCCCAGGCATGGGCGGCGCAGCAGCGACCGCTGGTGCTGCCGGCGCTGCCGGTGCCGCGGCCAAGGCTGGCGGCGCTTCGAAATGGCTTGGCCCTCTGGCCGGTATCGCCGCCGGTGGCCTGCTCGCGTCCATGTTCATGGGCGGCGGTTTCCAGGGCATGCAGATCTTCGACATCCTGATCATGGCCGTGATCGCGTTCGTGATCTTCCGCTTCATCGCTGCGCGTCGACGCAAGCAGCAGGAGCACCTGGCTCCGGCCGGCGCGCCGATGCAGCGTGAAGTGTTCGAGCAGAAGCCTGCCGCCATGGGTTCGATCTTCGGTGGTTCGGCCGCGCCGGTTGCCGCTCGTCCGGTGATCAACGCACCGGCCTGGTTCAACGAGCAGAACTTCCTTGCCGCCGCGCGCAGCCACTTCCAGTCGCTGCAGCAGCACTGGGACGCCAACGAAATGGACAAGATCGCCGAGTTCGTGACCCCGCAGATGCTCGAGTTCCTCAAGCGTGAGCGTGCGGACCTGGGCGACGGCTTCCAGTCGACCTACATCGACAACTTGCAGGTACAGCTGGACGGCGTGGATGATCGTGCCGACAAGACCATCGCCACCCTGACCTTCAGCGGCGTGTCGAAGACCTCGCGTTTCGATCAGGGCGAAGTGTTCAGCGAAAGCTGGAACATGGAACGTCCACAGGGCGACAACCAGCCTTGGCTGGTGGCCGGTATCCGCCAGAACGGCTGATCCCTCGGCGTTACGCATGCGGTAATAAAAACCCCGGCCTCGGCCGGGGTTTTCTATTTCGCGGTTGCATCTATAGCGAGCTACTGTATAAACCGGCCCATATAAACCGCGCCATTCAAGCAAGAGGATCCCGGACGTGGAAGAAATCATCGAACAACTGCGCGAAGCCAACGAACCCGTACCGGTTCCCCTGGAATTGCCCGACGAAGACCAGCTGGTAGAAATCGAAGAAGAACTCTTCATCAACATCCCGTTCGTCTTCAAAGAGTTTCTGCTGACCGTCAGCGACGTGGTGTACGGCAGCCTCGAGCCGGTGACCGTCACCGACCCGCAATCACACACCTACTTGCCGGATGTCGCGGCCAATGCCTGGGACGCTGGCGTACCGCGCGACCTGATCCCGATCTGCCAGGACGGCGACAACTACTACTGCGTCGAAGAAGACGGCACCGTGGTGCTGTGGTCCGGCGAAGAAGAGCTGATCACCGAAGAGTCCTGGGAATCGGTGTGGCACTGGGCGCGGGACGTCTGGCTGGAAAGCTGATTCGCCAGACGCCCGGGTCGGTCAGTGCCCCGACGACTCCTTGTGGTTGTCGAGGGTTTCCAGCAGGGCCACCTGCATCCGCGTGTGCACGCGGATGAACCAGCGCCAGAGCAGCGCCGCCACGGCGGCCGCGACCACGGCGACCAGCACCAGCAACTTGTTGGTCGGCAGGATACTGGCCGACAAGGCTGCCAACAGCAGGAAGATCACCAGCAGCGAGAGGATCGGGATCACTTCGGAGATCACCCGCCGCACTCGCTGCGTGTGACGCCCGGCCATCTCCGGCTTCACACCCATCTCCGCCAACAGCATCGACAACGCCTTGAGCTTGCGATACGCCGCAATCAGGAACGGCAGCGACAGCAGCAGCGCTCCGCCCCAGATCAACGCCTTCTGCCAGCTCGGGTCAGCGATCCAGTCCTGCATCCACACCGACAGCCGTCCGGCAAAGAACGCGCCGCTGAAGAAGATCGCGATCACCAGCGCCAGATTGACCCCGACCTGCAACAGGATCCGCCGGATCATCGCCGCCAGCATCGCGCCCTCACCTTGCGGCTGAATGCTGCGCAGCCATTCGCCATACATACTGAATACCCGGCCCAGACGCTTGGGCACCGCTGCCGAGAGCTTGATCGACAGCGGATCGGCCGCACGGATCAGATACGGCGTCAGCAGCGTGGTGATCACCGACACCGCCACCGCAACGGGATACAGAAAGTTGCTGGTGACCTGCAGCGTCATCCCGAGCGCGGCGATGATGAAGGAAAATTCGCCAATCTGTGACAGCCCCATCCCCACACGCAGTGAGGTGCGTCCGTCATTGCCGGCGATAAACGCCCCGAGGCCGCAGGACAACATCTTGCCGAGCACCACCGCCACGGTAATGACTGCAATCGGCCACGCGTATTGCAGCAGGATCATCGGATCGAGCATCAGGCCGATGGCGACGAAGAAGATTGCACTGAACAGGTCGCGAACCGGCTCGATCAGCCGTTCGATCTTCAGCAGCTGCCGCGACTCGGCCATGATCGCGCCGATCAGGAAGGCGCCGAGCACCATGCTGTATTCGAGCTTGACCACCAATAGGCAGAAACCGAAACACAAGCCCAGCACGGTAATCAGCAGCATCTCGTTGCTTTCGAATTTGGCGACATACGCCAGCAGACGCGGCACCAGCAGAATGCCGACCACCAGCGCGACGATCATGAACAGCGACAGTTTGCCGACCGTGGAGAACACTTCGCCGGAGCTAACCGTGCCGCTGACGGCGATGCTCGACAGCAAGGCGATGATGCCAATGCCGAGGATGTCCTCGACGATCAGTACGCCGAAGATCAGCTGCGCAAAGCGCTCGTTCTTCATCTTCAGGTCGTTGAGCGCCTTGACGATGATGGTGGTTGAGGAGATGGCGAGGATTGCGCCGAGGAACAGCGAGTCCATGGTGTTCCAGTCGAACCAGCGACCGATCTCGTAGCCGATCCAGATCATCAGGACGATTTCGAGGAATGCCGCGATAAACGCCGTGGCCCCGACCTTGAACAACTTGCGCAGACTGAATTCCAGGCCGAGGCAGAACATCAGGAAGATCACCCCCAGCTCGGCGAGGGTCTTGATGGTTTCTTCGTCGTGGATCAGGCCGAACGGCGGCGTGTGCGGGCCGATGATGAAACCGGCGACGATGTAGCCGAGCACCACCGGCTGCTTGAAGCGGTGAAACAGTACGGTGACCACACCTGCGACCAACATGATCACTGCCAGGTCCTGAATAAAGCTGATGGCATGCATGGTGTGGGCTCCTTGTATGACGTGACCCGCCGTCAGACATCAGAAAGGTCTGAGCGAGTTGGGTAAAAATCCGCTTTTCGTGTAGGAATTGCCCTTGGGCAGGGCCTTTTGCAGGTTAACACCGCGACTTCCGGCTGGAAGGCGGTGCAATATAAGGAAACAGATCGGTCGCGGCGTGACGGCAGCCAGTCGTCTGGCGTCCCGATAACGGTGCTTTTGAAAAAGCCACCAGGCACCCGCAGAGGTGCGTCCAGCCATCCAGCCTTGATCCGTGAGAACGTTATGGAACCCGGAAACGCCCAACTGTCGATGACGGTATTGATGACCCCCGACATGGCCAACTTCTCTGGCAATGTCCACGGCGGTACCCTGCTCAAATACCTCGACGAAGTGGCCTACGCCTGTGCGAGCCGCTATGCCGGCCGCTACGTGGTAACGCTGTCGGTGGATCAGGTGATTTTCCGCGAGCCGATCCATGTCGGCGAACTGGTGACCTTCCTCGCGTCGGTCAACTACACCGGCAACACCTCGATGGAAGTCGGCATCAAAGTGGTGACCGAGAACATCCGCGAGCGCTCGGTGCGCCACACCAACAGCTGCTTCTTCACCATGGTTGCGGTGGATGACCAGCGCAAACCGGCCGCCGTGCCGCCGCTGCAACCGCAGAACAGCGAAGACAAGCGTCGCTACATGCAGGCGCAGCAGCGTCGGCAGATTCGGCAGGAGCTGGAAAAGCGTTATCAGGAGATCAAGGGCGACGCCTGATCAGCCCTTTGGAATGATGTCGCTTTACAGATCGCCTTCGCGAGCAAGCCCGCTCCCACATTGAATCGCAGTCCTCCCATGGGAATGCAGTCGAACGTGGGAGCGGGCTTGCTCGCGAATGGGTGTAACGCGGTCTTACAGGCTGATCGCCGTCGCCTCGAACTTCACCCGCGGATGCGCAATCCGGTCCTGCGCTCGCACCAGTTGCAGCTCGTAACTGGCACACGCCTGGGTTTCCAGCAGCACCTCATGCACCGCCGCTGCGGTGAACTCAAACGCCGCCACCAGACTGTCGCCGAGCAGTACCCGCGCGAGGAACAGCCCAGACGTCAGATCGCCGACACCCACTGGCTGACGCGGAAACGCCAGCAGCGGACGGCGCAGGTGCCAGCTTTCGTCTGCGGTCACCAACAACATCTCGAAACCGTCCGCCGGCTTGCCCGGATAATCCAGATGCTTGACCAGCACCGCTTTCGGCCCACGTGCCAGCAACGCCCGAGCCATCGCCAGGCAATCGAACAGCGACTGCGGCTTGCGCCCGGAGAAGCTGTCCAGCTCCAGTTGGTTCGGGCACATGATGTCCGCCACCGCAGCGGCTTCCTCCAGCAGGAAATCGCTGACTTCGGCCGGCACACTGCAGCCCTTCTCCGGATGGCCCATCACCGGGTCGCACAGGTACAACGCCTTCGGATTGACCGACTTGATGCGCTCGACGCCACTGAGAATCGCCCGGCCCTGCGCCGCGCTGCCCAGATAACCGGAAAGCACGGCGTCGCAGTTGCCCAGCTCGCCAATGGCGGCAATGCCTTCGACCAGTTCGGGGATCTGGTGCGGCGCCAGCACTTCACCGGCCCACTGCCCGTACTGGGTGTGATTGGAAAACTGCACGGTGTTGAGCGGCCAGACATTCACCCCGACCCGCTGCATCGGAAACACGGCGGCGCTGTTGCCGGCGTGGCCGAAGACCACATGGGACTGAATGGCGAGTAGATGAGGCGTACGTTTCATTCGGGTTATTCCGTAAAACGATTGAAATTCAAGCCGCGCAGTATGCGATGAAACACAGCCTGTACGACAGACCGGCGACGCAGTTAAGCTGAGCTTATCTTTTGGAGTTTCCTGTTGATGCTGACCCTCGAAAACATCTTCGTGCTGATGCTGTTCGCCGCTGCCGGCGCATGGTTATGGCACAACCACGGCTTGCGCGAGCGGGCGCTGGAGCGGGTCAAGCAGCATTGCATCAACGTCGGCGTCGAACTGCTGGACGGTAACGTCGCGTTGAAAAAAATCGGTTTGATCAAGGATGCCAGCGGGCGGCGGCGCCTGGCCCGGGTCTATAACTTCGAGTTCACCGTGACCGGCGAAACCCGGCACAACGGCACCATCACCCAGTTTGGCGCGCACAGTGCACAGATCGAACTGGCGCCCTACCCGGCACCGTTCGACGATACGCCGCCGGTGGTCGAAGTTACCCGCCCAAGGGCAGAAGTGATCGAACTGAGCCAGTGGCGTCAGGAACACAACAAGTGGAAGCCTTGAGCTAACTCGCCTGCACCCGGCATTGCGCCATGCCAGACTGCAAAGCATCGATACGTTGTGCATCGGCAAAGATCAGCTCCATACGTGAATCCCGTCGCCACTCACTCGGTTGCCAATCCAGTTCGGCGTTATCCACCGCATTCGCCGACACCCAGCCCTCGGCGCTGTGGATAACCAGTTTGGCCCGCCGCCAGTCCAGGCTCTGCAGCCATTGGCTCAGACGTTGCGTATCGAACGTCTGTCCAGGGTGCCAACGCCAGCCGATGCTCCAACCGCCCTCCTGTGCCTGACTCAGGCAGATCGGCGATGCCGGGTCGCTCCAGATCGCAGGAATCGGTCCCGATCCCTGCGGCACGACGAGGTTATCCACCGCAGCCCCCGCTTGCGCAGCCACACCCGGCAGCTCGCTCAACGGCAGTTGCGCCTGCTGCGTCCAGGTCATTTTGACTGCCGGCAAACGCTCGACGATGGTCTGCCGTGCAGCCTCATCCAGACTTTCTGCCTTGTTCAGCAACAGCAGGCCGGCGCTGGCCAAAGCCTCCTGCTGAGCGGGCGGCAAGGCTTTCCCGGCGGCCAGCGCCTGGGCATCCAGCACTAACACACAGGGCTGCAGCGCCAGTACACCCAACCACGGTGCTTCGCTTAACTGCTTGAGCAACTGCGCCGGATGGCCCAGCCCGGACGGCTCGATGAACAGCCGATCCGGCCTGGCTTTGCGCAGCAAACGGCCGAGGCCGATTTGAAACGGCGCACCATTCACGCAGCACAGACACCCTCCGGCGACTTCGCCCAGTGCGATACCATCGGCGTCGCGTGTCAGCAACGCGGCATCGAGGCCGATCTGACCGAACTCGTTGATCAGCACCGCCCAGCGCTCGCCTTCCGGCCGCTGGGCCATGAGCTGGCGAATCAGGCTGGTCTTGCCGGCGCCCAAAGGGCCGGCGATGACATGGGTAGGAATGTTCTGCAACATGACTGGGCGTTTTCTGAGGGGATTGGACATGCGTTGGATGGGATGGTCGTTGCTGTTGATGCTGCTGTCGAGCGAAGCATGGGCCCAGGCTTGCGTGGTAAACAGCCAGGGCGAGCGACTCGACGTCAAAGTCTGCCAGCAGAACCGTAATATTCCCGAGAAGCTGTTCAGCGACGGCTTCTGCCAACCGACCCTGGCCGGGCAGAAAGTCGAGGTGCAGTACGTCGATCAATGCCCGAGCGGCGCGTTCGGCGTGTGCAGCAACGCGCAAGTCGCCAATATGCCCTATCGCCAGGATATCCACTATTACGGCGTCGCCTCCGACGCGGCGTATTTGCAGCCGTACTGCGAAGGCCAGAGCCAGGGCAAGTGGCTCAAGCCTTGAGCCGTCAGCCGAGCCAATCGAGGGTGAGCAGCAGACGTCGCTCACCCGGCGCCGGTTGCGGGGAGCGATGAATCAAGCCATAGCCTTCATTGCCGTGCCACTTCTCGCCTTTCAATAACGCCACGTCACCGCTCTGCAGTTGCTGGATGTTCGCGATGTCCCGTGGTTCGGCGTTTGCCTGGCCCAATTGCTCGCGATCCATCACGCCTTCCTTGAGCCACTGACTGCCGATCCCGCCGTAGGTTGTAATCAAGCGCACCGGCACATGATCGACATGGAAGCGTGGGCACATGGCTTTGTCCAACACCTGCAGGCGCAAACCGATGCGGCGAGCGCCCAGCAGACAGGCGAAGGCACTCACCAGCCATTGCAGGTCCGCGATGAAGCCCTCGTAGCCTTGCAGATCACGGAACCCGGCGGCCAGTCCTTGCAGATCAGGGTCGGCGTCTTCATTCGGCAATTCGATGCACAGTGATTCCGCCAAAGGCTCGTTGAGCGACAGCAGCAACTCTGCGAAATCGGCGATGTGCAGCGGCAGTTGGCGCTGCCAGACCGCGAGATTGACGTCGTCTTCGAGGATTCGCGTCAGCGTTTTCGGCGTCACCCCCTGATGCTGATGGCGCGCCCGGTTTTGCTGCAGTTTGAGCGCAAGCATCAGGCGGCCTCTTCGTGCCAAGGGCCGAACGGGTCCGGCAGCCTGCGCCAACCATCTGCGCCAATGGCCATTTCTTCATCAGTCAGCAGGCAGGCGTCGAGCTCCGACTTGAGCTGTACGAAGTCGATGTTCTGGCCGATGAATACCAGCTCCTGACGACAATCTCCAACGCTCGGTGTCCAGTTCTCCATGATCGCTGCGGTACTTTCCTGATCCTGCGGCCATTGGTTTTTCGGCACGAAACGCCACCAGCGACCGGCGAAACCATGGCGCATCAAACCACCGGCCTGCGACCAACTGCCCGCGTCGCTGGGTTTGCTGGCGAGCCAGAAGAAGCCTTTGGAGCGCAGCAGTTTGCCGTTCGGCCATGGGCGATCGATGAAGTCGAAAAAGCGCTGCGGATGGAACGGACGGCGTGCGCGGTAGGCTGTCGAGGCGATGCCGTATTCCGTGGTTTCCGGCACGTGCTCACCGCGCAATTCCTGCAACCAGCCTGGGGCCTGAGCGGCTTTCTCGAAATCGAAACGCCCGGTGTTGAGGATCTGCTCCAGCGGCACCTCGCCCATCACCATCGGGATGATTTCCGCCTCGGCGTTGAGGCGTTTGAGGATGGCCATCAGCTCTTCGCGCTCCTGGCGGCTGATGAGGTCGATCTTGCTGATCAGCAGTACATCGGCGAACTCGATTTGTTCGATCAGCAGATCGGTGATCGAGCGTTCATCTTCATCGCCCAGGGCCTCGCCTCGGGACGCGAGGCTCTCGGCAGCCTGATAGTCGAGGAGGAAATTCACGCCGTCGACTACCGTCACCATGGTGTCGAGCCGCGCGACATCGCCGAGGCTCCGGCCCTGCTCGTCACGAAAGGTGAACGTTTCGGCGACCGGTAGCGGCTCGGAAATACCGGTAGATTCGATGAGCAAGTAATCGAATCTTCCTTCGCGGGCGAGTTTGCTGACTTCTTCGAGCAGGTCCTCGCGTAACGTACAGCAGATACAACCGTTGCTCATCTCCACCAGTTTTTCTTCCGCACGGTTAAGGCTGACATCGCGCTGGACTTCGCTGCCATCAATGTTGATCTCGCTCATATCATTAACGATGACCGCAACGCGCAAACCCTCTCGATTACGTAGTACGTAATTCAAAAGTGTACTTTTTCCGGCACCGAGAAAGCCCGATAGAACGGTCACAGGAAGTGGGGATGACATTGGATAATCCTCATCAGGTGGTGGCCGATGTGCGTTTTGGCCTGTTTTGGCGTAGCTCACCGCGTACTTGAGCTTCAAAACAGCGCTTTGGCAGAAGCAGACGCTTGCAATCGGCGAGCTCAAGCTCAATTCAAACTTATGTTATAGTATAACAATATAAATAAGCCAGCTCCGCTCTTGCCCAAACCGATAAAGCGCTGGAAGCTGCACGCAAACTGCCCATCGGATACCGAGATGAAAATTGCCCTGAAATGCTCGCTGCTGAGTCTCGTATTGCTGTCGATGGCCAATGCCTGGGGGCGAATTCCACCGCTCGCCAACTGTACACGCAGCGCCAATCTGCTGGCCTGCATAGATGCGCAGGGCAATACCTACAGCGTAAACACGGTGGGCAGCACGATTTACCTGCGTGGCTTTGAAAAGGACGGCAATCGCTACTGGGCACAGACCAACAGTCGCTTCGGCCAGCTGACGTTCTTCACCGGGATCGCCTCTGACGGCGAAGCCTGGGTTGGCTACACCCGTCGCGTTGGCTGGACGACGATCAATCGCTTTTCCAGCTCTGGCGGCAGCAGCGCCAAGTTCACCTGCAGTCGGATCACCGGCTGCTAAACCTGCGCTTCTTGCTGCTCCTGCTGCCAGGCGATGTAGCTATCTACTGGCGGATTCTTCTGGAAGTAACGCTGCAGCCCTTCGAATAAACCATCCGCCACGGCCTGCTGATGTCGAGGCGTGACCAAGCGCTGGCTGTCACGGGCGTTGGAAATGAAGCCGGTTTCCACCAGAATCGACGGCACGTCCGGCGACTTCAGCACGGCAAACCCTGCCTGCTCCACGCGCTTCTGATGCAGCGTGGTAATGCCCGCCAGACTGCCGAGAACGGTGCTGCCGAGTTGCAAACTGGCGGCAATGGTGGCGTTCATCGACATGTCGAGAATCACGCCGGCGAGCATCGGATCTTTGTCCTTAAGGTTGAGCAGACTGGTCGCGCCCAGCAGATCCGCGCCGTTCTCTCGCTGTGCCATGAAGCGTGCAGTTGCTGACGTCGCACCACCTTCAGACAAGCAATATACAGATGCTCCCGACGCGGTAAGACGCGGCGCCGCATCGGCGTGCACCGAAATAAACATGTCGGCCTTGTGCTGACGTGCGATGTCCACACGCTTGCGCAGCGGCACGAAGAAGTCGTCATTGCGCACCAGTTTTACGTCGAAGCCTTTCTCCCTTTTCAGGCGTTTGGCGAGCAACTGAGCGATGGCAAGAACCACATCTTTTTCTCGCTCACCCTTGGCGCCAACCGCACCTGGGTCTTTCCCGCCGTGCCCGGGATCAACGACAACGATGATGTCGCGCTTGGGGTGAGCCTGATTCGAGGGTGTTTCACGTGGAACCATCGCCGGACTTGATGCCCGTTTGGCGTTTACCAGATCAAGCACCAAGCGGTGCCCTTGACCATCTTGAGGCGCCAAAAGGAAGCTGTTCAATAGCACCGGATGGTGCAGGTCGAGAACGATCCGTGTATCACCTTGACCAAAGTGCCCTGTTCGAATCGAACGAATCGCAGTATCGGCAAGCTTCAATTGACTGAGATCGCTACTCAAACTCGCCCCGGAAAGGTCGATGATCAAGCGTTCTGGAGCGCTCAGCGAAAAGGTTTTGTAGCGCACCGGACCGCTCAGATCGAACACCAATCTGAGCTTGTCATCCGAACGCCAGAGGCGTGCATTGCGAATTTGCGTAGCCGAAACGGTGAAGGGAAAAGCCAAAGCCGTGCTGGCCACAAGCAGGTTGAGCAGATGACGTCGGTGCATATGAAAGCCTGTTCATGAAAAAGGCATCGTGATTTGAATTGTTATAATGTAACATCTAATTCAATCAACACGATGGTTCCGAACATGAATTCGCTGACACTTCCGGATATTGCGACTCAAGCCGCTCGACAGGCGTTACCGCTTGATTGGGTGGGAATGTGCGGCATTGCTCTGCCTGTTTTATTGCAAGGCCAACGTCTGAGCGCAAAAGCTGATGCAGGCGTGAGTCTCGATAATGGCGAGGCGCGCGGCATTCACATGTCGCGGCTATATCTCGCATTGGCGGCACTTGAGCGGCAGGACCTCTCTCCCTCCCTATTGCGCCAGGTTCTCGAGGAATTTCTGGTCAGCCATGACGGTTTATCCAACAGCGCCTACCTGAAAATCCACTGCGAAGTGCTGCTGAAAAGGCCTTCGTTAGTCAGCCCTCTAGCGGGTTGGAAGAGCTACCCAGTGAGCATTTCAGCGAGTCTGAAAAACCAAGTGTTCCACGTGGAACTGAAAATCGAGGTGCCCTACTCCTCAACTTGCCCCTGCTCAGCAGCGCTGGCGCGACAGTTGATTCAGCAGCAATTCATCGATGATTTCGCCAACAAGCCACTGCAACATGCCGAAGTTTTGGCCTGGTTAGGATCAAGCCAAGGCATTGTCGCCACCCCGCACAGCCAACGCAGCACCGCGCAATTGCATATGCACCTCGACGAGTTCATCGACGAGCTTCCCCTGAGTGTGATCATCAATGACGCCGAAGCGGCGCTCGGCACCGCCGTGCAAACTGCCGTGAAGCGCGCCGACGAGCAAGCCTTCGCGTTGGCCAATGGGCAGAACCTGATGTTTTGCGAAGACGCCGCGCGACGACTCAATCTGGCTCTGCGTCGCTCCCCCGGGGTCAGTGGCTTCCACCTGCGGGTGATCCACGCCGAAAGCCTGCACGCCCACGACGCGGTCGCCGAAAGCCACTGGCATCGAGAACTCCAATGATCCGTTGCCACACCCTGAGTTGGGGCGCACCCGGCCAACCACTGACTTCGCCACTGACCCTCTCGCTGGAACGCGGCAGCCTCTGCGCCATCATCGGCGCCAACGGCTGCGGTAAAAGCTGCCTGCTGAAAGTCATCGCCGGATTGCAGAAGCCGTTATCAGGAAAGGTCGCACTGGGTGTTCCACGTCAGGGCGGTTTGGCGTTCCTGCCGCAACAGCAACACCTCGACCGACAGTTCCCCATCAGCCTCGAAGAGCTGGTGGCCGCGGGTTTCTGGGGGCGTCGATTGTCGACGCAACTGCGCGCACAACGACTCGTCAACGCCCTGGAAAATTGGCACTTGAGCGGATTGGAAAAACGTCCGCTGATGGCCCTTTCCGGTGGCGAGTTGCAGCGCGCCCTGCTCGCCCGCTTGAGTCTGACCGACGCCCCATTGCTGCTCCTTGACGAACCCCACGCCGCACTCGATGAACTGGGCCAACAATTGCTCTGGCAACACATCCACGCCTGGCATTCCGAAGGACGAACACTGCTGATGGTCTGCCATGACCTCGCCGCCGTCCGCCAACACATCCCGCAGACACTGCTGATCAAAAACCGCGAATGCCTGTTCGGACCCAGTGCCGAACTGATCCAGCAAACACCCAATATGCAGGTGGCCTGATGCTCACCGTCGCCCACCTCTGGCAACCGTTCAGCGAGTTCGTGTTCATGCGCCGAGCGCTGCTCGGCGGACTGGTATTGGCCTGTAGCACGGCGCCGCTCGGCGTGTTTCTGATCCTGCGGCGTATGAGCCTGATCGGTGACGCCGTTGCCCACGGCATCCTTCCCGGCGCGGCATTGGGCTTCTGGTTCGCCGGTCTGAGTCTGCCCGCGCTGACCTTCGGTGGTCTGGGCGCCGGCCTGGGCATGGCCGGTCTCGCCGCCTGGATTACCCGTTGCACCGGCCTGCGCGAAGACGCCAGCCTCGCCGCGATCTACCCGATCTCGCTCGCCAGTGGCGTGCTGATTCTTGGCATCGCCGGCAAGCGTCTCGACTTGCTGCACCTGTTGTTCGGCTCGGCACTGGCGGTCGACGGCCCTACTCTCCACGGCATGTTATGGGTCTCGACCTTTAGCCTGATTGCCATGGCGCTCATCTACAAACCGCTGCTGCTCGACACCCTCGACCCGTTATTCATGCAAACCGTCAGCCGCCTCGGCCCCCTCGCCCACGGCGTGTTCCTGACCTTGGTGGTGCTCAATCTGGTGATCGGTTTCCAGGCCATCGGCGCCTTGATGGTGGTGGGTCTGATGATGCTGCCCGCCGCCGCTTCACGGTTCTGGAGTCGTCGCCTGCCGAGCCTGATTGCCATCTCGGCGCTTATCGGCTGCCTCTCGGTGTGGTGCGGATTGTTGATCTCGTTCTACTACTCGCTGCCGAGCGGCCCGGCGATCGTGCTGGTCGCGGGTATCGGTTATCTGCTGTCCGTGGTGCTTGGACCGGTACACGGCTTGTAGCGCCGCCCGCCTTTGCTCACATCCCAATGAGGTGTTTCCCGATGCGCGCTCTACTCGTGTTGTTCAGCTTGCTGCTATCGATGTCGTTGTCGGCGGCGGAAAAATTACCGGTGGTCACCAGCTTCAGCATCCTCGCCGACATGGTTCACCAGGTGGGTGGCGAGCATATCCAGATCACCAACATGGTCGGCCCGGACGCCGATGCACACACTTACGAACCGACACCCGATGACGCCAAAGCGTTGCTTAAGGCCAAATTGATCATCAAGAACGGATTGGGTTTCGAGCCTTGGCTTGATCGTCTGGTGACCAGCACCGAGACCAGAGCCCCCGTCATCAGTGCCAGTCATGGCGTGATTCCACGCTCGCTGGAGGAAGACGGCGAGACCATTCCCGACCCGCACGCTTGGCACAACCTGGCCAACACCGAGCTGTACATCGCCAACATCACCAAGGCGCTGATCGCTGCCGACCCGGCGAACAAGGCCGACTACCAACGCAACAGCCAGACCTACCTGAAACAGATCTACGCCCTGCTCGCTGAAGCCAAGGCCAAGCTCGGCTCGCTGCCACCGGGCAATCGCAAGATCGTCACAAGCCA
Source organism: Pseudomonas sp. YL2 (assembly GCF_023063025.1). Classification (NCBI taxonomy): domain Bacteria; kingdom Pseudomonadati; phylum Pseudomonadota; class Gammaproteobacteria; order Pseudomonadales; family Pseudomonadaceae; genus Pseudomonas; species Pseudomonas sp. YL2. The sequence goes on along the minus strand of NZ_JAJSLU010000001.1, from coordinate 123,721 downwards.
CGACGCCTTCGGTTATCTCGGTCAGGCCTACGGCATCGACTTCATGGCGCCGCAAGGTCTGTCCACCGAGCGCGAGCCATCGGCCGCCGAAGTCGCCGCACTGATCACCCAGATTCGTCAGGCCAAGGTCAAAGCGGTGTTCATGGAAAACATCAAGGACGCGCGCCTGCTCAAGCAGATCGCCGAGGAAAGCGGCGCGCACATCGGCGGCACGTTGTACTCCGATGCCCTCGCCGCTAGCGGCCCGGCCAGCACCTTTACCGGACTGTTCGAATACAACCTCAACACCCTTTACGACGCACTGAGCCAACCATGATCCGTAAAAATCCTTCCGGCGATCTTCCGCAAATTGCTGAGTCGGCCTACGTCGACAAAACCGCGATCATCTGCGGCAAGGTGGTCATTGGCGAGAACGTGTTCGTCGGTCCCTACGCCGTGATTCGCGCGGATGAGGTGGACGCCTCCGGTGCGATGGAGCCGATCACCATCGGCGCCAATTCGAACATCCAGGACGGCGTGGTGATCCATTCCAAATCCGGCGCCGCGGTGACCATCGGCGAATTCACCTCGATCGCTCACCGCTCGATCGTGCACGGCCCGTGCGTAGTCGGCGACCGGGTGTTCATCGGTTTCAACAGTGTGCTGTTCAATTGCGTGGTCGGTGACGGCTGTGTGGTGCGGCACAACTCGGTGGTCGATGGCCGCGATTTGCCGGATGCGTTCTACGTGCCCTCCACCACCCGCATCGGCCCCAATACCGACCTCTCGCAGTTCCCGCCGGTGAGTGTCAGCGCCTCGGAGTTTTCCGAAGACGTGGCGCGCACCAATGTCGATCTGGTACGCGGCTACAAAGCCTTGCAGAACGAGTTCTGAATCATGAGCAGCGTGCTGATTCGCAACGCCAGACTGGTCAATGAAGGACGCGAGTTCGACGGTGATCTGCTGGTCAGCCATGGCCGCATCGTCAAGATCGCGCGCAGCATCGACGGTGAAAATGCCCGTGTGGAAATCGACGCCAACGGTCAATGGTTGTTACCGGGGATGATTGATGACCAGGTGCATTTTCGCGAGCCGGGGGCGCCGGCCAAGGGCTGCATCCACACCGAGTCGCGCGCAGCGGTGGCGGGCGGCATCACCAGTTTCATGGACATGCCCAACACCCGACCGGCCACCCTCACCCTCGAATCACTGGCGGATAAAAAGCGTCGGGCGGCAATTAACTCCGTGGCCAACTACGGCTTTCACTTTGGCGTGAGCCAGGACAACCTCGACACCGTCGCCGCGCTCAACCCCTGCGAAGTGGCCGGGGTCAAAGTGTTCATGGGCGCGTCCACCGGCAACATGTTGGTGGACGAGCCGAGGACTCTCGAGCGTTTATTCGCCGAAGTGCCGACGATACTGCTGGCGCATTGCGAACACACGCCGAGCATCGAGGCCAATGCAGCACGTCTGCGCGAACGCCTCGGCGAACACCTGCCAGCGAATATCCATGCACTGATTCGCGATGCCGAGGCTTGCTACCGCTCCTCTTCGCTGGCGGTGGAACTGGCCAGACGTCACGGCACCCGCCTGCACGTTTTGCATCTGACCACCGCTCGCGAACTCGAGTTGTTCGAGGACAAGCCGCTCGCACAGAAACACATCACGGCCGAAGTCTGCCTGCATCATCTGCTATTCGATGACCGCGACTATCCGGCCCTCGGCAACCTGATCAAGTGCAATCCGGCGATCAAGACCCAAGCCGACCGCGATGCTTTGCGCGCGGCGCTGCTGAGCAATCGACTGGATGTGATCGGCAGCGATCACGCGCCACATACCTGGGCGGAAAAACAGCGCCCGTATGCCGAAGCGCCGTCCGGTTTGCCACTGGTGCAACATGCGTTGCCAGCGCTACTTGAGCTGGTGGCCGATGGCGTGCTGCCGATCACCACGTTGGTGGCGAAGACCAGCCATCGGGTGGCGGATCTGTTTGCGATTCCGGATCGGGGTTATTTGCGCGAGGGGTATTGGGCGGATCTGGTGCTGGTTGAGCCTGTGGCTCTTGAAGTGTCGCGGCAACCGATTCTGTCGCAGTGCGGATGGACGCCGTTCGCTGACAAGACTTTTCGCTATCGGGTGAATACCACGTTGGTGTCGGGGCAGATTGCCTGGCGGGAGCAGCGCATCAACGAAGGATGTCAGGGGCTGCCGCTACGGTTCATGCGCTGAATGATCAGGTGTCTGACAGGACGCCTTCGCGAGCAAGCCCGCTCCCACAAGGATTGTGCTGTCCCCTGTGGGAGCGGGCTTGCTCGCGAAGCTTTTAAGCTCTTGGCTTCACGGTGCCGCAATCCTGACCCAACCACACCGCACGGGTTTCCAGACTGCCCTTCTGGTTGATGCCGATGGCGTTGAACGTGCCATTGGCCACGGTGGTGAACTCACGATCACTGAGGAACGTGGCAACCCCGGTGCCTTGCGCTTTCGGGCAGCTGAAGCGGAATTTCCACTGGTTGCCGGTGCGCTCGGTGATCTGCTGTTTGCAGCCCGACTGCGGATCGGCCAAGGGAATATCGTTGGTCGCCACTTGCTGCGGCGTCAGGCAGGCACGAATGCCCTTGCCGCCGATGTTGATTCCGTTCTTTTCCAGCGCCGCACGCTGCTGCGGGGTCATCTGGCCTTGCAACTGGCCAAGGATCGATTGCACATCCATGGGCTGGTCATCGACCTTGACGTTGCTCGAGGTCATTTCCCACAGCCCCGGCTGCAGCATTTGCGCCTGCGCTACCACCGGCATTGCCAAACCCAGGCCCAGCGCCAAACCCAGCAGACGAATGTTCATCGAAAAACTCCTGATCAGTAGTGGCCGTTAGACGTCGGCCGATTGCTTCGGTTCATGCACCAATTAAATAGCGACATTCGCCTCGGAACATGGTCTGTTACGCATTGAGTCTTCAGGAGCAAGGCTGCCCCATGGATTATTTTGGACCGCACATTTTCGGTTATCTGATCGCCCTGATACATAGCCTCGGCTTGATCGCCGCCATCCATGCGGTGCTGACCGTACGCACCGCCCAAGGCTCGATCGCCTGGGCATTGTCGCTTATTTTCATTCCCTACCTGACGCTCATCCCTTATCTGGTTTTCGGTCGCAGCACCTTCGACGGCTATATCAAGGCGCGGCGTCAAGCCAACGAGCAGATGCGTCAGGCGATCTCCGAGTTGAACTGGCGCCCGTGGGTTGAAGAAGCCCTCACCGCCCGCGCCTCGAAGGCCTACGCCTCGCTGCGCGCCATGCCCAAACTGGGACGCATGCCGTGCCTGGCGAACAACCAGGTGCAACTGCTGGTGAATGGCCACGCGACCTTCGAGGCGATCTTCCACGCCATCGATCAAGCGCGCGAAGCCGTACTGGTACAGTTTTTCATCATCCATGACGACCGCATCGGTCAGCGCCTGCGCGATCTGTTGCTGAAGAAAGCGGCTGAGGGCGTGGCGATTCATCTGCTCTACGACCGCATCGGCAGCCACGCCCTGCCCCACAGTTATGTGCAGGCGCTGCGCGATGGCGGTGTCGAGGTCAAAGCCTTCGCCACACGCAGCGGCTGGCTCAATCGCTTCCAGGTGAATTTCCGCAACCACCGCAAAATCGTCGTGGTCGATGGCGTCCTCGGCTTCGTCGGCGGGCATAACGTCGGCGATGAATACATGGGCGAGAAACCGCCCCTGGCGCCGTGGCGCGATACCCATGTTCAGGTGCGCGGGCCGGTGGTGGCCTGCATGCAGGAGTCGTTTGCCGAGGACTGGTTCTGGGCAGCACGGACGTTGCCACCGCTGATCCTGCCGGATGTCTACCCGGAAGATGGCGTGCTCTGCCAATTGCTGGCGAGCGGCCCGGCGGATGCCTACGAAACCTGTTCACTGTTCTTCGTCGAAGCCATCCACGCGGCGACGGAACGAGTGTGGATCACCAGCCCCTACTTCATTCCCGATGAAGCCGTGTTCGCCGCGTTGCGCCTGGCGGTGCTGCGCGGCGTCGACGTGCGCCTGCTGCTACCCTCGCGTCCCGATCACCGCATCGTCTACGCCGCGTCCAGCCTGTATGCATTCGAAGCGGTGCGCGCTGGCGTGCGGGTGTTCCGCTACGAGCCGGGGTTCCTGCATCAGAAAGTGGTACTGATCGACAGCGAAATCAGCGCCATCGGCAGCGCCAATCTGGACAACCGTTCGTTCCGGCTGAATTTCGAAGTGATGCTGCTGACCGTCGACAGCGAATTCGCCGCCCACGTGAAACGCATGCTCAACGATGATTTCGAGCAGGCTTATGAAGTCGCCAAAGAAGAAAGCCGGGAGATCCACCGCCTGCAACAGCTCGGCATGCGGATCGCCCGGCTTATTTCACCGATTCTTTAACCGGCCGCTCGCTCGAACGAGCGAACGGTCGTCAGGCCTCAGGGGTGATAAATGTCGTCGCGGGTCCAGGGCAGTTCATGGCTGCCATCCGGATGCGCCTTCACCGCAAGAATCTGGTGCAGGTTGATCCAGCCACGGGCGAACGCATAGGCACACCCGGCCAGATACAGCCGCCAGATGCGCAACGCCTGATCCGGCACCAGTTTCCCGGCGGCTTCGAGGTTGTCCTCCAGCCGCTCGCTCCAATGGTCGAGTGTGCGCGCGTAGTGCAAACGCAGGCTTTCCACGTCGACGATCTCCAGTCCGGCTTCGCTGATCTCGGCCGAGATCATCGCCAGGTGCGGCAGCTCGCCGTTGGGGAACACGTATTTCTCGATGAAGTCGCCAGCGCCGCGTCCTACCGGACGGCCGTCGGTGTGTTTGGCGGTGATGCCGTGGTTCATCACCAGACCGCCCTCCTTCACCGCGCCGAACAGGACCTTGCAGTACTCGGCGAGGTTGGCGTGGCCGACGTGTTCGAACATGCCGACGCTGACTACCTTGTCGAAACGCCCGTCCTGCGGCAGATCGCGGTAGTCGAGCAATTGCAGCTCAACCTGATCTTCCAGGCCCTCGGCCTTGACCCGCTCTCGGGCCAGTTCCAGCTGTTCCTTGCTCAAGGTGATGCCGAACACTTTGGCGCCGAATTCACGTGCCGCGTAACGCGCCAAACCACCCCAGCCGCAACCGACATCCAGCAGATAATCACCGGGCTGCAAACGCAGTTTGCGACACAGATGTCGGAACTTGGCCTGCTGTGCCTGTTCCAGAGTTTCGCTGCCGGTTTCGAAATAAGCGCAGGAATACGCCATGTCGCTGTCCAGCCACAGCTGATAGAACGCGTTGGACAGGTCATAGTGATAGGAAATGGCTTTGGCGTCGGTTTCCTTGTCGTGCACCGCACGCACTGGCTGAGCGCCTTCGTCTTCATCGAGCAAGGCGCTGCTCAATTCGTCGCAGACCCGGATGACCTCGCTGATCGAGCCCTCCAGTTCCAGCCTGCCTTCGACAAACGCCGCCCCCAGCGCGTCGAGACTCGGATGGGTGAACTGGGTGACCATCGTCGGGTCCTTGACCACAATGGTGACACTGGGCGTCGGCCCCAGGTTGAACTCATGGCCATCCCAGAGTCGCAAGCGAAGCGGAAGCTGCAGATTCTGTAAGGCCGGTGGAAGTTGCGCGAGCATGGAAAATCCCCCTTGTTTCAGACGTCAGATCTGAGGGTAGACCATCCTTGAAAAATAGCAGGCTATCGATTTAATTAGCCGAGACTATCGTTCCAGGCGCTCCTGCATGCCGTCATGCACCCACTACTGCTTTAGCCCAGGTAACGGCGTGAAGTGTGCGCCCTCTCCATAGATGACTGCCTATTCGGCGCACAGTTCGCTGAAACTCACTTCAGTGATCATCCTTGAGCTTGAGCAATGGCTCCTGAAACCGCAGCAGCCGTCCGGCATTGCCCAACACCAGCAGCGTGCTGAGGTTGTGCAGCAGCGCGGCGATCATCGCTCCGGCCGCGCCGAGCCAGCCGAATGCCGCAAACACCACGATCGCCAGGGTCCAGCCTAGACCGATGATCACGTTGACCTGCAAGGTTCGACGGCACTGACGACTCAACCGCACACAGGTGCCCAGACGGCGCAGATCGCTGCCGATCAACACGATATCCGCCGAGGCCAGCGCGATGTCGGCACCGCCGGCGCCCATCGCCACACCCACCACCCCGGCCTTGAGCGCCAGCGAATCATTGATGCCGTCACCCACCACCATCGGCCGGAAACCGTTGTCGATTTCCTTGAGCACGCGGTTGAGCTTGTCCTCAGGCAGCGCCTGCGCTTCCACCTCTGGCAGGCCGACCTCGCGGGCCAGGGTCTGCGCAACACTCTGGCGGTCGCCGGTCAGCAGCAACTGGCGACCCAGCCCCAGTTCGCGCAATTCAGCGAGGGCAAAGCGCGCTTCTGGTTTGACGCTGTCGGCCAGCAACAGCCAGGCGACAAACTCGCCGTTCAGTGCCAATCCGGCAATCGGCCCGTCGTGCTCGGGAACGATGGTAGTGACGATGCCCAGTTGCGCGAACAGTTCGGGACGTCCCAGCGCCGCCTCGCCTTGCGCGGTCATGGCCACGACCCCGAGGCCCTGACGCTCGTGAATGTCCGTCAGCGGCAGGCTCTGCTCCTGACTGACCAGCCCCGCCAACGCCCGGCTGACAGGATGACTGCTGGCCGCACCGAGACTGGCGGCCAGCGCCATCACCGAGGCCTGATCCAGACGCGGGCTGCTGATCGATTGCAAACGCAAGGTGCCGTAAGTCAGCGTGCCAGTCTTGTCGACCACCAGTGATGTGAGGTCTGCCAACTCCTCAAGGAACGCCGAGCTGCGAATCAGAATGCCGTGGCGCGCCGCCACCGCAACCCCGGCAATCGCTGTAGCCGGTGCCGACAGCACCAAGGCGCAAGGACATGCGGCTACCAGCACCGCGAGCATCGCTTGCGCGTCATGGGTGACAAACCAGGTCACCGCCGCCAACAGCAATACCAGCACCATGTAGCTGCCAGCATAGCGTTCAAGCAGACGGGTGATCGGCGGCTTCGAACGCTCGGCGTTCTGAATCAGCGCGATGACTTTGCCCAGCGTCGATTGATCACCGGTGCGGGTCACCTCAATGCGCAGCAAGCCATCGAGGTTGATCGCGCCGCCAAACACCGTCATGCCCACTGCCGTTTCCACTGGCACCGACTCGCCGGTAATCGACGCCGTGTCGAGGCTGGCTTGGCCGAACAACACCCGACCATCCGCGGGCACACGATCCCCGGCGCGCACCTCGACCGTGTCACCGGGTTGGAGGGTGCCGTTGTCGACTTCAATGATCGAGCCGTCCGCTTGAATCTTGCGGGCGTGGCTGCGGGTCAATTGGCCGAGAGCGTGAATCGCTTCCTGCGAACCGATCACGCTGCGCTCTTCCAGCACGTGGCCGAAGATCATGATGATCGGCAGCAACGCGGCGGTCAGCAGATCGCCAGTCGCCCACGCACCGAGCATCGCCAAAGCAATCAGTTGATCGGTGATGCCGTGCAGGCTCGGATAACGCAAGCTGTACCACGCCGAGCGCATCACCGGCACCGCCACCAATAGAGAAGCGAAACCCAGCAGCAACTGACTGACACCGGTTTGCTCCGGTAACAGCCAGCGCCAGAGCAGACCGAGGCCGAGCAAGCCAAGGGCGAGCATCGCCAGGGTCAATTGCCGCGCGGCGCGGCGCTGTTCGGCCGAGGACAACAGGCTCGGTGCAGCGGTGGTCGCAGTCATTTACTGGCTCCCTGAATGATCAGGCGGGAATCGTCTTTCGGATCGACCGTGGTCACTGACCCGGCCTGACCAAGAATTTTCGGCATGCGTTCGCGGTACAGACGCAGAAGCATCTGCGGGTCGGTGCCCTGTTGTTGCGCCTTGGCCAGGCTCATTACCGTGGCAGTGTCGGCAGAGGCTTTTGCCAGCCGTTCGCCGGCCTGAGCATGGGCCACTTGCAGAGTACGGTCGGCTTGTTCGTTGGCGGTTTGGGTGAGTTTTTCCGCCTCGGTGCGTGCATTGGCGACGGCTTTGTCGGCCTGCTGACTGGCGGTCAACACCGCGTTAAAGGCACTGACCGCCGGATCCGGCAGACTCGACTGCACGTCGACCCGCGCCACTTCGATGCCGATGCCCTGCCCACTCGCCTTCAACTCAGCCAGACGCTGGTTGATGCCTTGCACCAGATCACCGCGCAGACGCTCGCGTCGTTCGGCGGCCTGATTATCGGCACCGATCAACTCGGGCCGAGCGACCAGAATCGTATCCAGATCCCGAGCAGCGGTCAGGGCCACAGCGCTGCGGGTGACCAGCCGATCCAGTGCTGGCAGCACATGATCACCCTGCAGCACGAAGTCATAGGGATCGCTGACTTTGTAAAACACCCGCACATCCAGTTGCACCACGCCGGCGTCGCCGGTCAGTAAATAGCCGGAACCGGCCAGTGCATCGCTCAGTGGCGTGGCGAAGGTTGCTACACGATCAGCCTTGATCGCCTCACTGCTGCGCAGCAGGTTTTCCACTCGGCGCTCGATGACCCGATCCGCCGCCGGCAGCAAAACCACCTGCTCGAACGGCTGCGGCCAGGCCAGCAACAGCCCGGCATTCTGGACGCGGTGCAGTGCGCCAAAGTGCAAGACCACCGCGCGATTTTGCGGATCAATCTGCCGCACATTGGAAAACGCCCACGCCAACGCAGCCAATACCGTTACCGCATATAAGGCGAAAAACGCCAGGCGTCCGGCCTGAATCCACGGACTGCTCAACGAATGTGTTCCACGTGGAACTTCATCACTCATGGCTGCGATCCGGATTTGTTTTCAACAGTCGGCGGGCCGTCCACCAGCACGCGGAATGGCGCGGCGTCGGTGCGCAGGATCAGCTTGGTGTCCGGCGTAACGATGGTGCCAAGGGTATCGAGTGAGCGCAGCAGGTTGTACAGCTGCGGCGAGCCAGCATAGGCACGGCCGTAGATTTGCGCGGCTTCGACCCGCGACTGTGCTTCGATTTCTGCGGCCTTCACCGTGGCATCGGCCTGGACAATTCGCGCATCGCGCTCGGCCGCAGAACGGATCTGCGCGGCTTCTCGCTTGCCGATGGCGGTGCGTTCGGTGGCGATTGTTTCACGCTCGGCGCGCATCCGATCAACCGTGGCCGTGAGCGTGACCGAAGGCAAGGTCAGGCGTTCGATGCCCACCTGAACCACACGCACGCCGTAGGTGGCGAGCAGTTGCTGGTCGATCTGCTGACGCAGTTGCGCTTCGAAATCGGCGATACGCACTTTGCTGGCATCGGTATTCACCAGATCCGCCAGGTCGAAACTGCTGGCGGTGGTTTCCAGCGCCGAACCGACAAAGGTGCGAATCTGCCGCGCCGCTTCGTCCGGCTGGTTCTGCACCGCGCGCATGAAACGCTGCACATTGTCCGGGTCGCCCTGCACCTGCCACGCCACGTAAGCCTGAACGATGATGCGCAAACCGTCGCGGGTGCCGACATCCTGCAAACCACTCGAGGTGGTACGCAGGCGCAGATCCACCGGGATCGCCGCTTCGAACGGCGCCGGCCAGCGCCAGCTCAAACCAGGCTCAAGCAGTACCCGCGACGGATTACCGAAACGAGTGATGACGGTGGCCTCGCCCGAGCGCACCTGGACCAGGCTTGCCGCCGCGATGGCAAACCCCACCAGCAACAACGCCCAGCCCATGCGCCGCCACGGGAATGGCCCCGCCTCTTCCGGCGCACCGTGGTGATGGTGATGATGCCCATGATGATGGTGATGCCCGGCGTGGCCGTGATCGTGGCCGCTGTGGTCATGGGAATCGTGAGTGTGCGACTGGCTCAAGGGGCAACTCCTGGTTGAGCGGTGGTGCGCGCAGGCGTCGGATCAGCCGGCAGCGTGAACGTACGCAGATCGATGGTCGGCGCATTGCTGCTGCCGCCTAAACGGTGGTCGAGTACCAACAATTTGGCCTTGTTCAGACCCAGGCTGAGCTGACTCAGATATTGCTCGAGCACGAACGCCTGGCCAGCGCTGGCATAGGCTTTCTGCTCAGCCTTGAATTTCAGATCCGCCGCCTGCGCGGTGGCGTTGATTTCACGGGCGCTGGCAATGGCCTGATCGCGGGCGAGACTGGCCTGCAACTGCGCCTGATTACTCGCTTCTGCCGCAGCACCGCGCTCACGGGAGATCAACGCCTGCGCGCCGATCTGCGCGGCTTGCACGCCGTGATAAGCATTGGCGGCGCCGGCAGGGGGATGAATTGCTTCGACCACGGTGGCGAGAATCTCAACACCGCTGTCGAGTTTCTGTAGATCACCTTGCACTGCGCGGCCGATTTCTTCGCCCAGCCCTACCCGGTCAGCACCGAGCAAACCGTCGAGGGTGCGCGAGGCAAAATCGTGCACCAGAATCCGGCTCGCGGTGCTGCGAATCAGCGTCGGCACATCAGCGTTGTTGTAAGTGGCGGCCAAGGCATCCTGATCACGCAGACCAATGCGATAAACGAAGCGCACGTCCATGTTGACGATCTGAAAGCTCTGCTGATCGCCACGGCTGCTGGCGATCACCTGGGATTTGTCATTGACGTGGCTGGCATCCCACAAGCGGTTGGCGGCCATCGGCGCCGGGCCTTCGGCAGGCTCAGCCTGGGTCGGGGCAGGAGCATCGCCGACGCTGGTCGCCAACTCATGCACCACGCCATTCTCGACGTTCAATACACGGCCCAATGGCCACGGCAGACCGGCGTGCAATCCCGGACCGAACACTTGCACCGGCTTGCCGAAGCGCTCGTAGATACCTCGCCCCTGCAGCGGGATTTCGTGGATACCGGTCAGTAACCAGCCGACCGCAGCGACCAGCACCAGCACCGGCAGGAAGGCCCGGCGCATATAGCTGAACGCCCAGATCTGGCGCAGATCGATGCCGAACCGGTTGTGCAGTTCATGCTGCAAGGCGAGCAACGGCTGCGGTGGCCAGCGCAGCATATCGGCAACAAAACTGCGCGCCAGCAGGGTCGGTTCGAGCTGCTCGCGTCGAGGGCTGAACACCGACAGAACTGCGCGCAATAGCAACTCGATCGCGACGAATGCCGGCAAGATCCCGATCAACACCGCAAGCCGTACTGGCCACACCGACGCCTCGCTGGCGAACAGCAGGCACAACGCGCCCAGCACCAGACTGATGATCGCCACCCGCGCCAGTTGCGCGAGAGACCCGGCTTCCGGCCATTGCGCCGGACTCTCCTGAGCCAGTTGCCGCTCCAGCACCAGCAGGCCGAAACCCAGCAGCAACATCAGCGCCGCGCCCACCGTGGCCGACAACCCGACCGCAGCGGCAGGCAATGCCAGATTCCACACCTGCCCGATGGCGAGCACAATCAGCACTGACCAGCCGCCCAGCCACAACGTGGCCGCACCAATCTGACCGAGCAGGTGCAGACCACGCTGACTCAATCGCTCCAGCAGCCGTTCGTACCAGCCATCTGGCGCTACTGGCTCCAGCTCCTCGGTCAGCGCCACCGATACCTGCGGGTCAATCACCCCTGCACGCCATTGCGTCACCCACCACGCCGACTGCAAGCCGGCGACCAACACCAGCAAAGCCGCGCCCAAATTCACCAACAAGGCCGGCCATATCGATTGCGCGGCAAACAGTTCGACAAACAGCGCCAGCAGCCACCCTGCCCCGGCCAATCCGCCGAGACCGATGGCCAGACGACGCAAACGTCGCCCCTGCGTGGACGCTTGTTGAAAGCGCGGCAACCCGGTCACTTGCGTGCCATCGACATCCAGATCGACTTGCATATCACCCCAAAGCCATTGATTCACCGGTCTTATCGTTACGATATAACGAAAAGCGTGAAATATTCGTACACAAATTCGCTTATCTAAAGATGCGCAACCTGTCGCTTGCCTGAAGCCTTGACCGAAATGTCCGGAAACGCACATATTACGTTCGTAATTTTATCGACCGACTACTTTTAGCGATCCGCATCCCCAACGAGGAGCAACAGCATGAGCAACTACGACGTGGTCATTCTGGGCGGCGGCCCCGGTGGTTATAACGCGGCGATCCGCGCCGGCCAGCTGGGCCTGAAGGCAGCCTGCGTGGAAGGCCGCGCCACCCTCGGCGGCACCTGCCTGAATGTCGGCTGCATGCCGTCCAAAGCCTTGTTGCACGCCTCGGAGTTGTACGACGCGGCCATGGGTGCGGAATTCGCCAACCTCGGCATCGAGGTCAAACCCACGCTCAACCTCGCGCAAATGATGAAACAGAAAGACGAAAGCGTGAGCGGCCTGACCAAAGGCATCGAGTTTCTGTTTCGCAAGAACAAGGTCGACTGGATCAAGGGCTGGGGCCACATCGACGGCCCGGGCAAAGTCACGGTGACCGACGAGCAAGGCAACAAGACCGAGCTGAGCGCCAAGGACATCATCATCGCCACCGGCTCCGAACCTACGCCCCTGCCCGGCGTCGAGATCGACAACAAACGCATCCTCGACTCCACCGGCGCGCTGTCGCTGAGTGAAGTACCCAAGCATCTGGTGGTGATTGGCGCCGGGGTGATCGGCCTGGAACTGGGCTCGGTCTGGCGGCGTCTCGGCGCCCAGGTGACCGTGGTCGAATACCTCGACCGCATCTGCCCGGGTGTTGATGGCGAGGCCGGCAAAACCCTCCAGCGTGCGCTGAGCAAGCAAGGCATCAGCTTCAAATTGAGCTCGAAGGTCACCAGCGCCACCCCCTCGGTCAACGGTGTGCAGCTCAGCGTCGAACCCGCCGCCGGTGGCAACGCTGAATTGCTCGAAGCCGATTACGTGCTGGTCGCGATCGGCCGGCGCCCGTACACCAAAGGCCTGGGCCTGGAGAACGTCGGCCTGAGCACCGACAAGCGCGGCATGCTCGCCAACCGCCAGCACCGTACCGAGGCAACCGGCGTATGGGTGATCGGTGACGTGACATCCGGGCCGATGCTCGCACACAAGGCCGAAGACGAAGCGATGGCCTGCGTGGAACAGATCGTCGGCAAGGCCGGCGAGGTCAACTACGAGCTGATCCCCAACGTCATCTACACCCGGCCGGAGCTGGCCAGCGTCGGCAAGACCGAAGAGCAGCTCAAGGCTGAAGGGCGCGCTTATAAGGTCGGCAAGTTTCCGTTCACCGCCAACAGCCGGGCCAAGATCAACCATGAGACCGAAGGCTTCGCCAAAGTCCTCGCCGACGAACGCACGGACGAAATTCTCGGCGTGCACCTGGTCGGCCCGAGCGTCAGCGAAATGATCGGTGAGTACTGCGTGGCTATGGAGTTCAGCGCGTCAGCCGAAGACATCGCGCTAACCTGCCATCCGCACCCGACCCGCTCCGAGGCGCTGCGTCAGGCGGCGATGAATGTCGAGGGGATGGCGACGCAGATGTAGATGGTCACCCGAACCCTGTGGGAGCTGGCTTGCCAGCGATGGCGTCAGTCCTGTAACCATTGCGATCGCTGACACACCGCTATCGCTGGCAAGCCAGCTCCCACAGTTGACCGTGTTCCTGCTGGAGGATTGCGGTCGAATGTGGGAGCAACCCGCTCTACAGCGGAAGATGCCCCAACGGCAACGCCCCCGGCGTCTTCACCGTGTGAATCGCAAAGTTGCTGCGAATGTCACTCACCCCCGGCAGCTTCAGCAGGCAGCCGCTGAGAAAGCGGTCGTATGCGCGCAGGTCCGGCACCACCACCTGCAACAGAAAGTCCGACTCCCCCGACACCAGAAACGCGGAGATCACTTCCGGCAGCGCCGTGACCGCTGTGTAAAAGGCTTCGGCCTGCTCATCGTTGTGGCGCTCGACCTTGACTCCGACAAACACTGTCAGCCCCAGTCCCACTTCATCGCGATCGAGGTTGGCCTGGTAGCCACGAATCACCCCGGCCTCCTCCAGCATCCGCACCCGGCGCAAGCAAGGTGACGCCGACAGGCCGATCTCGTCCGCCAGCTCGACATTGCTCAGCCGTCCGTTGCGCTGCAAGGCAGCGAGAATCTTGCGATCAAAAGCGTCGAGTTTCATCTTTGGCAGATCCTGCTGGTCAAGGCACAAAAAGAAAGCAGGTTATGCCAATCGCAAGGGTTTTTGAAGCTGACTTCGCAAGCACCTGCCCCGCCCTTGCGCCATAGACTTTGCTCACCGAATCGATAACGAAAGGGCTGCGACATGACGAGTTTCTGGCTGTTTTTTCTGGCATTGGCGGTGGTCTTCCTGTTGCCCGGCCCGGACATGATTCTGTTGCTGCAAACCGGTGCCCGCCAGGGTCGCGGTGCGGCGCTGGCAACCGCCGTTGGCCTGGCGATCGCCCGGGGCTGTCACGTGGCATTGGCGGCATTGGGTCTGGCGGCGCTGTTCAAGGCGGCGCCGTGGACGTTTGATCTGGTGCGCCTGGCCGGTGCGGCGTACCTGCTGTGGATCGGCATTCAATGCCTGCGCAGCAGCCTGCTGCCGAACCTGAATACGGCTGCCGTGACTGACACCCAAGGACAATGGCGCGAGGCGATTCGCCGTGGCCTGCTGACCAATCTGCTCAACCCCAAGGCCTTGCTGTTCTGCTCGGTGCTGTTGCCGCAATTCATCGTCAATGACGGCGCAGCGGTGCTGACCCAGTTTGCCACCCTCGGCGGGTTGCTGGTGGGCATCGGGCTGCTGTTCGACAGTGCCTATGCCCTGACCGGCGCGGCGCTGGGCCGTTGGCTGCAACACAGTCCAACCGCCCAACGCGTTCAGCAATGGCTGTTCGGCAGCCTGTTGATCGGCTTCGCCGTACGCCTGACGTTTATTCAGCAGGCCTAGGGTTTGCGGGACTTGCGCCGACGACTGAACAACACCAGCACGCCAGCACTGATTAACAGCAGGACACCGACCACCGGCCACTTGTACGGACGCAACGAATTGCGCACAGCGTCGGTCACCTGGGTGACGTAACGCTTGTCGGCGTTTTCGAAATCCGGATAGGGGCACTGATTACCGAAGTCCACCGCCCACGGCACGTACGGGCCTTCATTGACGTAGCGTCGATACAGCGCGCTCTGCTCTTCCAGGCTGCTGTTGAAACCCGCAGCGTTACACAACACCGCCGCAAACGCCTGACTGGTGTGCGGCAAATTATCGGCGGCCCGGCTGGCCAGCGCGGTGGCGACAAAACGGTAGTGATAACGCTCATCCGGCTGCGCTTCACTGGCCTTCTGGCGCTGGACTTCAGCCTCGGCCAGCAGCGGCCCGACTTTCAGCTCGGTGTTTTCCAGGCTGTAGTTGCCGCCAAACGTGGCGTAGTCCGGCGCCATCTCGTAACCGAGAATGTCCATGCCCCATTCACGCGCGGTCCACGCCGCGTTGTACAAGGCGCTGGCGCGTCTGGTCGGCCACCACGCAGCGTCAGCCTTCATCCGTTGCTCGCCGTACAGACGGGCCTTGTGCTGCAGATCGGGATTGTCGAAATAGCCGACCGCTTCCTCGTAATGCCCTTCACGCAGCAAGCGTCGCCCCAGCAGATTGCGCAGGCTGGCGGCGACCGGCAGCGGCACGTAGTTGTCGCGCTGCTGCTGGGTCAGCGCGGGTGGCGCCGGCACGTTGTCATCGACATAGCGTTTGAGCTCATCGACGGTCAGCACGCGCTCGGCCACCGTCGCCGCGTCGAACCAATAAATGCCGTTGCTGCGATACAACTGCACGAACGCTTGCAGGTATTCGCCACGTTGCAGCGCCAGAATCGCACTTTCGCCCTCGACCCGGCATTTCGGCTGGACGGTTTCGAAGTCCCAGTAAGGGGTGCGCCGGTAACCCCAATCTTCGCTCTGCGGGAACGCCTGCGCAGCTTTGGCATAGGCGGCAGCTGCGGCATTTTTATCGCCGTCACGCACCGCCAGTTTGGCCCGCAGCCACCACGCCAGTCCGCCGTCACCGGCGTTTTCAAGGAAGGCTTTGGCGCTGGCGTAATCACCTTGTTGATAGTTCATGGCCGCCAGTCGATCGGCGTTTTCCAGGCTGCCACGGGTGCTGTCCTGCAGCAGCTTGATCAGTTTCTTCTCATTCGGCGGTTGCTCGTCGAATGACCAACCCATGCGGCTGATCAACGAAGCGGTAACCAGTTGCTGCACGGCTTTGCGCTCCAGCAACTTGGCCAGTTGCGGCTCGGGCAGTTCGGCCAGCTCATTCATCAGTTGTTTCAGCGAGGTGTAACCCACGGCCGAACCGTGCAGGTTCTGCGCTTCATACAATTCGATGGCGCCGTTCCAGTCGCCGGCGTTGCGCAGCACCCGCGCCTCTTCACCGAGGCTGGCCACACCGAGTTCCAGCGGATCACTGAAGCCATCGATGCTCAGTTGTCGAGCCTGACGGAAGGCCCCACGTGCATCCTCCAGCACTTCGATGACATCGCCCGCCTCGGCACTCGTGGCAAACCAGGCACGGCCCAGGGAATACGCTGCCCAGGTGCTGCGCAGCGGGCGCTGATCGGCCGGCAGTGCCAGCACTTTGTTGAAGTATTCGATCGCCAGCGGATGATCGCCAGTGGCAAACGCCACCGCGCCGGCCACGTACAAGCGAATTTCCGCTGGCAGGCTGGCGCCCTGCGCCTCGACCTGACGCGCATCGCTCAGGCCACGCAGTTGCTTGACCAGCGCCTGTTGTTCGGCGCTCAGACCGACCTGCTCGGCTTTTTCGCGCAGCGCAGCAGGCTCGCTTGCGTCGCCGTACATGTCGTCGGGATTGTGCGTCGCAGCGGTGACGTTCTTCAGCCCGGCAATGGTCTTGCCGAGGCGGCTGATCTCGAAGTTGAAGTTGCCCTCCGGCAAATCGGCCAGGGTTTGCCCGCGATTGTCGAGCAGGCGCATGGGGAAGTCCGGGCCGCAGGCCAACGCCGAACCCAGCGGCAGGCTGAGGCTCAGGCAGAGCAGATGGCGGGGCCAGTTACGGGTCAACATGCGAACCTCCTTGATCAATAAATGCACAGCGCGCCCAACCGATGGCGCGTTGTCCACCCGCCGGCAAACGACCGTCGCGCAGGCGGGTGAAGGTAAGCAGATCCGCGCTCTGTTGCAACGAGTAACCGGCAAGCGCATCGGCGCCTTCGCAAGCGCTGGCCTTGACGATGATGCGCGTGGGCCAGGCACTGTCGAGGTTTCCGACATTGCGCAGGGCGATGTCCTGCAGGCCATTGTGGTCGCTGAACGTCAGGCCGAGTTGGCTGCTCAACGCATCGCCGCGGGCCACGGCGCGCAACGTGGTCAGGCTCCAGGCCCGACGATCATTGGCCAGCGGCAGGCGAAACCAGATCAGCCCGGCCAGATGTTCCTGCGGGTCCTCGCGCAGCGCTTTTGCAAGTCGGCTCAGTTGCAACGGATCGGCGAGCAGTTCCCGGCGTTGCCCTTCACGTTCGATCGGTACTTCGCTTTCCACCACCGGGGCACCGTCGGCATCCGGCAGCAGCGCCACGCCATAGGCCGGCAGCGCCAGATAGAACGGTTTGCTGCTGATTTTGCCCCAGGCGCCGGCCCAGCGCCGAGCCTGCTCGGGGTCGAACAGCCCGCGTCGCGGATCGCTGACGGCGTGCACCTGCAGCACACTGCTGTCGACTGTGGCCAACATCGCCGGCAGCTGTGAACTGCCGAGCCACGCCGGCAGCGCGGTGATGCTCAGCGGCAACGATGCGGGCAACGCGGAATGCAGATGTGTCAGGAACTCGGTGTATTCCGGCAGACGCGCATTACCCGCGTCATGATCGATCTCGACGCCACTCAGGGTCAGCCCCTGCGCCTGCCAGTCGGCGACAACCTGAAGAATCTGCGCCGTGACCTGCGACTGATCCAGACTTTTGAGCTGACCGTCGAGACGAATCACCGCGATCAGAGGCCGGCCATCGTGCTTGAGCAACGGCGCATCGATCCGCGCCCGATGCCAGCCGTCACTGGGGAATGCCTGCAAGGCCAACACGCGCAGGGTCGAAAAGTCGCTGCGGCTGTCTTTCAGCGCGAGCTCATGGGCGGACGTCCATTGCCGTTGCCAGACGTAGAGTTGCTGATCGATTGGCGCTGCGTCCTGTCGTTCACAAGCACAGAGCAACAACACCGCCAGCATGGCCGACAACCCGACGATAACGCGCATACCTTGCAGATCCCTGAGACATCAGGCTGCAAGGTTACACAAAAGCACTCAGGGCTTGCGGGCAATGATCACCTGACTCTTCGCCACCACCGCGTCCAGCGCCTGCTTGATCTGTGCACCACGGGGCGAATCGAGCACCGCTTGCCAGGTATTGGCCCAATGCTCGAGCAACGGGTGATCGGGGTTACTGAATTCGACCTTGGCTTCCCAGAACAACAGCATCCACATCGACCAGTAAAAGCCGTATTGACTGTGGCTGATGATCTCCAGCCCGGCGTCACTGACCATCGCCTTGAACTGCTCTTCACTGATGATGCGAATGTGGTTGGGTTTCTGGAAATAATCCGGCGAGGCAATGTCTTTCTGCAAATCTTCCGAGCTGGGATGCGGCACGCTCAGCAGGTACAGCGCTCCCGGCTTGCCGACCCGTACCAGTTCGGCGAGAAATTGCGCCGGATCGTCGACATGCTCGATGACTTCGGTGGAGACCACGCGGGTGGCGGTGGCATCGGCAATCGGCAGCGGGTTGCAGTCGGTCACGTGGCATTCGACGCTGCGTGCCGGGGTATCGCTCAGACGCTGGCGGGTGGCCTCGACTTTGGCCGCGTCGATGTCGGCAATGATGATCTTCGCCCCGCGCATGCCGCAGAAATGCACATTACCGCCGTCGCCACAGCCGACATCGAGCAACGTGTCATCGGCGCTCACCCGAAAGCCTGTGAACAGCTCGTCGGTCTCCTGATTGAACCAGCCACTGAGCTTTGCGTCGTACAGGCCGAGCATGTACGGATCAACCTTGTCGGCGGCAGATGGCACAGCAACCGGTGCGGGAGACGTTGCCGTGAGTTTCTTCAAAAGGCTCAGCATGAGGTAGCTCCAGAGGATGGGACGGCGGTTCGCGACGTACCGAGGCGGCGCACCAGCGCGGCGCCGCGATTGCGCATCGGCATTTCGATGAATCGGTAATTCAATTCGCTGAGCAGCGCGATCAGACCGCCGGCGATCAGCACCGTGAGAATCGGGTGCCCGGCCGGACTGGGCAGCCCCGCGTCCTGCAAGCGGAAGATCAATTCACGGACCAGCAGATAGGCCGGAATATGGATCAGGTAGATGCCGTAGGAACGGCTGCCGATCCACGCCATCAGCCGTTGCAACCTTCCGGGCGGCAGCAGGTAATCGCGGTTGTACGAGGCAATCCACACCAGCAGCGCGCTGAGCACGGCGATCGTGCCGATGCGGTAAGAGGCGAACGTGAAGCGGTCGGTGGCCATGTAACTCAGCAGCAACGCCAGCACAGTCAGTACCGAAACGCCGGCCCACGGCCGCCGCAGGAACCTCGGTTCCCAACGGGAATACCCCGGCTGCGCGCTCCACATCGCCAGCAATACGCCGAGGGCCAGGGCATCGGTGCGCACCACCATCAGCAAGGGCGTGCGCAACGTGAACAGTTGCACCGCGACCAGCGCCAGCAATACCCAGCCCAGATGTCGGCGACACACGACAATCAGCAGCGGGAACAGCAAGTAGAACTGCTCCTCCAGTGCCAGGCTCCAGTAGACGAAACTGCTGCCGTATTCGTACTGAAAGAAACTGTCGGCAAAACGGAAATTGGCGTACTGCAACACCCCGGCCAGCGTTGCCTGCAGGTTGGCGTGCAGCGTGCCAAACGCACCTGAGCGATTGAGCAAGACACAGGCCAGCAACATCAGCGCCAGCCACAGCCAGGCCGAGGGCAACAAACGAAAGGCCCGGCGCAGCCAGAAATTGCGTGTCTGCTCCCAGCACTGTCGACGGCTCGTGCAGCCTTGCAGCACGGGGATCAGGCTGCGGGCGATGACAAATCCGGAGATCGCAAAAAACAGGTCAACGCCCCACCAGGACTGCGCCCAATGGTGGACTGTTTGCAGCAGCGGCACGGTGTCGGTGAACAGGCTGCCCTGCAGGTGATGAAACAGCACACCGAGCACCGCGATCGCACGCAGTACCTCGATGTCCATGATCCGCTTGCCGTTCATGCCCCGCGCATCTCGGGGTCTGCGGCGAACCGGCGCTCGAACAACTGCCCCAGAAACACCTGCAACCGCTGCTCGGCCACTGCCTGACTGCAGAAATCCTGCAGGCTGCTCACCGCCTGAGCGGCCATCTGTGCATAACGTTGCGGATCGTCTTTGGCGACCGCATAGCTGGCGCGATAGGCCGTGCACAACGACGTCCAGTTGGTCACATAACGCAGGGTGCGGAAGGCCTTGCGCGGGTCATGCGGCCAGGCCGTGAGCTCGTCGGTGGAGTCGATCAGAAAGGCGTTGTCGGCACTCAGGTAATCGATCATTGCCGTCGTACGCGGCGCCACCGCCGGTTTGCCGCAGGACATGAATTCCATCAACGGCAGGCACTGGCCCTCGCCGTAGGACGTGTTGACCACATAGCGGGTCGCCTGCACCAGGCGCTCATAATCGGCGTCCGCGAGGTAGCCGTAGATCAGCACGATCCGGCAGCGGTAGGACTGATTCTTGTACAGGTGGTGGAGGATGTCGCTCAGCGCTTCTTCGGCATCGTGGTGCGTCAGTTTCAGCACGAGCGTTGCGTCCTCGACCTCGCGGAACGTCACGCAGAATGCACTGAGCATGTCCTCCCAGTTCTTGCGCCCATCGCCGGGATTGAACACTGAGGTGTAGACCACGCCGTCGAGCAGCAACTCCTGCTCCCTGACCGGCGCATGAAAATCGAGTCCCTTGCCCGTGCGCAAAGGCCGGGGGGCGAATGCGTTCAAGTCAAGTTTGCGACTGTCGGCCACCAATCCCTTGATCTTCAACCGTACCGGTCCATTCGGTGGCTGGCCCTGCAACGGCGCACCGCGGGCGGCAAAGCGATCCCATACCGGCGCAGGCACCGCGACGATCGGGTAATCGCTGTCCATTGCCTCGCGCACCGCGTTAACGGTGTAGCTGGAATGGGTGATCGCCGCTCCGCAAGCCTGCAGCACCGTGCGCCAGTCGTTGCGCGGCTCACCGGCAAACGGCTCATTGGGGATGGTGCTGAACTCCCACGCAAACACCGGCAAAGTCGGACACATCAGGTGTACCGGCGTGCGATGGGGCGGCGAGAACGACAGGAAGACGCACGGCTCGCCACTGGCCCGGCATTCCTCGTAAAGCGCGTCGACTTCGGTCAGCGGATCGGCCACTTCCACCACGCGTCCGAGACGCTCGAGTACCGGGCGATATTCCTTGAGCACGAAGTAATAGCTGTACTCCGAGCGCCCCAGATTCTGTGCAATGGTGTGCTGGTTGGTTTCCGAATGAATGATGATCAGCATGAGGCGTTTTCCGTCACTGACGCAGCATTGGCGGGATGCGGTGCAAGCCCGAAAAATTCCGCCATGCGCGTTTGCACGGGGGCAAAAGCGCAGTAGTCATGCATGCGCTCGACCGCTGCCGCCGACATCTGCCGGTACCGCTCCGGCTGGTCTTTGGCCATGCGGTAGCTGTCCTCGTAGGCTTGTTTCAGTGAAGCCCAATCCGGGCGGTGGCGCAGGGTGCGGTAAATCAGCCGCGAGTCCTGCGGCCAGATGGCGGGTTCTTCGCTGGACTTGATCACGAAGGCGACGCTGTCGTCGATGTAGTCTTCCATGGCCGTGTGGTCCGGAGCGATTACCGGTTTGCCACTGGACATGAACTCCATCAATGGCAGACACAGGCCCTCACAGCGCGAGGCGTTGACGTAGTAACTGGCAGCGGCATAAAGCCGGGTGTACTGGGCGTCATCCAGATAACCGTGCAACACCACCACCCTGCAGGCAAAGGGTGAGAGCTGCGCCAACAGGGTCATTAATTCGCTGTAGTAAGACGCGAGGTCGTTCTGGGTGATTTTCAATACCAACGTGGCATCGGCCGTTTCCCGAAACGCCCAGCAAAACGCGGTGATCAGTTGATGCCAGTTCTTGCGGCCATCTTTGGGGTTGAATACGGTGACGTAGACCACACCGTCGACCGTGGTGTCGACCACCGACGTGGTGTCCGGCAGATCCAGCGGCGGCGGTTCGACCACTGCCACCGCCTGTGGACCGGCGATACTCGGCAGCTGTCGCTCCAGCCAGGCATGCGCCCTGCGTGAGAAAAGATCACGCAGTCCCTCCCAATACCAGTGATGCAGAAACTTCACCCGCGGCTGTTGCTGTTCGCGGCCTGCATCCAGGCGCCACTGGCGCAGGTAGTGCCGGGCGATGACCAGGCGCCGTTTGAAGGTCAGCGGAGGAGGTCGCTGTGCCTCGATCGCGGCCAGTTGCTCGGCGGTCAGTGGTTTGGGCAGCAGGTCATCGGCTGAGAGCGCCAGCGTACGGCTGTCGAAAATGCAGCCCTTGATCGCCAGCGGCGTGCCTGGATTGACCGGCGCCGGAACTTGCTGCTGACGAATCGCCGCAAAGTTCTCCCACAATGGTGTCGGCAACACCAGTACCGGAAAGTCCTCGCCCAGCGCCCGGCGAATCGCCCGGGCAGTATGGCTGGACAGAGTAATCACCCGCCCTTGTCGGGCCAGCATCAGCGTCCAGTCGTGGCGCGGATCGTTGTCCCAGATCTCGTCCGGGATCGAATCGAACTCCCAGGCAACCACACACAGGGTCGGACACTCGAGATCGGTCGGCGTATTTTGCGGCGGGGTGAAGGAGAGAAACAGGCTGTCTTCGCCCGCCTCGCGCAATTGGCGAAAGAGCGGATCAACCTCGGTGATGGCGGACACCACATGCACCCGCCCAAGGCTTTCCAGCACTGGGCGATAAGCCTTGAGCACGAAGTAGTAACTGTATTCGGGACGCCCGAGACTCTGGCTGATGGAACGGTCGTTGACGTCCGAGTAAAGAATGAAGTTCATGGCATCCCACGATGAAGCCGCCATCCCGGCTGCTTCAATCCATGACGGCGAAGCGCTGAATCGTGGTCGGCATGCCGACACTCGTCCTGCATCTTCCAGCCCGTCTTTGTTCTTGTTTTTAGTGGTCGGTTTTACCTTGTGACGCGGCAATCCTGGTGAACCTGGAAAATCGCGACGAAGCGCATTCTAAACACATCCGACGAACGTTCGTGAACCTCCGGAACAGAATAAATGTGTCTACGCTGATGAGAACTGACCGGTCACGGTTTGGAGTGTTGAAATTACTTTGCAATTGGCACAGATTGGTAACAAACAACTACAACAACTATTTCGCCTGTCGTCTTGTCGATTTTTTCCTTCGATCTGACAGACCTTCCCTTAAAGCCTGCAGGAAGTGGCGAAAGTTAAAGACCAAGGGGTCGCTGTTTGAAAAATCGTCTGTTCGTCACGGATTTTCATGGATCCGCGGGACAACATATCCGGACACCCCCGCTGGGAGTTGACGCGGATTGGGAGCTGCTGAACGCGGCTTCGACATACCACCGCATGACACCGGACAGTCTTGCCCTGCCGCAGCCACAAGACAGAGGCGCAACCGTCGCCATTGGCGCGATTCCACCAGTAGCCGTTTTCAAATTCACGTTCCGCAGCGTATCCGTCGTTCAGGCCTTCAAACCTCTCATCGCTGACTTGCGAAAAACCGTCGCGCAACTCCCGCCCGCACCTGTTGTGAATGCGAGCGACATGGTGGAGGGCGTCTGATGGGGCATGTGCGTGTGACAGGCCTGGGCAAGGTCTACAAGCAATACCCCTCGCGCTGGAGCCATCTGGTCGAATGGTTGGTCCCGTATGCTTCGCGGCGTCACTACCAACATTGGGCGCTGCAAGACATCACCTTCAATATCGCTCCCGGTGACGCAGTAGGCATCACCGGTATCGAAGACTTCGTCGATTGCTCGTGGCTGAGTGCCAAGACATCGATTACCCGCAGCGCCGAATTGGCGAATACGGAGCGCGCTCTATGACCCGATTAATGGTGGAATGTACCCATGTATTCAACCACCCGAAACTCAATTCGGGGATTCAGCGGGTGGTGCGAAACGTCATCAATCAGTTGCCTCCGAATGCCCAAGGCTTCGAGTGCATTCCGGTAGTGCTGCTCAACGGCAAACTTTACCAGGTTCTTCATCTTGCCCCCTTCACCACACCGGTGTTGAATACTCTCGCTGCATTCGGTGATCGGCTGGAGCGCCTGTCGCATCGTTTCTGGCAATGGCAGCAACGACTCGGCGCCAAGTGCACCTCGCAATCGGCGAAAAAACTGATTTATTTTTCTTATCGTTTGACCGCCTTCGGCACATTCGGCATTTCCTTGCGGGTTTTCAGAAAAGTAAGCCGCTTCCAACTGCTGAAACGTTGTGCACCGGTGCGCCATCAACCAGGCGATCAGCTGGTGTTGCTCGACTCCTCTTGGCATTCAGATATTTTTCCTCACGTCGAACAGCTCAAACATGAGGGTGTCGGTGTAATCGCGGTGATCTACGATCTGATCCCTGTGACTCATCCGCACTTCTACGAGGCGCGCCCAGCGCAGGTATTCAGTGAGTGGTTCGACTGGATCGTCCGCACCGCTGATGGCTATATCGCGATTTCTGCCACCGTGCGTGACGAAGTACGGTCAGAAGTGCAACGCCGGATCGGGAAAGTACAAACCGAAAAACGTTGGTTCGATTACTTTTACCTGGGGGCGGAGCTGGATCTGCACAGCGAGAACGTAATCGTTGACCCTTGCCTGCAACGAATTTTTAACTCCCCTGAGCCTGTGTTTCTGATGGTCAGTACCATCGAGCCGCGCAAGAATCATGCTTACTTGTTGGATGCTTTCGACCGCGCATGGGCAAGTGGCTCGAATGCAAAACTGTGCATCGCAGGACATGTAGGCTGGAAGTCTGACGAACTATCCAATCGAATACGCAATCATCCAGAGTTGAATCAGCGTCTGTTCATGTTCAACAACCTGAGTGACACCAGCCTTGAATATGCCTACGCGCATGCCAGCTCCCTGGTGTTTCCTTCTTTCGTGGAAGGTTTCGGTCTGCCACTTGTAGAGGCAATGAAACGCGGGCTGCCGGTCATGGGGAGTGATATTGCAGTGTTCCGTGAAATCGGGCGCGATTTCATGGCCTACTTTGATTTGAATAATCCTCAAAGCCTGGCTGACCTGATCGACAAATTCGAACGCAGCGGAAAATTCCCGGCAACTCGCAATGTCGGCGAATGGAGTTGGATCGGCTGGCGCGAGGCGAGTTTGCAATTGGTCGAACACAGCGCAAGAAATGTCAGGACAGCAATGGCGCGAGATGTCGAGAGTTTTGAGGACACGAGTGAACCCGTACGTACAACCACCTCAAAGCCCGAAACCACAAGGTTACGCACACCTACGTCAGTCAGTTCATCGCCCCATTGGTGAACCCGTTACATCACGAAGCTTAAAGATCCAGCACCAGCAATTGCTCACTCTGCGCCGGCACCGCGCAGCAAATCAGCACCTGCCCCGCTTCCGGCAGGTCTGCCGGGGGCTGTGGATAATTCACCGCGCCACTGACCAGACGTGTCTTGCAGGTGCCGCACGAACCTCCCCGGCAACTGAACTCGGGGCGCAGGCCACGGCTTTCTGCGAGCTCCAGCAGACTGCCGCCGTCCGGCTGCCAGCGCGCCTCTTTGGCCGAACGCTCGAACATCACCGGCACTGACGTGATGGCGGCCGGTGGTTGCTCGATGACCGCCGCATCCGGGTCCGGCTGACGCCTGAGCGTCGACGGGCCGAAGGTCTCGGCATGGATCCGTGCGTCGCGAATGTCCAGCTCGCGCAGACTGTCGTAGACACTTTGGGTAAAAGCGCCGGGGCCACAGACAGCAAAATCGATCTGGTCGTAATCCTCGACCTCCAGCAGATCACGCAGCAGTGCCCGATCAATGCGCCCATGGCGGTCGAAATCTTCGCCTTCATGCACGTCGGCCTCCGGCTGACTGAGCAGGCGAATCACCCGTACCGCATCGCCAGCACTTTCCAGCACGCGATCGATTTCCTCGCGAAACGGCTGATCGGCCAGGCTGCGCGAACTCTGCAGCAACCACGTCGGCCGGATCCCCCGGGTGCGCAGGCCTTGATATACCACCTCGCGCAGCATCGACAGCAACGGCGTGATACCAACCCCCGCCGCCAGCAGCACCAGCGGCCGGTGTTCCAGCGGCGCCACCGTGAAGTGCCCCTGTGGCGCCCGTGCCTCAAGAACATCGCCGACCCGGATCTGCTGGTGCAAATGGCCTGAAACCAGGCCCTCGCGTTTCACACTGATGCGCAGGAAATCATCCGATGGCGCACTCGACAGGCTATAAGTGCGAATATGCGTTTCACCATCCAGAGTGAAGCGCAACGGCAGATGCTGGCCAGCCTGAAACACCGGCATCCCTGCGCCATCGTCCGGTTGCAGATAGATCGAGCGGATGTGCTGGCTCTCCCTTTCGATGCGGGTCACCCGCAGCGGCCGCCAGCGGTCACCCAGCGCTTTGGCCTGCAAGCGTGCATCGGCCTGGGCCCAGGTGCCGGTCAGCAGACTGGTGGGCGACATGCCGTCGAAGCGCCAGCGCAGGGCCAGTGCCGCCGGGCGCCGCACCAGTTTCTCTACCTCGAATGTCCACAGGCGCTCGGCGCCCTGGAACGCTTCGATCTGCGGCCCGTCGAGGATGATTTCGGTCCGCCCGCTCAGTTGCAGCACATCGCCTGTGGAAAAGTCGATGAACAGCAGGCCGGCCTTGGGATTGAGCAGCAGGTTGCCGAGGGTGTTGAAGTGCAGATTGCCGGCAAAATCCGGGATGGTCAGACGATTACCTTCAACCCGGACAAACCCGGCCTGCCCGCCACGATGGGAAACATCCACCGCACGTTGTCCGTCCACATCGACGTAACTGGCGACGAAGAAGGTATCGGCGCTTTCGATCATGGCTCTGGCTGCGTCATCAAGACCGTCGTCGTGCTGCGCTGGCCGCGTCTGCGGATCGCCCAGCGGCACGCGCTGGAACTGGCGCAGTTGAATGTATTGCGGACAGTTGCCGAAAGCCTGATCCACGCTCACCTCGAAACCCTGCACGGTCAGATTGTCGACATGACCGTTGAGGCGATTGCGGCGGCGGGTATGCAACTCAATGCCGAGCAACCCGATCGGCTCGCCATTGCGCAATTGCGCCGGATCATCGGCAGCGGGTTGGCTGGCGAAATGCAGATGCTCGGGATCAGGCGAATGCGCAAATCCCGGCGCGCCTTCGAGCACACTGGCCCAAGGACGCCCGTCGGTATCGACCGCGCCGTACAGCATGAACGGTAACTGCTCATAAAAGGCGCGGTGCTGATCCGGCATCCAGTCACGAATCACTTTTCGGCCGAAGGCCTCCATGCGCTCGGCAACGCCGACATGGGCCTGCAGTTGTTGCTCGCCAGCGTGCCACGGTGAACGTTCCATCACGCATCTCCCCGCGCCGCCGGCGCATTGTGGATAACTCGATCAGATCGGGCCGACCTCTCAGGCAGTCTTTTGCAGACCGGCGACCGTGCGCGGCATGCCGACAAAACCGGGCAAGGCTTCGATACGCGCCAGCCAGGCACGCACGTTGGCGTAGTCGTCCAGCGACACGTTGCCTTCCGGCGCATGGGCGATGTAGCTGTAGGCGGACACGTCGGCGATGGTCGGCTCGCTGCCGGCCAGATACGGGGTCTTGCCCAGTTCCACCTCCATCACTTTGAGCAGGTTGTGCGCACGGGTAATCGCTTCTTCAGCATTCAACTGTGCGCCAAACACCGTCACCAATCGTGCAGCAGCAGGTCCGAAAGCAATCGGCCCTGCAGCGGCCGACAACCAGCGCTGCACCCGTGCTGCAGCGACCGGATCGGTCGGCAGCCAGCGGCCATTGCCGTACTTGAGCGCCAGATACACCAGAATCGCGTTGGAGTCGGCCAGCACCACACCGTCATCGTCGATCGCCGGCACCTGACCGAAACTGTTGATCGCCAGATACGGCGCCTGCTTGTGCTCACCCTTGGCCAGATCGACCAGGATCAGTTCAGTCGGCAGTTGCAGCAGGGACAACATCAGCTCTACCCGATGGGCGTGGCCGGAACGCGGGAAGTTGTAGAGTTTGATCGCTTGCATGGTCGACTCCGCTGGAGGGGGCGCCGTTCGGGATGGCAGCGCCGATGGAGGCCATCTTCCCCTCATCCTTGAAGCAACAGAATCACCAGCAGTCGCAATCGATTATTTCACCTGATGAAATAAAGCCGCGTTTTGCAGCGCCGGATGCTCTCGCAAGGCCTTCACCGCATGGTCGACAAAACTGCGCACCCGCGCTGGCGCCTTGCGTCCGCCCTGATACACCACGTGAATCGGCAGCGGTGGCAGTTCGAAATCGGCGAGGACAATTTCCAGTTCACCGCAGGCCACCTTGCCGGCGACCTGATAGGACAACACCCGGGTCAGTCCCAACCCCAGGCAGGCCGCAGTAATCGCCGCCTGGTTGGCGGTGACCACCAGCCGAGGCTCGGGTCGCACGCTAAGCGCTTCGCCCTGATCCACAAACGGCCAGTTGCGCAACTGGCCGATGGCCGACGTCGTCACCACCGGTGCACCGGCCAGTGCATGCGGATGCGCGGGACGGCCGTGTCGAGCCAGATAGTCCGGCGAACCACAGATCACCCGCCGCACCTCGCCGACCCGGATCGCGTGCTGATTGCTGTCCGGTAACTCACCAATGCGTACCGCGACATCGATGCCCTCCTCGACCATGCTCACCACCCGATCGACCAACAGCGCATTGATCGAAACATCCGGGTATTGCGTCAGATAAGCCGCCATCAGCGGTGTGACAAACAGCTCGCCGAACAATACCGGCGCGGTCACCGTCAATTGCCCACGCGGCTGGGCATGACTGCCGGCCGCCGAATCCTCGGCTTCCTGCACCTCGGCGAGAATTCTCCGACAGTCTTCCAGATAACGCTGACCGGCCTCGCTGAGGTGCACAGTGCGTGTCGTGCGAATCAGCAACTGTGTACCGATGCGCTGCTCCAGCGCCGCCACGGCGCGGGTGACACTGGCGGCGGACAAGCCAAGACGCCGCGCCGCCGCCGAGAAGCCCTGCTCCTGGGCCACGGTGGCGAAGATCTGCATTTCCTGGAAGCGGTCCATGGATGTCCTCGATTCAGATACAAAAATCGCAGCCGAGGCTGCGATTTTTGCGGGTCAATGTCAGCTGTGGATAACTTATTCCACCGTCACCGACTTCGCCAGGTTGCGCGGCTGGTCGACGTCGGTGCCCTTGAGCACGGCGACGTAGTACGACAGCAGCTGGAGCGGGACGGTGTACAAGATCGGCGAAAGGATGTCGTGGATGTGCGGCATCTGCACCACGTGGGTGCCTTCGCCGTTGGTCATCCCGGCTTTCTCGTCAGCGAATACGATCAGTTCACCACCACGGGCACGGACTTCCTGCAGGTTGGACTTGAGCTTCTCCAGCAGTTCGTTGTTCGGCGCCACGGTGACCACCGGCATGTCGTTATCCACAAGCGCCAGAGGGCCGTGCTTCAGTTCCCCAGCCGGATAGGCTTCGGCGTGGATGTAGGAGATTTCCTTGAGTTTCAAGGCGCCCTCCATTGCGACCGGGAACTGCGCGCCACGGCCGAGGAACAGGGTGTGATTCTTCTCGGCGAACAGTTCGGCGATTTTTTCCACGGTGCTGTCCATCGCCAGCGCTTCGCCGAGACGGGTCGGCAGGCGACGCAACTCTTCCACCAGCGTGGCTTCAACGCCTTTGCCGAGCGTGCCGCGTACCTGACCCAGCGACAGGGTCAGCAGCAACAGGCCGACCAGTTGCGTGGTGAACGCCTTGGTCGAGGCTACGCCGATTTCGCGACCGGCCTGGGTCAGCAGCGTCAGGTCGGATTCACGCACCAGCGAGCTGATGCCGACGTTGCAGATCGCCAGGCTGGCGAGGAAGCCCAGCTCTTTGGCGTTGCGCAGCGCGGCCAGGGTGTCGGCGGTTTCGCCGGACTGCGAGATGGTGACGAACAGGGTGTCCGGCTGCACCACCACCTTGCGGTAACGGAATTCGCTGGCGACTTCGACCTGACACGGAATACCGGCGAGTTCTTCGAGCCAGTAACGCGCGACCATACCGGCGTGGTAGCTGGTACCGCAGGCGACGATCTGCACGTTGCGCACTTTGGCGAACAGTTCGGCAGCCTGTGGACCGAAGGCCTGCACCAGTACCTGATTGTTGCTCAGGCGACCTTCTAGGGTACGTTGCACCACGACGGGCTGTTCGTGGATTTCCTTGAGCATGTAATGACGGAACTCGCCCTTGTCAGCGGCTTCGGCACCATCGCTGTACTGCACGGTCTGGCGCTCGACGGCGTTGCCGTTGACGTCCCAGATCTGCACGTCATCGCGGCGAATTTCGGCGATATCGCCTTCTTCCAGGTACATGAAGCGGTCAGTGACCTGGCGCAGCGCCAATTGGTCGGACGCGAGGAAGTTCTCGCCCAGGCCCAGACCGATCACCAACGGGCTGCCACTGCGTGCGGCAACCAGACGATCCGGCTGTTGTGCGTTGATCACGGCCAGACCGTAGGCGCCGTGCAGTTCCTTGACGGTGGCTTTCAGCGCGACGGTCAGGTCAGGCTGATCCTTGAGTTTGTGGCTCAGCAGGTGCGCGATGACTTCGGTGTCGGTGTCCGAAGTAAACACGTAACCCAGCGCTTTCAGTTGCTCACGCAGGGCTTCGTGATTCTCGATGATGCCGTTGTGCACCACCGCGATATCACCGGAGAAATGCGGGTGCGCGTTACGCTCGCACGGTGCACCGTGGGTCGCCCAACGGGTGTGGGCGATACCGAGACGGCCAACTAGCGGCTGTGCGGCCAGCGCCGCTTCCAGCTCGCTGACCTTGCCCGGACGGCGCATGCGCTCGAGCTTTTCATCGTTGGTGAAAACCGCCACACCGGCGCTGTCATAGCCGCGGTATTCAAGGCGCTTGAGGCCTTCGAGCAGGATGGCGGTGATATTACGTTCAGCAACTGCGCCGACAATTCCACACATGCTTATTTCTCCTGACTGACAGCCGCGCAAATCACGCTGATACCGCGGGCCTGTATCTGATCGCGGGCCTCTTCAGGCAGGCGATCATCGGTAATGAGGGTATGGACGCTGCTCCACGGCAGCTCCAGGTTGGGAATCTTGCGGCCGATCTTGTCGGCCTCGACCATCACGATGACTTCACGCGCCACGTCGGCCATCACCCGGCTCAGACCGAGCAACTCGTTGAACGTGGTGGTACCGCGCACCAGATCGATACCATCGGCGCCGATGAACAACTGGTCGAAGTCGTAAGAGCGTAGTACCTGCTCCGCCACTTGGCCCTGGAAGGACTCCGAATGCGGATCCCAGGTGCCGCCGGTCATCAGCAGCACCGGCTCGTGTTCGAGTTCGCTCAAGGCGTTGGCCACGTGCAGGGAGTTGGTCATCACCACCAGACCCGGCTGCTGGCCAAGCTCGGGAATCATCGCCGCAGTGGTGCTGCCACTGTCGATGATGATGCGGGCGTGCTCGCGGATACGTTTGACGGCGGCGCGGGCAATCGCCTGTTTGTACTTTGAAACGCTTTGGCCCGGTTCAGCGACCAATTCCTGCGGCATGGTGATCGCCCCGCCGTAACGGCGCAGCAACAGACCATGGCTTTCCAGCGCAGCCAGATCCTTGCGGATCGTAACTTCCGAGGTTTCGAAGCGCTTGGCCAGTTCATCCACGCTGACTTCGCCCTGCTCATTGAGCAAGGCGAGGATATTGTGCCGGCGCTGGGGTGTATTGCGTTTCGACATGACGGTCTAAGTTTCGATTCGAAAGATAACGGAAGCAATCAAAACCTATCGGCCATAAATCGTCAAGCGACAGATCGAAAATTTTAGAAACGACACAGACGAATATGGGAGCGGGCTTGGTCGCGAATGCGGAGGGTCAGTCACTGAAATGTGAAACTGAAACACCGCATTCGCGAGCAAGCCCGCTCCCACATTTGGATTCAAGCATTAAGTGCAGCTGTGGATAACTCAACTCTTCTTGATCTTCTCCGGCCGCTTCCAGCCGTCGATATTTTTCTGCCGCGCCCGACCAACGGCCAACTGGGCGTTATCCACATTCTGGGTGATGGTCGAACCAGCCGCGGTAGTTGCCCCGGACGAGATATCCACAGGTGCGACCAACGAGTTGTTGGAGCCGATGAACACGTCCTCGCCCAATACGGTTTTCCACTTGTTGGCGCCATCGTAGTTGCAGGTAATGGTGCCCGCGCCAATGTTGGTGCGGGCGCCGATTTCCGCGTCGCCCAGATAGGTCAGATGCCCGGCCTTGGCGCCCTCACCCATGCGCGCGTTTTTCAGTTCGACAAAGTTACCCACATGCGCGCGTGCTTCGAGCACCGTGCCCGGACGCAGACGGGCGAACGGACCGGCATCGCTGCCTTCACCCAGCACCGCACCTTCGATGTGGCTGTTGGCTTTGATCACCACGCCTTTGCGCAGGGTGCTGTCCTTAATCACGCAGTTCGGGCCGATCACCACGTCGTCCTCGATGACAACATTACCTTCGAGAATCACGTTGATGTCGATCAGCACATCGCGACCGACGATGACTTCGCCACGCACATCGAAACGCGCCGGGTCACGCAGGGTCACGCCTTGCGCCATCAGCCGGCGGCCGGCGCGCAGCTGGTAATGCCGCTCCAGTTCCGCCAGTTGCTTACGATCATTGGCGCCCTGCACTTCCATCGGGTCGTGCGGTTGCTCGGTAGCTACCACCAAGCCGTCGTTAACCGCCATTTCGATCACGTCGGTCAGGTAGTACTCACCCTGGGCGTTGTTGTTCGACAGGCGGCTCATCCAGTCGGCCAGACGATTGGCCGGCACGGCGAGGATGCCGGTGTTGCCTTCAGTGATCGCACGCTGGGCTTCGCTGGCATCTTTGTGCTCAACGATGGCTGCGACCTTGCCGTCAGCATCACGCACGATGCGGCCGTAACCGGTCGGATCTTCCAGCTCGACGGTCAACAGGCCCATCTGCCCCGGTACGACATGTTTAAGCAGGCGCTGCAGGGTTTCAACTTCGATCAACGGCACGTCACCGTAGAGGATCAACACCGTGTCGGCGCTGATGAACGGCACAGCCTGAGCCGTTGCATGACCAGTGCCCAATTGCTGGTCCTGCAGCACGAAATTCAGGTCGTCAGCCGCCAGACGCTCACGCACCACATCGGCACCATGGCCAATGACCACATGGATGCGCTGCGGATCAAGTTGCCGCGCGCTGTGGATAACATGGCCAAGCATGGAATTGCCGGCAACCGGGTGCAGCACTTTCGGCAACGCCGAACGCATACGGGTGCCTTGACCGGCCGCGAGGATAACGATTTCGAGAGACATGACTGGCTACCAATCCTGGGTGGTCAGCGACTGCGACCGGGTTGTAAAAATCGGAAAAGAAAAAAGGGTAGCCGAGGCTACCCTTTTTTATCAATCGCACAACAAGTGGCTGACGGATTAACCGCCAAACTTCTTGCGGATCTGCTGGACGGTGCGCAGCTGAGCTGCAGCCTCGGCCAGACGTGCGGACGCAGCTCCGTAGTCGAAATCTGCGCTCTTCTCGTGCAGAGCAGCTTCGGCAGCCTTGAGAGCTGCCTGGGCTTGAGCTTCATCCAGGTCGGCGGCACGTTGCACGGTATCGGCAAGCACCTTGACCATGTTCGGCTGAACCTCGAGGAAACCACCGGAGATGTAGAACACCTCGGCTTCCCCGCCTTGCTTGATCAGGCGGATCGGACCTGGCTTCAGATTAGTGATCAGCGGCGCGTGACCCAGAGCGATACCAAGATCACCCAGTGCACCGTGCGCAATCACCATCTCGACCAGGCCGGAAAAGATTTCCCCTTCCGCGCTGACGATATCGCAATGGACTGTCATAGCCATCTGATTGCCTCAACCTAAATTAGCGCCCGTTGCCGGGCGCCGGGATTACAGTTTCTTGGCTTTCTCGATCGCTTCTTCGATGCCGCCAACCATGTAGAACGCTTGTTCTGGCAGGTGGTCGTAGTCACCGTTGAGGATGCCTTTGAAGCCAGCAATGGTGTCTTTCAGGGAAACGTATTTACCCGAAGCACCGGTGAAGACTTCAGCCACGAAGAACGGCTGCGACAAGAAGCGCTGGATCTTACGAGCACGGTTTACCAACTGCTTGTCGGCTTCCGACAGCTCGTCCATACCCAGGATCGCGATGATGTCTTTCAGCTCTTTGTAACGTTGCAGAACGTACTGAACGCCGCGAGCGGTGTCGTAGTGGTCCTGACCGATTACGTTCGGATCCAGCTGGCGCGAAGTCGAATCCAGTGGATCTACCGCTGGGTAGATACCCAGGGAAGCGATGTCACGGGACAGAACGACGGTGGCGTCCAAGTGGGCGAAGGTGGTCGCTGGCGACGGGTCGGTCAAGTCATCCGCAGGTACGTATACCGCCTGGATCGAGGTGATCGAACCTTCTTTGGTCGAAGTGATACGTTCTTGCAGAACGCCCATCTCTTCAGCCAGGGTCGGCTGGTAACCTACTGCCGAAGGCATACGGCCCAGCAGTGCGGATACTTCAGTACCGGCCAGGGTGTAACGGTAGATGTTGTCGACGAACAGCAGAACGTCGTTACCTTCGTCACGGAACTTCTCGGCCATGGTCAGGCCGGTCAATGCTACGCGCAGACGGTTTCCCGGCGGCTCGTTCATCTGACCGTAAACCAGTGCCACTTTGTCCAGAACGTTGGAGTCCTTCATCTCGTGGTAGAAGTCGTTACCCTCACGAGTACGCTCACCCACACCGGCGAACACGGAATAACCGCTGTGCTCGATGGCGATGTTACGGATCAGTTCCATCATGTTTACGGTTTTGCCTACACCGGCACCACCGAACAGACCGACTTTACCGCCTTTGGCGAACGGGCAAACCAGGTCGATAACCTTGATGCCGGTTTCCAGCAGGTCGTTGCCGCCTGCTTGCTCAGCGAACGAAGGTGCTGCGCGGTGAATGCCCCAGCGCTCTTCGGTGTCAATTGGACCGGCTTCGTCGATCGGGTTACCCAGAACGTCCATGATCCGGCCCAGAGTCGCTTTACCGACCGGTACGGAGATGGCTGCGCCGGAATCGGTAACTTCCAGACCGCGCTTCAAGCCCTCGGTGGAACCCATCGCAATGGTGCGAACCACGCCGTCGCCCAGCTGCTGCTGAACTTCCAGAGTGGTTTCGGCCGCGCTGACTACTTTCAGCGCGTTGTAGATGCTCGGTACGCTGTCGCGTGGAAATTCCACGTCGATAACGGCGCCGATGATTTGAACGATACGTCCGCTACTCATAGCTGGATCCTCTGAATATTTGAACCGTTAAACCGCGGCAGCGCCGCCGACGATTTCCGAGATCTCTTGGGTGATCGCAGCCTGACGCGCCTTGTTGTAGATCAGCTGCAAATCGCTGATCAAATCACCGGCGTTGTCGGTAGCGTTCTTCATCGCGATCATCCGCGCAGCTTGTTCAGCCGCGTTGTTCTCGACCACCGCCTGGTACACCTGCGACTCCACGTAGCGCACCATCAAGCCGTCAAGCAGCTCTTTGGCGTCTGGTTCGTAGAGGTAGTCCCAGTGGTGCTTGAGTTCTTGATCCGGGGTTGCCACCAGTGGAATCAACTGCTCCACGGTAGGCTGTTGTGTCATGGTGTTGATGAACTTGTTGGATACCACGGACAGGCGATCGATACGGCCCTCCAGGTAGGCATCCAGCATCACCTTGACGCTGCCGATCAAATCATTGATCGACGGCTCTTCACCCAGGTGGCTGATAGCTGCAACGACGTTACCGCCGAAGTTGCGGAAAAAGGCCGCACCCTTGCTACCGACTACACACAGATCAATCTCGACGCCGTTTTCGCGGTTTACCGCCATGTCCTTGACCAGGGCCTTGAACAGGTTGGTGTTCAAGCCGCCGCACAAACCACGGTCACTGCTCACGACGACATAACCAACACGCTTTACTTCACGGTCGATCATGAACGGGTGGCGGTATTCCGGGTTGGCGTTGGCCAGATGCCCAATTACCTGGCGGATACGCTCCGCATAAGGACGGCTGGCTGCCATGCGCATTTGTGCCTTGCGCATTTTGCTCACCGCCACTTTTTCCATGGCGCTGGTAATTTTTTGCGTGCTTTTGATGCTCGCAATCTTACTGCGAATCTCTTTTGCGCCTGCCATGTAACACCTATCAGGTTAGCAAGCGGGAGCCTTGCGGCTCCCGCTGCGGCTTACCAGGTTTGGGTGGCCTTGAACTTCTCGATACCGGCTTTCATGCCAGCGTCGATTTCGTCATTGAAGTCACCTTTAACGTTGATCTTGGCCATCAAATCGGCGTGATCGCGGTTGAAGAAAGCAATCAGCGCTTGTTCGAAGCTGCCGATCTTGGCGATTTCAATGTCAGTCAGGAACCCACGCTCAGCGGCATACAGCGACAGCGCCATGTCAGCGATCGACATTGGTGCGTATTGCTTCTGCTTCATCAGCTCGGTAACGCGCTGACCATGCTCAAGTTGCTTACGGGTCGCTTCGTCCAGGTCAGAAGCGAACTGGGCGAATGCCGCCAGTTCACGGTACTGAGCCAGAGCGGTACGGATACCACCGGACAGCTTCTTGATGATCTTGGTCTGAGCGGCACCACCCACACGAGATACCGAAACACCGGCGTTCACTGCAGGGCGGATGCCCGAGTTGAACATGGCCGATTCCAGGAAGATCTGACCGTCGGTGATGGAAATCACGTTGGTCGGAACGAACGCGGAAACGTCGCCAGCCTGGGTTTCGATGATCGGCAGTGCGGTCAGGGAACCGGTTTTGCCGGTCACTGCGCCGTTGGTGAACTTCTCTACGTATTCTTCCGAAACGCGGGATGCGCGCTCCAGCAGACGGGAGTGGAGATAGAACACGTCGCCTGGGTAAGCTTCACGGCCTGGTGGACGGCGCAGCAGCAGGGAAATCTGGCGGTAAGCCACTGCTTGCTTGGACAGATCGTCATAAACGATCAGCGCGTCTTCACCGCGGTCGCGGAAGAATTCACCCATGGTGCAACCGGAGTACGGTGCCAGGAATTGCAGCGCAGGAGATTCCGAAGCACTGGCAGCCACGATGATCGTGTTGGCCAGGGCACCGTTTTCTTCCAGCTTGCGAACCACGTTGGCGATGGTCGATTGCTTCTGACCGATCGCTACGTAGACGCAGAAAATGCCGCTGTCTTTCTGGTTGATGATCGCGTCGATCGCCAGAGCGGTTTTACCGATCTGACGGTCACCGATGATCAGCTCACGCTGGCCACGGCCGACAGGGATCATGGCATCGACAGCCTTGTAGCCAGTCTGTACAGGCTGGTCTACCGACTTACGCCAGATCACGCCCGGTGCAACTTTCTCGACCGCGTCGGTCAAGGTGTTGCCCAGTGGACCTTTGCCGTCAACAGGGTTACCCAGTGCATCGACTACGCGACCCAGCAGTTCCTTACCAACCGGAACTTCGAGGATGCGGCCGGTGCACTTGGCGCTCATGCCTTCAGCCAGACTGGTGTATGCGCCCAGTACAACGGCACCTACGGAGTCTTGCTCCAGGTTGAGGGCCATACCGTAGACGCCGCCCGGAAACTCGATCATCTCGCCGTACATGACGTCGGCCAGACCGTGAATCCGCACGATGCCGTCAGATACGCTGACGACAGTGCCTTCGTTACGGGCTTGGGAGGTCACATCGAGCTTGTCGATGCGGCCCTTGATAATTTCACTTATTTCGGAAGGATTGAGTTGCTGCATTGCTCTGCTGCCCCTTCAAACTCAAGATTTCAATGCTTCGGCAAGTTTCGCGATTTTGCCGCGAATCGAGCCATCGATAACCAGGTCGCCGGCGCGGATAACGACACCACCTATAAGGGCAGCATCCTCCGCAACTTGCAGGCGCACTTCCCGGTTGAGTCGTGCACTGAGAACCTTGGCGAGTTTGTCTTGCTGTTCTTGGTTCAATGCAAAAGCACTGGTCACTTCAACGTCTACCGACTTCTCTTGTTCGGCCTTGTACAGGTCGAACAGAGCGGCGATCTCCGGCAGAAGCGGGAGACGGTCGTTTTCGGCAACGACATTGATGAAGTTCTGTGCCTTGGCATCAAACTTGTCGCCGCACACGTCAATGAACGTGGCGGCCTTTTCTGCGCTCGTCAGTCGCGGGGCCTTGAGCACGCGCTGCATGGTGTCGTCTTGCGACACCGCTGCAGCCAGGCCGAGCATGGCTGACCAATTGGCCAGTTGCTGGTGGGCCTGAGCGTGCTCGAAGGCCGCCTTAGCGTAAGGTCGGGCCAACGTGGTCAGTTCTGCCATGATCGCCCTCGCTTAGATTTCAGCAGCCAGTTGGTTAACCAGCTCTGCGTGCGCGTTTTGATCGATTGTGGCACCCAGGATCTTCTCGGCGCCGCCGACAGCCAGCAAGCCCACTTGGGCGCGCAGCTTGTCTTTGACACTGTTCAGTTCCTGTTCGATCTCGGCTTGAGCCTGAACCTTCACACGGTCAGCGTCGATACGGGCTTTTTCAACAGCCTCTTCAACGATCTGGTTACCGCGTTTCTTGGCTTGCTCGATGATTTCAGCTGCCTGAGCTTTCGCTTCGCGCAGTTGCTGACCCGCTTTCTCTTGGGCCAACTCCAGGTCGCGAGCTGCACGGCTGGCAGCGTCCAGACCATCAGCGATCTTCTTTTGACGTTCGTGCAGAGCAGCGATGACCGGAGGCCATACGAACTTCATGCAGAACAGTACAAAAATCAGGAACGCAACGGACTGGCCAATCAGGGTCGCATTAATGTTCACGCCAACACCTCGCAGTTACGTTGTCCATCACACCAAATTACTCGGAAGAATCCGGGTAATTAGCCAGCGATCTGACCAACGAACGGGTTCGCAAAGGTGAAGAACAGAGCGATACCAACACCGATCATGGTTACGGCGTCGAGCAGACCGGCAACGATGAACATTTTAACTTGCAGCATTGGAACCATTTCTGGCTGACGCGCTGCGCCTTCCAGGAACTTGCCGCCCAGCAGGCCGAAACCAATTGCGGTACCCAGTGCGCCCAGGCCGATCAACAGTGCAACAGCGATAGCGGTTAGACCAACTACAGTTTCCATCTTTCCTCCCGACTTTTACGTCGTATGGTTTAGGTTTTTTAGATTAAAGCGGTAAAACAAATCGTTTCAGAGGCCCGGTTAAGAGCCCCCTCCCGTTTGACCGGGAGGGACATCAGATCAGCCAAGGCTGCTCTTAATGGTTTTCTTCGTGCGCCATCGACAGGTAGACGATGGTCAGCATCATGAAGATGAACGCCTGCAGAGTGATGATCAGGATGTGGAACACAGCCCACGCCCACTGCAGAACAACGCCCAGGCCACTCAGCCAGAGCAGGCCGCTGCCGAACATCACAGCGATCAGAATGAACACCAGCTCGCCGGCATACATGTTGCCGAACAGACGCAGGGCCAGAGAGATCGGCTTGGCGATCAGGGTCACGAATTCCAGCAGGAAGTTCACCGGGATCAGCAGGGCCTGAACGAAGATGTTCTTGCTGCCGAACGGGTGCAGGGTCAGTTCGCCGATGAAGCCGCTGATGCCCTTGACCTTGATGCTATAGAAAATGATCAGTGCGAAAACCGAGAACGCCATGCCCAGGGTCGCGTTCGGGTCGGTAGTCGACACGGCACGGAACGGGATGTGGTGGTCGCCGGTGATCAGGATGGCCAGCTGAGGAATCCAGTCGACCGGTACCAGGTCGACGGCGTTCATCAGGAACACCCAGACGAAGATGGTCAGTGCCAGCGGTGCAATCACCGGGCTACGGCCATGGAAGCTGTCTTTCACGCTGCCATCGACGAATTCGACCAATACTTCAACGAAGTTCTGCAAAGCACCTGGCTGACCCGAAGTCGCTTTCTTTGCCGCCATGCGGAAAAGGAAAACGAAGATCAGACCCAGCGCGACCGACCAGCCGAGGGTATCGACATGGAAAGCCCAGAAGCCCATTTCCTTGGCTTCTGCTGCGGTGTGGGCAAAGCCCCAGCCGCCGTTAGGTAGCTGACCGAAGGTCAGGTTCTGCAAGTGGTGCTGGATATAGCCCGAAGCGGTTGTTTCTGCCATGGTTGCCTCAAACGCCCTAAGGTCTCGAAAGTCTTGTTCTCATCAGCAGGGGAGCGAACCAGCTGACCGACTGAGTCAGCACGAAAGCGCCGAATACTGCGATCGGCGCCAATGGCTTCACACCTGCAAACACCAGTGCAAACAGCACTGCCGTCAAAATCAGTTTGCCTGCCTCGCCGGCATAAAATGACCGGACAATGGACTGGGCTGCTCGGGCGCCGGAAAACCGAAATGCCTTGTGAGCGAAATAAACATTGGGCAGCAAGGCTATCAGGCCTCCGCAAAGTCCCGAGTATCCGGCAACGACTCCGTGCCATTGCCAGAGCGCCAAAGCGGCAATGAGCAAAATGACAAATTGAGCCATCAACACCGGAAAAACCGCCAGGCGATGGAACGGCAGGCGGTTTGGCTTGCGGGTTTCCATCACGTTTGCTCTCCAATGGTCGGCTGCCAGAATTCAATAACTTGGCATAATTTGTGCCGACAAAATGCGCGCAGAGTATAGGGGCGGTTCTGCCCCTATTCAACTGTCAGGTAGTGATTTCCGACTGCGCGCTACATGAGGAAATGTTTCAGCGGATGTGTGCGAGCACACCTTGAAGCTCATCGAGGGAGTTGTAACCGATGACCAACTGACCTTTTCCCTTCTTGCCGTGGCGAATCTGCACCGCAGAGCCTAGGCGCTCGGCCAGACGCTGTTCGAGCCGGGCGATATCCGGGTCGGGTTTGGCCGCTTCCACAGGCTCCGGTTTGCCACTCAACCACTGACGAACCAGTGCCTCGGTTTGGCGCACAGTCAGGCCGCGTGCGACAACATGTCGCGCCCCTTCCACCTGCTGGTTGTCCGGCAGACCGAGCAAAGCACGGGCATGACCCATTTCCAGGTCACCGTGGGACAGCATGGTCTTGATGACTTCCGGCAGTGCAATAAGTCGCAACAGGTTAGCCACAGTCACGCGGGACTTACCCACAGCCTCGGCAACCTGTTGTTGAGTGAGCTGGAATTCCTGCTGCAGTCGCTGCAAGGCGACGGCTTCCTCAATCGGGTTCAGGTCTTCACGCTGGATGTTCTCGATCAGCGCAATGGCGATCGCGGTCTCATCCGGCACATCACGGACCATCGCCGGGATGGTTTCCTGGCCGGCCTGCTGGCTGGCGCGCCAGCGGCGTTCACCGGCGATGATTTCGAAGCGGCCACCGCCAATCGGGCGCACCACGATCGGCTGCATCACGCCTTGTGCCTTGATCGACTGCGCCAGCTCTTCCAGCGCTTGCGGATCCATGTCGCGGCGTGGCTGGTATTTGCCACGCTGCAGCAGATCCAGCGGCAGGTGCTGCAGTTCACGGGTATCGGCCTGCGCCGCCTGTTCTTCCAGCGCGCTGACGGTCGGACCACTCAGCAGTGCATCCAGTCCACGTCCGAGACCTCGTTTCTTGACGGCCATGGGGATTCCTTAAGTTGGCTGGGCAGCGGCGATGCGTGAATTTTTGCGCTGACGGCGAACCATCTCGCCCGCCAGGGCCAAATAAGCCAGCGCGCCGCGCGATTGCTTGTCGTAGGCCAGTGCCGGCATACCGTAGCTCGGTGCTTCGGCCAGGCGGATGTTGCGCGGGATCACCGTGTCGTACAGCTGCTCGCCAAAGTGTTCCTTGAGCTGCGCCGAAACATCGTTCATCAGGCTCAGCCGCGGGTCGTACATGGTGCGCAGCAGACCTTCGACCTTGAGGTTGGGGTTCAGCAGTTCGGCGATGCGCTTGATGTTATCCACAAGGTCGCTCAAGCCTTCGAGCGCAAAGTATTCGCACTGCATGGGGATAATCACCCCGTCAGCAGCGACCAGTGCGTTCAATGTGAGCATTGACAGCGACGGCGGGCAGTCGATCAAAATGTAATCGTAGTTTTCACGGATCGGCGCCAGCGCGCTGCGCAGACGGCTTTCCTTCATCTGCATTTCCAGCAGCACCACTTCTGCCGCGGTCAGGTCGCGGTTGGCCGGCAGCAATTGATAACCGCCGTGCTCGGAGTAGTGCATGGCCTGGGCCAGATCGCATTCGCCGATCAGCAGGTCGTAGACCGAGTTCTCCAGGCCATGTTTATCCACACCGCTACCCATGGTGGCGTTGCCCTGTGGATCGAGATCGATCAACAGCACCCGGCGCTTGGTCGCGACCAGGGATGCTGCGAGGTTGATGCAGGTGGTGGTCTTGCCCACACCACCCTTCTGGTTCGCTATCGCGAATACCTTAGCCATTCTTGCTTGTGTTCCCAATCATGCCGTGCGGCGCAGTATCAGCAGATGGCGTTGGCCTTGGCAACCGGGTACGGCCAGGGCGTGTTCGCTATCGAGTTTGAAGTCTGCCGGCAATGCTACCAGCTCATCGGCCGGATGAACGCCCTTCATTGCCAGCCAGCGCGTGTCGGCATCGCCGAGGTGGCGAGTCCAGTTGGTGAAGTTCTCCATACTGCTGAAAGCCCGGGAAATGATCCCGTTGAATGGCTGGGCAGGCTGGAAGGCTTCGACGCGACTGTGGATAACTTGCAGGTTATCCAGTTTGAGTTCGAGTTTGACCTGAGTCAGGAAGCGGGTTTTCTTGCCGTTGCTGTCCAGACAGGTCACTTGCGAGTCCGGATACAGGATCGCCAGCGGAATGCCGGGCATGCCGCCGCCACTGCCAACATCGAGCCAACGGCCGTTTTCGATGAACGACATCACGCTCAAGCTATCGAGCAGATGCCGCGAAACCATTTCATCAGGATCGCGCACTGCAGTCAGGTTGTAGGCCTGGTTCCATTTGATCAACAGGGCCAGGTAACCCAGCAGCAATTCGTGCTGGGCTGCGCTGAGATTGACACCGAGCTCGCGGGCTCCTGTGGATAACTCTTCGGCGTGTTGCGAAGTGACCTTAGAACTCAAGCGCTTTGCTCCAACTGACGGCCCGCGCCGCGTTTTTTCAAATGAATCATCAACAGCGAAATCGCTGCCGGGGTCACGCCCGGGATCCGCGAAGCCTGGCCGAGCGTCTCCGGACGCGTGGCACCGAGCTTGCTCTGAATCTCCTTGGAGAGACCGGAAATGTTGGTGTAATCGATATCCACAGGCAATTTCGTGTCTTCACTGGCGCGCAGACGGGCGATTTCGTCCTGTTGACGGTCGATGTAACCGGCGTATTTGGTCTTGATTTCAACCTGTTCGGCGACCTGTGGATCTTCAGCGCCCTGCCCGGTCACTTCGACCAGACCAGCGTAGTCGATTTCCGGACGGCTCAAGAGGTTGAGCAAGTTGTATTCGTGAGTCAGCGGCGTGCCGAATTTTTCCGCAATCGCATCGCCCTGCTGGGTGCCCGGGCGAACCCAGGTGCTCTTCAGGCGCTGCTCTTCGAGTTCGATGCTTTCGCGTTTCTTGCAGAAGGCCTCCCAAC
This sequence comes from Pseudomonas sp. YL2, assembly GCF_023063025.1. Taxonomy (NCBI): domain Bacteria; kingdom Pseudomonadati; phylum Pseudomonadota; class Gammaproteobacteria; order Pseudomonadales; family Pseudomonadaceae; genus Pseudomonas; species Pseudomonas sp. YL2. The sequence goes on along the minus strand of NZ_JAJSLU010000001.1, from coordinate 79,977 downwards.
GCGCGTCATCGACCAGACCCAGTTCACGACCTTTTTCGGTCAAACGCAGGTCGGCGTTGTCCTCGCGCAGAATCAGGCGGTACTCGGCACGGGAAGTGAACATGCGGTACGGCTCTTGGGTACCGAGGGTGATCAGGTCGTCGACCAGCACGCCGATGTACGCCTCATCGCGACGCGGGCACCAGGCTTCTTTGCCCTTGGCACGCAGCGCGGCGTTGGCCCCGGCGAGCAAACCTTGCGCACCGGCTTCTTCGTAACCGGTGGTGCCGTTGATCTGACCAGCGAAGAACAGACCGCCGATGACTTTGGTTTCCAGGCTGTATTTCAGGTCACGCGGGTCGAAGTAGTCGTACTCGATCGCATAACCCGGACGCACGATGTGCGCGTTTTCCATGCCGCGGATCGATTGCACGATCTGCAATTGCACGTCGAACGGCAAGCTTGTGGATATCCCGTTCGGGTACAGCTCATGGGTGGTCAGGCCTTCCGGCTCGATGAACACCTGATGGCTTTCCTTGTCGGCAAAACGATGGATCTTGTCTTCGATCGACGGGCAGTAGCGCGGGCCGATGCCCTCGATTTCGCCGGCGGCGGAATACATCGGCGAACGGTCGAGGTTCGCCGCGATGATTTCGTGGGTGCGGGCGTTGGTGTGGGTAATCCAGCAACTGACCTGGCGCGGATGCTGTTCCTTGTTGCCCATGAACGACATGACCGGGATCGGCGTGTCGCCCGGTTGCTCGGTCATCACCGAGAAATCCACAGACTTGCCGTCAATGCGCGGTGGCGTACCAGTTTTCAGGCGACCAACACGCAGCGGCAGTTCACGCAGACGATGTGCCAGGGCAATCGACGGCGGGTCACCGGCACGACCGCCGGAGAAATTCTGCAAACCGATGTGGATAAGTCCACCGAGGAAGGTACCAGTGGTCAATACCACGGAATCGGCGAAAAACCGCAGACCCATTTGCGTGACAACACCACGTACCTGCTCTTGCTCGACGATCAGGTCGTCAGCGGCCTGTTGAAATATCCACAGGTTCGGTTGGTTTTCCAGAATTTCGCGGACAGCGGCCTTGTACAGAATGCGGTCGGCTTGCGCACGGGTCGCCCGTACGGCCGGACCTTTGCGGCTGTTCAATACGCGAAACTGGATGCCGCCCAGATCGGTAGCCATGGCCATCGCGCCGCCGAGGGCGTCGATTTCCTTGACCAGATGGCTTTTGCCAATGCCACCGATGGCCGGGTTGCAGCTCATGGCACCGAGGGTTTCCACGTTATGCGTCAGCAACAGGGTTTTTGCCCCCATACGTGCTGAGGCCAGTGCTGCCTCGGTACCGGCATGACCGCCGCCGATGACGATCACTTCAAAACGGGAAGGGAAATCCACCACGCACCTCGTGCCTGCTTAAGTAGGTATTCAGGAATAGTTTGAGATCAGGTTTCTGGACCTGGTCGACAAGTATAGGGACTTCGCCCTTCCTAAAGAACCCTTTGCACAAAATTTAACCAGCTGTGGAGAACTCGAGGTTAAAAGAATAAAAAAGAGAGAAATTTATAAAACCTTTGTTTTAATGCTTATTCTTACTGACCGACCTTTCTGTGGATAGATTGCTACAGGCCTTATTATTCAATGTGTACAGGGTTTCAAAACCCTGTTATCAGGTCCTCAGGAGGCCCTTGGATAACCGGTTTAAGCCTGTGGATGAATGGGGTGGTTATCCACAGAGGTAGTTATATCCAGTTTTCACGCCCTGTTATCAACTGACCTCAGTGGCAGTTATTCACAGGGCTTAATCCACAGAAATTCAACCAGACGGTTTTTTCAGGACGCAGTAAAACGCCACCGAGAGATCGGAGACGAGCATGAAGTCGATGGTGGGATGTGACGGGGCTATTGTGAGAGAACGTAACAGAGGCTAATAATAGCCATTATCATTAACTCGTCAGTTTCTCCCATGTCCCTACCCGCCCATCATGCTGCGATCGAGCAAATCTACGAGCAACACCATTCGTGGCTGTATGGATGGCTCAAGGGCAAACTGCACGACGCCTGCGATGCTGCCGATGTCGCGCATGACACTTTCGTGCGGATCCTCGCGGCACGTAATGCGTCGCAGATTCGCGAACCGCGGGATTATCTGGCGACCATTGCACGCGGCCTCGTCATTGATCGCTATCGAAGACAGGCCATCGAAGTTGTCTACTTGCAGACCTTGGCTGCTCGACCAGAAGCCACCGCCATCAGCGAAGAAGACAAGGCGCTGATCATCGAAACCCTGATCGCTGTGGATAAAGCCTTGGCCGGTCTGGGCGCGCGAACCCAGAAGATCTTCATGCTTTCGCAGATCGACGGTTTGACTTATCAACAGATCGCTGCGCAGTTGCAGGTTTCCCTGACCACAGTAAAGAAGCACATGATCCGCGCCCTGACGGAATGTGCCCTGATCATGGCGCAGCGTTGATGCCCACTGCACCGAACCGCAAGGTTTTCGAAGCGGCTGCCAGTTGGTACGTGCAGTTTCAGGCCGATCCGCCGACTCTCGCCGATCAAAAAGCCTGGCAGCTGTGGATAGATAGTGATCCAGCGCATCTGGCGGCCTGGAACCAGATGGAACAACTGCAGCGTCAGCTCGGCACTTTGCCGCTGGATTTGAAACGTCGCGCACTGAATACCGGCCAACAAAGGCGCCAGATCCTGAAATTATTACTGCTCGCGACAGGGACGGGGATCCTTGGCTGGAACGCCCAACAACATACCTCCCTTGGAAATGCCTGGGCTGATTACAAAACCGGCGTTGGCCAGCGTCGCAACATCTCATTGGCGGATGGCAGCCAGATCCAGCTCAATACCGATACGGCCATCGATGTGTCTTTCGACGCAACGCAACGGCTGATTCGTTTGCGCTCGGGTGAAGTCCTCATTCAGACCGGCAAGCTCGGCGATCAGCGGCCGTTTTTGGTCGAAACCGGGGATGGCCGAATTCAAGCGTTGGGTACCCGTTTTTCTGTGCATAAGTTGTCGGGCTCAACGCGGGTTGGCGTACTGGAAGATCGGGTCAGCGTGCAACCCGCTGATCAATCAACGCGCGCGATGATCTTGAAAGCAGGCGAAGGTGCGGATTTCGATAGTCGGCATATCGGGCTCATTCAACCCTTCGAATCCTCGGCAGTGGCCTGGACCAATGGCCAGCTGATTGTGCTCGATGCGCGGCTGGGCGAGGTAATCGAAGAGCTGGGGCGTTATCGCAGCGGTGTTATGCACTGCGATAGTCGTGCCTGGGATCTACGCGTATCCGGCACCTTTCGGCTCGATTCCACCGATGCCGTGCTGGCCAATCTTCAGGCCTTGTTACCGATCAACGTCCGCTACTTCACCCGTTACTGGGTCTCGATCAGCCATAGCGTCTGATTGAAAATCTCCTGGGGAAAAAAATCGAAAGCAGGGTTATCTTTTTTTGTCCTGACCCGGCCCTTCAGGTAATCGCGATAAACGCGGCTCTTCGCCACCTTCAGGGCTTATCCACACATGCGTCTTCCCACGTTCCGTCAGCGTTTTTCCCACCACTGCATTGCCTACAGCCTACTGATGACCAGTGCCGCGTCCTGCCTGGCAATGACCAATAACGCCTTCGCGGCAACGGTCGCGCAGCGCTACACCATTGCTGCCGGCCCGCTGGACAATGCTTTGAGCCAATTCGCCTCCACTGCAAACGTGATTCTGTCGTTCTCGCCGCAGCAGACCAACCGTTTACGCAGTACCGGACTGAACGGCAACTTCACCGTCGAACAGGGATTCGCCCAACTGCTGCAAGGCTCAGGTTTGCAAGCCGTACCCCAAGCGCCGGGTAGCTACATTCTGCAGGGGCTGCCCAATGGTGATTTGCTGGAGCTGGCCCCGACCAACATCAACGGGCAATTGGCCAATCCGATGGATCTGGATTACGCCGCCGACGTCGGCTATAGGGCGCAGAACAGCCGGATCGGTACGAAAACCAGCACGCCGTTGTCGGAAACGCCGCGTTCGGTATCGGTGGTGACCGCCCAGCGCATGAAAGATCAGAAATCTCAGACGCTCACCGAGGTACTCGGCTACGTTCCCGGCATCTTCGCCCCACCGTTTGCAGCGGGCGACAGCCTGGCCGGCGATCTGTTTTTCATTCGTGGTTTCAACGCCACCGATTACGGCTACGGCCTGTTGCGCGATGGACTTCGCGTGCAAGGCAACCGTTATGACACCAGCACCGAACCTTACGGTTTGGAGCGCGTGGAAATTTTCCGCGGACCATCGTCCTTGCTCTATGGGGAAAACGCACCGGGCGGCCTGGTGAATCTGGTGAGCAAGCGGCCGACCGCAGCTCCACGCGGCGAAGTGCAACTGGGTTATGGCTCGAATAATCGCCGGCAGATTGGCATCGATGTGTCCGGGCCACTCAACGACAGCGGCAATGTGTTGGGACGAGTGGTGATGCTCGGACGCAAGTCCGACACCCAGACCGATCACGTACCGGATGACCGCATTTACATCGCCCCGTCGCTGACGCTGAATTTCGACGACTTCAACACCCTGACCCTGCTGGCCAACTACCAGAAAGATCACACCAATATGGAACTGGGTCTGCCGGCGGCCGGCACATTGCTGAGCAATCCCAACGGCAAGCTATCCAAAGGCACCATGCTTGGCGATCCGGACTGGAACACCTTCGAACGGGAAACCTGGAGCACCGGTTATGAGTTCAGCCATTCCTTCAACGATGACTGGCAGTTCCGCCAGAACTCGCGCTACATGCAGTCGCGGATCACCCGCCATGAAACGTGGCCGGGCAACCTCAATAACGCAGGCTTCGGCACGCGCCTGAACATGACCGCGTACGATCGCTTCAACAAATCCATGGTGTATTCGCTGGATAACCAACTGGAAGGCAAATTCCAGGTCGGCGAGCTGGAAAACACCGTGCTGTTCGGCGCCAGCTACGACCGCACTTCGTTCAATCAGGACTGGAATGCTGGCATCGTCGGGCCAATCGATATCTACGACCCGGTTTACTTGCGCGATCCGACTACACCGATTGCGGTGCAGAACACCCTGCTCGAACAACAGATGAAAGGTGTTTATGCCCAGATCCAGAGCAAATATGACCACTGGTTGTTCTTGCTCGGCGGGCGCCAGGACTGGGTCGACAGTGATTTCCGCGACAAAGTGGCCAAGGGCAGTAACATCAGTTCCGAGGACAAGAAGTTCACCTACCAGGGCGGCGTGATGTACCAGTTCGATAACGGCATGACGCCGTATGTCAGCTATTCCACCTCGTTCGTACCGGTACAGCAGATTTCCAATGCCGGCACACCGCTCGATCCGATCACCAGCAGCCAATACGAAGTGGGCCTCAAGTACGAACCGATCGGCTGGGATACCGCGTTCACCGCGTCGGTATATGACTTGCGCAAAAAGGACGACACCTACTTCGACTCGACCACATCGACCTACCGCCAGGTAGGCGAAAGCCGTTCCAAAGGCGTGGAGCTGGAACTCAACAGCAATCTGACCCAGAACCTCAATGTGACAGCGGCATACACCTACACCGACGCGCGGATTACCAAGGACGCGGCGACCTCGTTGGTCAAAGGCCACCAGATGACCGGCGTGCCACGAAATCAGGCGTCGGTCTGGACCAAGTACCGTTTCCTCGATGGCGATTTGAAAGGTTTGTACGTGGGTGGTGGCGTGCGTTACTTCGACAGTGCCTTCGCCTACACCTCGCCTTCGCTGTACGGCAAGCTGGACGCCGGCGACGTCACGTTGGTGGATGCGGCAATCGGCTATCAGATTGACACGCACTGGAGCGTCGACCTGAACGCCAAGAACCTGTTCGACAAGGAATATGTGTCGGGATGCAACGATGCTGGGCGTTGCTACTGGGGCGAAGATCGCACCTTACTCGGTACGGTGTCTTACAACTGGTGAAACCAAAGGGCTGTGGATAAATTGTCCACAGCCCATTTGGTCATTTACCGATGCAGAAGCTGGAGAAGATCCGGCCAAGCAGGTCATCGGAGCTGAATGCCCCGGTGATTTCTCCCAGAGAGTGCTGGGCCTGACGTAAATCCTCGGCCAGCAGCTCACCGGCACCGGCCAACGTCAGCTGTGCGCGACCATGTTCCAGCGCTGCACTGGCATGGCGCAGAGCCTCCAGATGACGGCGACGGGCACTGAAGCTGCTTTCCGAGGTTTGCTCATAGCCCATGCAGGCCTTGAGGTGTTCGCGCAGCAATTCCAGCCCTTCGCCAGCGGATTTGGCGCTGAGGCTGATGGTCACGTGGCCATCGTCGCTGACTTCCAGAGCGATCGCTTCACCCGTCAGGTCAGCCTTGTTGCGAATCAAGGTGACTTTCGCCGGATCCGGACGGGTTTCGAGAAATTCCGGCCACAGAGCAAACGGATCTGCAGCTTCCGGTGCGGTGGCATCGACTACCAGCAGCACCCGATCCGCTTCAGTGATCGCTTTCAACGCACGCTCGACGCCTATTTTTTCCACCTGATCGTCGGTATCGCGCAGCCCTGCGGTGTCAACCACGTGCAACGGCATGCCGTCGATGTGGATATGTTCGCGCAGGATATCCCGGGTGGTGCCCGCAATTTCGGTCACGATCGCGGCTTCGCGTCCAGCCAGGGCATTCAACAGGCTGGACTTGCCGGCATTTGGACGACCGGCGATCACCACCGTCATGCCATCTCGCAACAACGCGCCCTGCCCGGCTTCACGCAGCACGGTGGATAACTCTTCACGTACCTTGTCGAGCATGCTCAGTACGTGACCGTCGGCCAGGAAATCGATTTCCTCTTCCGGGAAGTCGATGGCGGCTTCGACGTAGATGCGCAGGCCGATCAATTGTTCGGTGAGGTTATGCACACGCTGGGAAAACGCCCCCTGCAGGGAGCGCAAGGCATTGCGAGCAGCCTGTGCAGAACTGGCTTCGATCAGGTCGGCGATCGCCTCGGCCTGAGCCAGGTCGAGTTTGTCATTGAGGAACGCGCGCTCGCTGAATTCACCCGGGCGAGCCAGACGGCAACCCAGTTCCAGGCAACGCTTGAGCAGCATATCGAGGACGATCGGGCCACCGTGCCCCTGCAACTCCAGCACATCTTCGCCAGTGAACGAGTTTGGTCCCGGGAAATACAGGGCCAGTCCTTCGTCCAACACCTGCTGATCAGCACTGAAAAACGGACCGTAATGCGCGTAACGCGGGTTTAGTTCACGGCCGCTGATGGCTTTGGCTGCAACGCTGGCCAACGGTCCGGAAATACGGACGATGCCGACACCGCCGCGACCTTGAGCGGTGGCGACAGCAGCGATGGTTTCACGAGGTATGCTCATAAACCGGAATCCAGACAAAAGTGGCAGATAGCAAAACGCCCCACTAGGGGGCGTTTTGAGTGGTGTTATCCACAGAGTAAGTTACGCCTCGGCTTTTTTCGTCGCCGCTTCGATCTTACGCGTGATGTACCACTGTTGGGCAATCGACAGGCAGTTGTTCACAACCCAGTACAGCACCAGACCAGCCGGGAACCACAGGAAGAAGAAGGTGAAGATGATTGGCATCATTTTCATGACCTTCGCCTGCATCGGATCCGGTGGAGTCGGGTTCAGACGCTGCTGAATGAACATGGTCGCGCCCATGATGATCGGCAGGATGAAGAACGGATCCTTGATCGACAGGTCGGTGATCCACAGCATGAACGGCGCCTGGCGCATTTCCACGCTTTCCAGCAGAACCCAGTACAGCGAAAGGAAAACCGGCATCTGCACGAGGATCGGCAAGCAGCCGCCCAGCGGATTGATCTTCTCTTTCTTGTACAGCTCCATCATGGCTTGCGACATTTTCTGCCGGTCATCGCCATGTTGCTCTTTCAGTGCAGCCAGTTTCGGTGCTACGGCACGCATGCGCGCCATGGATTTGTAGCTGGCAGCCGACAGCGGGAAGAAGATCCCTTTGATCAACATGGTCAGGAAGATGATCGACCAGCCCCAGTTACCCACGATCGCGTGGATGTGTTGCAGCAACCAGAAGATCGGCTGAGCGATGAACCACAGAATGCCGTAGTCGACTGTCAGTTCCAGACCTGGGGATAACTGTTTCAGTACGGCCTGGCTTTTCGGCCCGGCGTACAGAATGGCGCTGGTTTCAACTTTGGCACCCGGTGCAGCGGTCAGCGAAGGACCGGTGTAACCGATGATGTAGTTGCCTTTGCTGTCCTTACGCGTCTGAACAATGTTGTTTTCGCCCTTCGGCGCAACCCATGCAGTCACGAAGTAGTGTTGCAGCCAGGCTACCCAGCCACCGGTGACGGTTTCCTTGAGCTGACCTTTGTCCATGTCTTTCATGGACACTTTCTTGTACGGCTCGGAACTTGTCCACAGGGCAGCGCCCAGGTAAGTCGCGGTGCCGGTGGCAGTGGTCGACGAAGGGTCGGCACTGGCGTCGCGCTTCAGTTGGGCGAACATCGAACCCGACCAAGGCTGAGCGCTCTGGTTATCCACAAGGTAGGTCACGGTTACGTCATACAGGCCGCGTTTCAGGGTGAAACGCTTGATGTAGTTGACGCCGTCCTTGCTGAACTTCAGGTCGACGACCAATTGGTCCTGACCGTCAGCCAGTTGATAACTTTTCTTCTCCGAGGCGTAAACCGGACGACCGGCCGGGCTTGCGTCCGGACCGTTGGTGCCGATCAGGCCGCTTTGTGCCAGATAAGTACGTTCGCCGCCGTTGTCGAACAGCTGGAACGGTACATCAGGACGATCCTGACGACGTGGATACAGTGGCAAAGTCAGTTGAGCAACGTCACCGCCCTGGGGATCGATCGCCAGATCGAGCACGTCGGTTTTGACCTGGATCAGATCCTTGCTGGCAGCGACCGGGGTTTCCACAGGTGCGCTGGTGTCGCTTGCGGCACGCGGAATATCGTCACTGGCGGAAGCGTTATTGCCAGGAACGGTGTCCGGCAAACCGGATGCAGTCGTACTGGAAGCAACATTCTGAGTCGGCAGGGCAGCCTGGCCATAGTCCTGGTTCCATTTAAGAACCATAACGTAGGACACGATTGCCAGGGCGACGATCAGGATCGTGCGTTTGATATCCATGATTACTCGGCCATCGAAGAAGAACGGGAGGTAGGGATAGGTGGAACCGGGTCATAACCACCGGGATTCCACGGATGACAGCGACCTAAACGACGAAAGGCCAGCCAGCCACCGCGCAGAAGGCCATGATTTTCGATGGCTTCATACGCGTAGCAAGAACAACTGGGGTAGAAACGACAGTGACTGGCCATCAAAGGACTAATGGCGTAGCGATAAAACTGGATCGGAACGAGTGCCAGTTTACGCATCTGGACTGTCTACCCCTACAGTTTCGGTTTTGACTGCTGGAACTGGCTTGTTACGGGCCAGACGCTTCCAGAGTTTGCCGAAATGCTGAATCAATTCGGGGTTTTCTACGTCGCCCAAACCTTTGCGCGCGACGATAACGATATCCCAGCCGACCAGAGAATCCTGGTGCAGACGGAACGATTCGCGCATCAGACGTTTGAGGCGATTGCGCTCAACGGAGAGCTTTACGCTCTTTTTCCCGATAACCAGCCCGAGACGGGGGTGATCAAGATCGTTGTTGCGCGCAAGGAGCAGGAGATTTTTCCCCGGAACCTTGCCGGTAGGGGAGTCAAAGACTGCCTTGAAATGCCGGGGGGTAAGCAGACGCTTTTCCCGACTGAAGTCCTGACTCACCTCCAGTACCGGATTATCAAACTGCCAGACGCGCACGACCTTTGGCGCGACGACGCGACAGGACAGCGCGACCGTTCTTGGTAGCCATGCGAGCACGGAAACCGTGGGTACGAGCGCGTTTGATAGTGCTTGGTTGGAAAGTACGTTTCATGTCGTGTTACCTGGTTCGTCCACAACGGGCCGGAATGGCCCCCGTTTTAAGAGACCGGGGATTCTAGAGAAAGCAAGCCCTCAGGTCAATTTCCAACCAACGTTTCCTTATAAATAGATCTCTGGAGCTTCCGGAAGCGAAATCCTGTTTGCCAGACATAAAAATAAAGAAGGGAATTATTTAAAGCTTTTCTGTAAAGCTTGTAAAAGCTAGGGCAGCCGTCTTCTGTGGATAACCACCTTCAGCCCTTGTAGAGCGGGATGTACAGAGAATGACAACTACAGTGGAAAACCGTGTTCAGCCTGTGCTGCGCTGTCGGATAACCTGTGTGTGGAATGGCCTGTTATCCACAGGCTGGTTATCCACCGAGTTCCACCCCCAGTTGTCCAGTGCCCTCAGAGGCGGTTATCCACAGAGCTTATGCACACACCGTTGGTCGCCTTTTTACCGGTTAACGCATTGATTAATCATGGTCACCACACAACCTGCATGTGGATAAGTGGACGGCTCGCCGCTACAATGGCCGCTTGTTTTTGCCTCACCGGCTTTCAACTTAGGGGATATCCGTGTCAGTGGAACTTTGGCAGCAGTGCGTGGAGCTTTTGCGCGAGGAGCTGCCTGCCCAACAATTCAACACCTGGATCCGTCCACTACAGGTCGAAGCCGAAGGCGACGAGTTGCGCGTCTACGCACCGAACCGTTTTGTGCTGGACTGGGTCAACGAAAAGTACCTCGGTCGCGTCCTTGAACTGCTGGATGAGCACGGCAACGGCATGGCGCCAGCGCTTTCCTTATTAATAGGCAGCAAACGCAGCTCGGCACCGCGTGCCGCGCCGAACGCGCCGTTGGCCGCTGCGCAGGTGTCCCAGGCTCAGGCCAATACCGTGCCGGCCAGTGCGCCAGCACCCGCTCCAAGTGCAGCTCCGGCCAAGCGCTCGACGCAGAAAACCGAGGAAGTCAGTGAAGAGCCGTCCCGCGACAGCTTTGACCCGATGGCCGGTGCGGCCTCGCAACAGGCCCCGGTTCGCGCCGAACAGCGCACCGTTCAGGTCGAAGGCGCGCTCAAGCACACCAGTTACCTGAACCGCACCTTCACCTTCGAGAATTTCGTCGAAGGCAAGTCCAACCAGCTCGCCCGCGCGGCGGCCTGGCAGGTGGCGGACAATCCTAAACACGGTTACAACCCGCTGTTCCTTTATGGCGGCGTCGGCCTGGGTAAAACCCACTTGATGCACGCAGTGGGTAACCATCTATTAAAGAAGAACCCGAATGCCAAGGTCGTGTACCTGCATTCCGAGCGCTTCGTGGCCGACATGGTCAAGGCGCTGCAACTGAACGCGATCAACGAATTCAAGCGTTTCTACCGTTCGGTGGACGCTCTGCTGATCGACGATATTCAGTTCTTCGCCCGTAAAGAGCGTTCTCAGGAAGAGTTTTTCCACACCTTCAACGCCCTGCTTGAAGGTGGCCAGCAGGTCATTCTCACCAGTGACCGCTACCCGAAAGAAATCGAAGGCCTTGAAGAGCGCCTCAAATCCCGCTTCGGTTGGGGCCTGACGGTTGCCGTCGAACCGCCGGAGCTGGAAACCCGCGTGGCGATCTTGATGAAGAAGGCCGACCAGGCCAAAGTCGAGTTGCCTCACGATGCGGCGTTCTTCATCGCCCAACGAATTCGTTCCAACGTCCGTGAGCTGGAAGGCGCGCTGAAACGCGTGATCGCCCACTCGCACTTCATGGGCCGCGACATCACCATCGAGTTGATCCGCGAATCCCTGAAGGACTTGTTGGCACTGCAGGACAAACTGGTCTCTGTGGATAACATTCAGCGCACTGTCGCCGAGTACTACAAGATCAAGATTTCCGACCTGCTGTCCAAGCGTCGTTCGCGCTCGGTGGCACGTCCGCGTCAGGTGGCCATGGCATTGTCCAAGGAGCTGACCAACCACAGCCTGCCGGAAATCGGCGATGTGTTTGGTGGTCGCGACCACACGACGGTGTTGCACGCCTGCCGCAAGATCAACGAACTTAAGGAATCCGACGCGGACATCCGCGAGGACTACAAGAACCTGCTGCGTACACTGACCACTTGATGAACTCCAGCGCAGCTTATTAAGGCAAGGGACTAGACCATGCATTTCACCATTCAACGCGAAGCCCTGTTGAAACCCCTGCAACTGGTCGCAGGCGTCGTCGAGCGCCGACAGACCTTGCCGGTACTGTCCAACGTGCTGTTGGTCGTCGATGGCCAGCAACTGTCGCTGACCGGTACCGATCTGGAAGTCGAGCTGGTCGGTCGCGTGCAACTCGAAGAGCCGGCTGAAACCGGCTCCATCACCGTGCCTGCGCGCAAGCTGATGGACATCTGCAAGAGCCTGCCCAACGACGCGCTGATCGACATCAAGGTCGATGAGCAGAAGCTGGTCGTGAAGGCCGGTCGTAGCCGTTTCACCCTGTCGACCCTGCCGGCCAACGATTTCCCGACGGTTGAAGAAGGCCCGGGTTCGCTGACCTGCAGCCTGGAGCAGAGCAAACTGCGTCGCCTGATCGAACGCACCAGCTTCGCCATGGCCCAGCAGGACGTGCGCTACTACCTCAACGGCATGCTGCTGGAAGTCTCGGCCGGTGTGATCCGCGCCGTGGCAACCGACGGTCATCGTCTGGCCATGTGCTCGATGCAGGCCGATATCGGTCAGCCGGATCGTCACCAGGTGATCGTGCCACGCAAAGGCATTCTGGAACTGGCGCGTCTGCTCACCGAGCCGGATGGCAACGTCAGCATCGTTCTGGGTCAGCACCACATCCGCGCCACCACCGGCGAATTCACCTTCACCTCGAAGTTGGTCGACGGCAAGTTCCCGGATTACGAGCGCGTTCTGCCGAAGGGCGGCGACAAGCTGGTACTGGGCGATCGTCAGGCCCTGCGTGAAGCGTTCAGCCGTACCGCAATTCTGTCCAACGAGAAGTACCGCGGCATCCGTCTGCAACTGGCCAATGGTCAGTTGAAGATCCAGGCCAACAACCCGGAGCAGGAAGAAGCGGAAGAAGAAGTGGGCGTTGAATACAACGGCGGTTCGCTGGAAATCGGCTTCAACGTGAGCTACCTGCTCGACGTGCTGGGCGTGATGACCACCGAACAGGTTCGCCTGATCCTGTCCGACTCCAACAGCAGTGCGCTGGTGCAAGAGTCCGACAATGACGACTCGGCTTATGTTGTCATGCCGATGCGTCTGTAATCAGCTGATCCTGGATGTCCTTAAGTCGTGTTTCGGTCACCGCGGTGCGTAATCTGCACCCGGTGACCTTCTCCCCCTCCCCCCGCATCAACATTCTTTACGGCGCCAACGGCAGCGGCAAAACCAGTGTTCTGGAAGCCATTCATCTGCTGGGGCTTGCCCGTTCGTTTCGTAGCACGCGGCTGTTGCCGGTCATCCAGTACGAGCAACTCGCCTGCACGGTGTTCGGTCAGGTCGAACTGGCCGAGGGTGGTCACAGTGCGTTGGGGATATCTCGCGACCGTCAGGGCGAGTTCCAGATCCGCATCGACGGGCAGAACGCTCGCAGTGCCGCGCAACTGGCAGAGATCCTGCCGCTGCAACTGATCAACCCCGACAGCTTCCGCCTGCTCGAAGGTGCGCCGAAGATTCGCCGGCAGTTTCTCGATTGGGGCGTGTTCCACGTCGAACCGCGTTTCATGGCGACCTGGCAGCGTTTGCAGAAGGCCTTGCGCCAGAGAAACTCCTGGCTGCGGCATGGTACACTTGACGCCGTTTCGCAAGCGGTTTGGGACAGGGAGCTGTGCCAGGCCAGCGCTGAAATCGATGAATACCGCCGCGCTTACATCAAAGCCTTGAAACCAGTCTTTGAACAAACCTTGAGCGAACTGGTTGAGCTTGAAGGTTTGACGCTCAGCTATTACCGAGGCTGGGACAAGGACCGGGAATTGAGTGCCGTACTGGCTGGCTCCGTGCAACGGGACCAGCAAATGGGTCATACCCAGGCCGGACCGCAACGCGCTGACTTGCGCCTTAGATTGGGCGCACACAACGCCGCGGACATCTTGTCCCGGGGTCAGCAGAAGCTGGTGGTTTGTGCCTTGCGAATTGCCCAGGGGCATCTGGTGAGCCAGGCCCGACGCGGCCAGTGTATTTATCTGGTGGATGACTTGCCGTCCGAACTGGACGAGAGCCACCGTCGCGCGCTGTGCCGCTTGCTGGAAGACTTACGCTGCCAGGTTTTCATCACCTGTGTAGATCACGAATTATTGAGGGAAGGCTGGCAGACGGAAACGCCAGTCGCTCTGTTCCACGTGGAACAGGGCCGTATCACCCAGACCCACGACCATCGGGAGTGAAGGCATTGAGCGAAGAAAATACGTACGACTCAACGAGCATTAAAGTGCTGAAAGGCCTGGATGCCGTACGCAAACGTCCCGGTATGTACATTGGTGACACCGACGATGGTAGCGGTCTGCACCACATGGTGTTCGAGGTGGTCGACAACTCGATCGACGAAGCCCTCGCCGGCCACTGCGACGACATCAGCATCATCATCCACCCGGATGAGTCCATCACCGTCAAAGACAACGGCCGTGGCATCCCGGTAGACGTGCACAAAGAGGAAGGCGTTTCCGCCGCCGAGGTCATCATGACCGTCCTCCACGCTGGCGGTAAGTTCGACGATAACTCCTACAAGGTATCCGGCGGTCTGCACGGTGTAGGTGTGTCGGTCGTGAACGCCCTGTCCGAAGAGCTGGTACTGACCGTACGCCGCAGCGGCAAGATCTGGGAACAGACCTACGTCCACGGTGTACCTCAGGCGCCGATGGCGATCGTTGGCGACAGCGAAACCACCGGTACCCAGATCCACTTCAAGGCTTCCAGCGAAACCTTCAAGAACATTCACTTCAGCTGGGACATTCTGGCCAAGCGCATTCGTGAACTATCCTTCCTCAACTCCGGTGTCGGCATCGTCCTCAAGGACGAGCGCAGCGGCAAGGAAGAGCTGTTCAAGTACGAAGGCGGCCTGCGTGCATTCGTTGAATACCTGAACACCAACAAGACTGCGGTCAACCAGGTGTTCCACTTCAACATCCAGCGTGAAGACGGCATCGGCGTGGAAATCGCCCTGCAATGGAACGACAGCTTCAACGAGAACCTGTTGTGCTTCACCAACAACATTCCGCAGCGCGACGGCGGTACTCACCTGGTGGGTTTCCGTTCCGCACTGACGCGTAACCTGAACAACTATATCGAGCAGGAAGGTCTGGCGAAGAAGCACAAAGTCGCGACCACCGGTGACGATGCCCGTGAAGGCCTGACCGCGATCATCTCGGTAAAAGTGCCGGATCCGAAGTTCAGCTCGCAGACCAAAGACAAGCTGGTGTCTTCCGAAGTGAAGACCGCGGTCGAGCAGGAGATGGGCAAGTACTTCTCCGACTTCCTGCTGGAAAACCCGAACGAAGCCAAGCTGGTCGTCGGCAAGATGATCGACGCGGCGCGTGCCCGTGAAGCGGCGCGCAAGGCCCGTGAGATGACCCGCCGTAAAGGCGCGCTGGACATCGCCGGTCTGCCGGGCAAGCTCGCTGATTGCCAGGAAAAAGATCCTGCGCTGTCCGAACTGTACCTCGTGGAAGGTGACTCCGCGGGCGGCTCTGCCAAGCAGGGACGTAACCGCAAGACCCAGGCGATCCTGCCGCTGAAGGGCAAGATCCTCAACGTCGAGAAAGCACGCTTCGACAAGATGATCTCGTCCCAGGAAGTGGGCACGCTGATCACTGCACTCGGCTGCGGTATCGGTCGCGAAGAGTACAACATCGACAAGCTGCGCTATCACAACATCATCATCATGACCGATGCTGACGTCGACGGTTCGCACATCCGTACCCTGCTGCTGACCTTCTTCTTCCGTCAGTTGCCGGAGCTGATCGAGCGCGGCTACATCTACATCGCCCAGCCGCCGCTGTACAAGGTCAAGAAAGGCAAGCAAGAGCAATACATCAAAGACGACGACGCCATGGAAGAGTACATGACGCAGTCGGCCCTGGAAGATGCGAGCCTGCACCTGAACGAAGAGGCTCCGGGCATTTCCGGTGAAGCGCTCGAGCGTCTGGTGAACGACTTCCGCATGGTGATGAAGACCCTCAAGCGTCTGTCGCGCCTGTACCCGCAGGAACTGACCGAACACTTCATCTACCTGCCGGCGGTGAGCCTGGAGATGCTCGGCGACCACGCCAAGATGCAGGACTGGCTGGCTCAGTACGAAGTGCGTCTGCGCACCGTCGAGAAGTCGGGCCTGGTCTACAAGGCCAGCCTGCGTGAAGATCGTGAACGTGGCGTTTGGCTGCCAGAGGTCGAGCTGATCTCCCACGGCCTGTCGAACTACGTCACCTTCAACCGCGACTTCTTCGGCAGCAACGACTACAAGACTGTCGTCACCCTCGGCGCTCAACTGAGCACCCTGCTCGACGAAGGCGCGTACATCCAGCGTGGCGAGCGCAAGAAAGCGGTCACCGAGTTCAAGGAAGCCCTCGACTGGCTGATGGCCGAAAGCACCAAGCGCCACACCATCCAGCGCTACAAAGGTCTGGGTGAAATGAACCCGGATCAGCTGTGGGAAACCACCATGGACCCAAGCGTGCGCCGCATGCTGAAAGTCACCATCGAAGACGCCATTGGCGCAGACCAGATCTTCAACACCCTGATGGGTGATGCGGTCGAACCTCGCCGTGACTTCATCGAGAGCAATGCGCTGGCGGTTTCGAACCTGGATTTCTGACCCCGGCCGGCGGCAAACAAAAAGGCCAACGCTCATGCGTTGGCCTTTTTATTGACAGTGTCGCGTCCTGAATAAGGTTTACACCTTCTGACCAATCTTCAGGAGGATTCAATGGATACCGGAAAAAGGCGGAGCCAGCGCGATTACACGCTAGCTTTTAAATTGTCAGTTGTAGATCAAGTCGAAAAAGGCGAGTTGAGTTATAAAGAGGCTCAACGGCGCTTTGGCATTCAAGGCCGGTCCACGGTACTGGTTTGGTTACGCAAGCATGGCCGACAGGACTGGAGCCAAGGCGCCTCAATCCGAGCGCCGCGGAGCAGGCCGATGACCGACCCCAACCTACCGCTGACACCCGAACAGCGGATCAAAGAGCTTGAAGAACAGTTGGCGCTGAGCAATCAGAAGGCCCAGTTCTTTGAAGCTGTCGTGAACGTCTTGAAAAATGATTACGGTGTGTCCATCGTAAAAAAGCGACCCGGCAAGTCCTCTCGCAAGGGCAAATCCAAGACCTGAGCATTACCAGGGCTTGCCTGTTTATGGGCATTTCGCGCCAAGCGTATTACAAGCGCAACCGAGCCTTTGACGCGAGAGTTTGCCAAGACCAGCAGGTAGTGGAATTCGTTCTGGAAAAGCGTCGGCGCCAGCCGAGGCTTGGGACACGCAAACTGCACCACCTGATGCTAATTGAAGCTGCAGCGACGCTACGTGTCGGTCGAGACCGCCTGTTTACCATCTTGCGAGAGGCGCGAGAGCTGGTTCCTCGCAAACGTGCTTATCATAAAACCACGCATAGCCATCATCGCTTCCGCCGTCACCCCAACCTACTCAAAGCTGGCCCGGAACAAGTTGTAGCCAGCAGACCTGAGCAGGTTTGGGTCGCAGACATTACCTATCTCCCAACGCGGGAAAGTGTCGCTTACGTTAGCCTGATAACAGACGCGTACTCACGCAAAATCGTGGGTCATCATGTGCACAGCAGCCTGCATACGGAGTCGGTGGTCAGGGCGCTGCAGAAGGCTGTTAGTCAGCGAAAATCCAATCAACCGCTCATTCATCATTCAGATCGCGGAGCCCAGTATTGCTCCGATTTATACCAACGGATGCATACCCGGCATGGAATCAGGTGCTCAATGACTGACGGTTATGATTGCTATCAGAACGCTATGGCGGAAAGGGTAAATGGGATTTTGAAGACTGAGTTTTTGCTGCATCGCCCCAAAGACCTGGCGGATGCAGTGAAAATGGTGGATGAACCGGTGCAAATCTACAACCGGGAGCGGCCGCACTTATCCCTGAAATACAAACCGCCCGATGCGGTGCATCGGGCGTTTTGAGACTGAAACAGGTGTAAACCTATTTCAGGACTAGACAACAGGCACAAAAAAGCCCGCCATTTCGGCGGGCTTTTGTATGGCAGCGAATCAGAGCAGGAAGATCGTCGCCAACCCCAGAAAGATGAAGAAGCCACCACTGTCGGTCATGGCCGTGATCATCACGCTGGCGCCCATCGCCGGGTCGCGGCCCATTTTGGCCAGCGTCATCGGGATCAACACCCCCATCAGCGCCGCGAGCAGCAGGTTGAGGGTCATCGCCGCCGTCATCACCACGCCCAGCGACCAACTGCCGTAAAGCAGGTAGGCGACCACACCGATCACCCCACCCCAGACCAGACCATTGATCAACGCCACCGCCAGCTCCTTGCGCATCAGACGCGAGGTGTTGCCAGTGCTGACCTGGTCGAGCGCCATGGCACGCACGATCATGGTTATCGTCTGGTTACCGGAGTTACCGCCGATACCCGCCACGATCGGCATCAGCGCCGCCAGCGCCACCAGCTTCTCGATCGAGCCTTCGAACAGACCGATCACCCGCGACGCGACAAAGGCAGTGATGAGGTTGATCGCCAGCCATGCCCAACGGTTGCGCAGGGATTTCCAGACGGAGGCGAAGATATCTTCCTCTTCGCGCAGACCCGCCATGTTGAGGACTTCGCTTTCGCTCTCCTCACGAATCAGGTCGACCATTTCGTCAATGGTCAGACGGCCGATCAGCTTGCCGTTCTTGTCGACCACCGGGGCCGAGATCAAGTCGTAACGCTCGAACGCCTGAGCCGCGTCATAGGCGTCTTCGTCCGGGTGAAAACTCACCGGATCGCTGGCCATGACTTCAGAAACCTGCTTCTCCGGGTCGTTGACCAACAGACGCTTGATCGGCAGCACGCCCTTGAGCACGCCGTCGTAATCGACCACGAACAGTTTGTCGGTATGGCCCGGCAGCTCTTTGAGCCGACGCAGGTAACGCAGAACCACTTCGAGGCTGACATCCTCACGGATCGTCACCATCTCGAAGTCCATCAGCGCACCGACCTGCTCCTCGTCATAGGACAGGGCCGAACGCACGCGCTCGCGTTGCTGCTGGTCGAGCGTCTCCATCAGCTCATGGACGACGTCTCGCGGCAGCTCGGAGGCCAAGTCAGCAAGTTCGTCGGCGTCCATGTCCTTGGCCGCAGCCAGGAGCTCGTGATCGTCCATGTCGGCGATCAGCGTTTCACGAACGGAATCGGATACTTCGAGAAGAATGTCGCCGTCGCGATCAGCCTTGACCAGTTGCCAGAGCGTCAGACGATCGTCCAGCGGCAAGGCTTCAAGGATGTAGGCAACGTCGGCGGAGTGCAGATCATCGAGTTTGCGTTGCAGCTCGACCAGGTTCTGCCGGTGAACCAGGTTCTCGACCCGGTCGTGGTGCGCGCCTTCCTGGCGATGAGTCAGGTCTTCGACGACCTTCTGGCGCTGCAGCAGCTCAACGACCTGAGCCAGGCGATCCTGCAGGCTTTCCTGGGTTTTCTTTACTTCGATTTCGGACATAGGCGAACTCCACTCCCAGCAGCGGGGCACGCCGGAAGGATCAATCAGTCAATTCATGATTGGTGAAACGGGCTACTGAGTAACTACTGGGTAAGTCCATGGAGGTTTTCCATAAGCCCCGGCGGGGCTGACGGGCGCAATGATACACCGCCTGACGGTTTTAAACGTTAAAAAATCGCGGTCGAAACAAGTGCTTGCGCGACAAAGTTGAGCGCTGTCCTGACCCGTGCAGATGCGACGACTCATCTTGAAAAGAAAACACACCGGCGTTGAAAAATGTAGCGACTACCCTTGAGCGTAGACCGTCATGGAGGACGTCGAATGCTATCCAGAACATCCCTTTTTGTAGTCGCCAGCCTGCTCTGCCTGCCACCCGCCGGAGCCGCCACCACCCTTCACCGCTGCGAGGCTGCCGACGGCGGCATCACCTTCACGACCCTGAGCTGTGCGAGCGACGAGCAGCTTTCAGAGCAACAGGTTCACCCCTACTCGCCCGGATCCGTCGTACCGATCATGCCGGAACACAACCATGAGGAAATATCCGGTATGACAATCAGAGGACGTGAACCGGGCATCGTTGGCCGCCTGGCGGACAAATGCGGCAACCTGATCGATGCCAGGCAGCGCCGCGCAGCAATCATCAATCAACGAGTGATTGCCGGCATGAGCCAACAGGATGTCGAGAGCGCGCTCGGCAAACCGGACAAGGTGAATATTCGAACGTCGACGACTAGCTATCGCTATGACCTGAAAAGAGGCCGAAGTGCTCAAGTCGATTTTGACGAGAAGGGATGCGTGAAAGGAAAAGCCAAATCGCAGACAACAAAAAGCCCGCGTTAAACGCGGGCTTCTTGAATATGGTGCACTCGACAGGATTCGAACCTGTGACCGCTCGGTTCGTAGCCGAGTACTCTATCCAGCTGAGCTACGAGTGCATTTGTGTTTTTAAACCAGACCACAACTGGCTGAAGCCGAGTTCTTTATATCGCTATAAACAACTCTTAAATGGTGCACTCGACAGGATTCGAACCTGTGACCGCTCGGTTCGTAGCCGAGTACTCTATCCAGCTGAGCTACGAGTGCATTTGTGTTTTTAAACCAGACCACAACTGGCTGAAGCCGAGTTCTTTATATCGCTATAAACAACTCTTAAATGGTGCACTCGACAGGATTCGAACCTGTGACCGCTCGGTTCGTAGCCGAGTACTCTATCCAGCTGAGCTACGAGTGCATTTGTTGCGCCGCATTATAGCCCGTCTAATCT
Organism: Pseudomonas sp. YL2; assembly: GCF_023063025.1. Lineage (NCBI taxonomy): Bacteria > Pseudomonadati > Pseudomonadota > Gammaproteobacteria > Pseudomonadales > Pseudomonadaceae > Pseudomonas > Pseudomonas sp. YL2. Next base: position 59,142 of record NZ_JAJSLU010000001.1, on the reverse strand, counting down.
CTATTCCAACCACTTTTTCTAATAAATTCAACAACTTACAGAAAAAGCCAGATTACAACGTACTAAGCAAATAATGGCGGAGAACGGGGGATTCGAACCCCCGACACCCTTTTGAGGTGTACTCCCTTAGCAGGGGAGCGCCTTCGGCCACTCGGCCAGCTCTCCGCAACACGGGGCGTATATTAACCACCTTCTTCCCCGTTTGCAAACATAAAAATCGATAAAAATTAATGGCTTGGTTCTTCGTCCTTCTCTTTCTTTATACGCAGGTAAATTTCCTCACGGTGCACGGCAACCTCTTTCGGGGCGTTGACGCCGATGCGCACTTGATTTCCTTTGACGCCGAGCACGGTCACGGTGATTTCGCCATCACCGATAATCAGGCTTTCTGCGCACCGACGAGTCAGAATCAGCATACCTTTCTCCTCACGCATTTCATTTCAGGGACAACAGTCTGCAAAAAAAAGGCACCCGACCTACAACCGGAGCGATCGTAGCCCTACAGGCCTGAGTATTGACCAGCGCGAGCAAAAGAACAGTTCAGGGCTCGCGCCATTCAAAAAATAAAGGGCGCGGTCAGACCGCGCCCTTCAGGTGACCGGATTTACTCGCCCTGACGGGCCGGCGCGTCCAGTTCGAAAGCCGTGTGCAGGGCGCGCACGGCCAGTTCCAAGTACTTCTCTTCGATCACCACGGAAACCTTGATTTCCGACGTCGAGATCATCTGGATGTTGATGCTTTCCTTGGCCAGGGATTCGAACATGCGGCTGGCCACGCCTGCGTGGGAACGCATGCCGACGCCGACGATCGAGACCTTGGCAATCTTGGTGTCACCCACCACTTCCCGGGCACCGATCTCGCGAGCGGTGTTTTCCAGCACGGTCTGTGCGGCCTGGTAGTCGTTGCGGTGCACGGTGAAGGTGAAGTCGGTGGTGTTATCGTGCGCGACGTTCTGCACGATCATGTCGACTTCGATGTTCGCGGCACTGATCGGGCCGAGAATCTTGAACGCCACGCCCGGGGTGTCTGGCACGCCACGGATGGTCAGCTTGGCTTCATCGCGGTTGAAAGCGATGCCGGAAATGATCGGCTGTTCCATGGTTTCCTCTTCATCAATAGTAATGAGGGTGCCCGGACCCTCCTTGAAGCTGTGCAGTACGCGCAGCGGAACGTTGTACTTGCCGGCGAATTCCACCGCACGGATCTGCAACACCTTGGAACCGAGGCTGGCCATTTCCAGCATCTCTTCGAAGGTGATCTTGTCCAGACGCTGAGCGACCGGCACCACACGCGGGTCAGTGGTGTAGACACCATCGACGTCGGTGTAGATCTGGCACTCGTCAGCCTTCAATGCAGCCGCCAGTGCCACGCCTGTGGTGTCGGAACCGCCACGGCCGAGGGTGGTAATGTTGCCGTGCTCGTCGACGCCCTGGAAACCGGCGACAACCACCACGCGACCTGCTTTCAGATCACCGCGAATCTTCTGGTCATCAATCTGCAAGATACGCGCTTTATTGTGCGCACTGTCCGTCAGGATCCGCACCTGATTACCGGTGTACGACACCGCCGGCACACCGCGCTTGATCAGCGCCATGGCCAACAGGGCAATCGTCACCTGCTCACCGGTGGAGACGATCACGTCCAGCTCACGCGGAACCGGTTGCACGTCGCCACTGATTTGCTTGGCCAGATCGATCAGACGGTTGGTTTCGCCGCTCATTGCAGACAGCACAACCACCAGGTCATCGCCGGCATCGCGGAATTTCTTAACCTTGTCGGCGACCTGCTCGATTCTCTCGACAGTGCCGACCGAGGTGCCTCCAAATTTCTGTACGATCAAAGCCATTTCAAAGCCGCCTCTGCCCATGAAGGGCGCCCAATAATCACTCGAACAGCCGCCGGACCCGCCACTAGACTGCGGACCCGGCGGGCCGTCTTATAAACCCTGCTCGACGAATGGAACGGTCAGCGCCAGTGCGCCATCCAGTGCGCCGGCGTCAACACCGCCGCCCTGCGCCATGTCCGGACGACCACCGCCCTTCCCGCCCACTGCCGCAGCAGCCTGTTTCATCAAATCACCGGCTTTGAGTTGGCCAGTCAGGTCCTTGGTTACGCCTGCAACCAGTACGACCTTTTCCTCATGGACACTGCCGAGCAGGATCACTGCGCGGCCGAGTTTGTTTTTCAGCTGATCGACCAGCGCCAGCAGCGCCTTGCCATCCTGACCATCCAGACGTGCGGCCAGAACCTTCACGCCTTTGACGTCGACTGCCGAGTTCGACAGATCGTCGCCCGCGGCGCTGGCGGCCTTGGCCTGCAACTGCTCGAGTTGCTTTTCCAGCGCGCGGTTGCGCTCCAGCACGGCCGACAGCTTGTCGATCAGATTGTCGCGGCTGCCCTTGACCAGGTTGGCCGCTTCCTTGAGTTGTTCTTCTGCAGCGTTCAAGTAGGCCAGTGCCGCAGCACCAGTGACTGCCTCGATACGACGCACACCCGATGCCACACCGCTTTCGCTGATGATTTTCAGCAGGCCGATGTCGCCGGTACGGTTGGCGTGGATACCGCCACACAGCTCGACGGAGAAATCGCCGCCCATGCTCAGCACGCGCACGTTGTCGCCGTACTTCTCGCCAAACAGCGCCATCGCGCCTTTCTGCTTGGCGGTTTCGATGTCGGTTTCTTCGGTTTCAACTGCGGAGTTCTTGCGGATCTCGGCGTTGACGATGTCTTCCAGCGCTTTGATCTGCTCCGGCTTGATCGCTTCAAAGTGGCTGAAGTCGAAGCGCAGACGCTGGCTATCCACCAACGAGCCCTTCTGCTGAACGTGCTCGCCCAACACCTGGCGTAGCGCAGCGTGCAGCAAGTGGGTGGCCGAGTGGTTCAGCGAAGTCGCGTGACGCACCTCGGCATCGACGTGGGTTTCCACTGGCGCGCCGATGGTCAGGCTGCCGGAATCCAGCACGCCGTGGTGCAGGAAGGCGCCGCCGGTCTTGGTGGTGTCACGGACGTCGAAACGTGCGTTACCGGCCTGGAGGAAACCGCAGTCGCCAATCTGGCCGCCGGACTCAGCGTAGAACGGCGTCTGGTTCAGCACGATCACCGCCTCTTCGCCTTCACTCAAGACGTCGACCGACTGGCCATCTTTATAGATAGCGACGATTTTTGCCGAACCGCTGGTGTCTTTGTAACCGGTGAACTCGGTGGCCACATCAACCTTGACCAGGGTGTTGTAGTCCAGACCGAACGAGCTGGCGGAACGCGCACGAACACGCTGGGCTTCCATTTCACGCTCGAAGCCGACTTCGTCGACGGTCAGGCCGCGCTCGCGAGCGATGTCGGCCGTCAGGTCCATCGGGAAACCGTAGGTGTCGTAGAGTTTGAACACCACGTCGCCCGGCACCACGGTGCCTTTGAGTTCCAGCAGATCCTGTTCGAGGATCTTCAGGCCGTGCTCCAGAGTCTTGGAGAACTGCTCTTCTTCAGCCTTGAGTACGCGCTCGATGTTGCTCTGCTGCGTTTTCAGTTCCGGGAAGGCTTCGCCCATCTCGGCGACCAGCGCCGCAACAATCTTGTAGAAGAAGCTGCCGGTGGCGCCCAGCTTGTTGCCGTGACGGCAGGCGCGACGAATGATCCGGCGCAGCACGTAGCCGCGGCCTTCGTTGGACGGCAGCACGCCGTCGGCGATCAGGAAACCGCACGAACGGATGTGGTCGGACACCACTTTCAGCGACGACTGGTCGCCATTTTCGCAGCCGATCGCTTCAGCCGAGGCTTTGAGCAGGTTCTTGAACAGGTCGATGTCGTAGTTGGAATTGACGTGCTGCATCACCGCACTGATCCGCTCCAGGCCCATGCCGGTGTCGACCGACGGCGCTGGCAACGGATGCAACACGCCATCGGCGGTGCGGTTGAACTGCATGAACACGTTGTTCCAGATCTCGATGTAACGGTCGCCGTCTTCTTCCGGCGAACCCGGTGGGCCGCCCCAGATGTGCTCGCCGTGATCGTAGAAAATCTCGGTGCACGGGCCGCACGGGCCGGTATCGCCCATGGTCCAGAAGTTGTCGGACGCGTACGGCGCGCCTTTGTTGTCGCCGATGCGGATCATGCGCTCGACCGGCACACCGATCTCTTTGGTCCAGATGTCATACGCTTCGTCGTCGGAGGCGTAGACGGTGACCCAGAGTTTTTCCTTCGGCAGTTTCAGGACGCCGGTCAGGAAGGTCCAGGCGAAGGTAATCGCGTCGTGCTTGAAATAGTCACCGAAGCTGAAGTTACCGAGCATTTCGAAGAAGGTGTGGTGACGAGCGGTATAACCGACGTTTTCCAGGTCGCTGTTCTTGCCACCGGCACGCACGCACTTCTGGCTGCTGGTTGCGCGGGTGTACGCGCGCTTTTCCTGGCCCAGGAAGCAGTCCTTGAACTGGTTCATCCCCGCGTTGGTGAACAGCAGGGTTGGGTCGTTGCCCGGAATCAAAGAGCTGGAGGCTACACGGGTGTGGCCTTGCTCTTCGAAGAAGCGAAGGAAGGCTTCACGGATTTCTGCGCTTTTCATTAGGTTCTTCCACGGAGGCTGCGGCCAAAGGCCTGTACGAAACGTCAACAGACGAAACGACGGCAAAGGGCCGCATTATATCGGCCCTTCGCGCGGGGTACAGCGTGTTTATACGATAGTAACGGTCAATTGGACGGCTAACGCTGTCACTTGCGCGAAAACTCGACGAATGTCGCGATCACTTGCTCGATTTGCGAGCGACTGACGTCCATGTGCGTGACCATGCGCAAGCGCGCGGCGGCGCTCAACTTGATCCCGCGTTCGGCGGCAAACACCTTGAGCGCTTCGGACTGATCGCCCATTTGCACGTAGACCATGTTGGTCTGCACCGGCTCGACGCTGAACCCGGCCTCGCGCAAGCCTTCGGCCAAAAACCGGGCGTTGGCATGGTCATCCGCCAGGCGCTCAACGTGGTGATCCAGCGCGTACAGCCCCGCCGCCGCGAGCAAACCGGCCTGACGCATGCCGCCGCCGACCATTTTGCGCAGGCGGCGGGCCTTGCCGATCAGCTGCTCAGTGCCACACAGCACCGAACCGACCGGCGCGCCGAGGCCTTTGGACAGGCACACCGATACCGAATCGAAATGTTGCGTGATCTCGCGGGCATCCACCCCAAGCTTGACTGCCGCGTTGTACAGCCGCGCGCCGTCCAGATGCAGGGCCAGACCGTGCTCCCGCGTGAATTGGCGCGCGCGGGCCAGATACTCCAGCGGTAACACTTTGCCCTGCATGGTGTTTTCCAGCGCCAGCAGCCGGGTACGGGCGAAGTGAAAGTCATCGGGCTTGATCGCCGCTGCTACCTGATCCAGATCCAGCGAACCGTCGGCCTGCACTTCCAGCGGCTGTGGCTGGATCGAACCGAGCACCGCCGCGCCGCCGCCCTCGTACTTATAGGTGTGCGCCTGCTGGCCGACGATGTATTCGTCGCCACGTTCGCAATGCGCCATCAGGCCCAGCAGATTGCTCATGGTGCCAGTCGGCACGAACAGCGCAGCGGCGAAACCCAGCCTTTTCGCCAATTCGGCTTCCAGACGTTTGACCGTCGGATCTTCGCCGTACACGTCGTCACCGGTAGCCGCCGCAGTCATCGCGTCGAGCATGGCAGGAGTCGGTTGGGTGACGGTGTCGCTGCGAAGATCGATAACGCTCATGAACCTGGCCTCTGGTCAGCAGGGGAAATCCCTTTTCGAAGGTGAATTACTGCGGTCATGGCGCCGATTAATCAACCCTTGAGTGAGAAAAAGCACATTACTCCTTGAAAGGACGCAACCCAATGTGGGAGCGGGCTTGCTCGCGAAGGCGGTCTGTCAGTGACACATCTGCTGACTGACACATTGCTTTCGCGAGCAGGCTCGCTCCCACAGGTTCTGTGCAAGGCCGGAAAATATGTGATAAAAACGCTGCGCCGCCCGAGAAAGGGCGGCAAAAACGTTCTCAGGGCGGGGTGCAATTCCCCACCGGCGGTAATTGCGCGCAATGCGCATAGCCCGCGAGCGCTTGGCGACGAACACGGCTTTTGCTGTGATCGGCGGCAAGGTCAGCAGACCCGGTGTGATTCCGGGGCCGACGGTCATAGTCCGGATGAAGAGAGAACGGGATTGACACCAAAGGGCCACCCGCGCGCTTGTGTGCTCGTGCGTACCCTTGAATCCCTTTCAATTCATAACGCCCTGTTTTTCACACAAACAGGAGTCAGAACATGCAACCCACCGCTATCGACAGCAAAACCAAACACCCTCACGGCGAGCGCGTTGCGTTCATCCAGGCCTGCTGGCACAAGGAAATCGTCGACCAGAGCCGTAAAGGCTTCGTCGCCGAAATGCTGGCTCAGGGTTATCAGGAATCGGACATCGACTTCTTCGAAGTCGGCGGCGCCTTTGAAATGCCCCTGCACGCCAAGTTGCTGGCCAAAACTGGCCGTTATGCCGGCATCGTCGCGGCCGCTCTGGTCGTGGATGGCGGCATCTATCGTCACGAATTCGTCGCCCAGTCAGTGGTCAGCGGCCTGATGCAGGTGCAACTGGAAACCGAAGTGCCAGTGTTCTCGGTGTCCCTGACCCCGCATAACTTCCATGCCGGTGAAGAACATCAGAAGTTCTTCTTCGAGCATTTCGTGCACAAGGGTCAGGAAGCGGCGCGGACTTGCGCGGATACGCTGCAGAAGGTTCGTGCGCTGCGTCGCAGTGAGCCACGTGCAGTAGCGGTCTGAGTCTGTCTGGGTCGAGCGCGACCCCAAACCTCACTCAAATCTAAATGTGGGAGCGGGCTTGCTCCGGGCGGCGTTCCGACGAAAGCGGTGTGTCAGTGACGAATCTGTGTACTGACACACCGCTTTCGCGAGCAAGCCCGCTCCCACATGGGGTCTGAAGTGTTCTCAGGATAAGTGTTCGTCGGTGGCCGGCACGATCAGGATGCCCGCACGCAAGCCGTTCTTGACCTTGGGATTAGGGAAGATGATCCGCGCGCCCTCTTCCTCGATGACCCAGCGGGTATTGGCCAGATCTTCGGCCAGCACATAACCCACATCCAATTCAGAAAAGTTCTCGATGTCCGCTGGCAGGTTCAGGCGGAACGCATCGCTGTGCTTGATGATTTCCCGGGCGACGCTGAACAGCTGCAAACCATCCAGTCCCTCTGCTGCCAGATCCGGCTCATTGCCTTCGATGATCTGCTTCAGACGAGTTTCCAGACGTGAAACATCCACCCCTTCGTTCTGCCCGAACGGCCGCGCCTTGCCCAGTTCCAGGGTGAAAGCCTCGGCACCGAGTTTGTCGTAGGTGTACGAGCTGAAAACGATCGACGGTTTGTTCTGCAGCAGCACCGCCTCCATTCCGGCGGCGCGCAGACGCGCCAGTTCGCGGCGCGAATGCTGGCGACCTTCTTTCCACGGGTACAGCGCGAACTGCTCGATCTTCGAACCACGAATGGCGGTGTGCAGGTCGTAGTGCAGGCGCTGCCGATCCGGCAGGCTGAAGAAGCTCGCTGCCAGACGCTCCAGCTCGCAGGCGCGGATGGCTTCGGAACCGCTGGTTTGTTCATGCCGGCCGTTGAACAGCCGGTTGACGTCCTGCTCGACGAAGCGCTCGCCCTTGCGAATCGCTTCCGGGTTGCCGAACAGGAACAGAATGCGTGCACGCGGCTTCAGATCGCCGCGAGCGATGTCATGCAGCAGCCGATCGAGCAACTCGATCGGCGCTGTTTCATTGCCGTGGATACCTGCCGACAGCAGCAGGTCCAGGCCATTGTCGCGCGCTTCGGGCGGCCGGACTTCCAGCGCACCCTCGCTCAACCAGCGCATGCGCACGCCTTCGACAGTCAGTTGAGTCTTCTCCGCCGGTTCGCGGCCGGCGAGGGTCAGTTCAAGCAGTTTGCCGAGGGCGAGCATAGAGCGGTTTCCTTAGTGATCGTGGTTGCAATCCGGGCCGTGCACATGGTCTTCGTCACCGACTTCAGCCGGTTCCATTTCCAGTTGCAGACTTACCAGATTAGTTGCCAATGGGCGCAGCAGCAGGTTGGCGTACTCTTCGTCACCTTCCTCGACGTCCACGCCGATCAGCAGTTGGCCACGGCCGTCCTGCTGGATCCACAGCTCTTTGCCTTGCCACATGACCGCGACGCGGGTGCACGAGGTTTGCAGTTGCGTGCCGTCGGTGTCTTCAAGGATCAGCTGCAGGGAATCGCTCATGTTTTTACTCTCTTGGGGAGACAAGCCGCGCGTCGCGTTCAGACGACGCGCCGGCCATCAATTGATCTGGAATGGATAAACCGCGCCCAGTTTAAGGATTTGCGTCAGTTCATCCAGTGCCGTCCGGCATTCAAGCAGCAACTGCGGGTCCGCCAGATCGGTTTCGCTCAGGCGGTCGCGGTAGTGCTTTTCAACCCATGCGGTCAACGAACCGTACAACGGGGCCGTCATGATAACCCCTGGGTTGACCGCCGCCAGCTCGGTTTCGTTGAGCGCGACGCGCAGTCGCAGGCACGCCGGTCCACCGCCGTTCTGCATGCTTTGCTTGAGGTCGAAGACTTTGACTTCGCGGATCAGCCCGCCGGAGCTGGTCAGCCCTTGCAGGTAGTTCCACACGCGCTCGTTGCCACGGCATTCTTCCGGCACGATCAACAGCATCGAGCCATCAGGACGCGACAGCAACTGGCTGTTGAACAGGTAGGAGCGCACCGCATCGTCCACGGTGACCGCCGAACGCGGCACGCAGACCGACTGGAACTGGCCGCCGACCTTGGCCAGTTTGCCCTGCAACTCGGCCAGCATCTGCTCGGTGTCGAGGAACGCATCCTCGTGATAGAACAGCACCTCGCCGTTACCCACCGCGATCACGTCGTTGTGGAAGACGCCCTGGTCGATCACCGCCGGGTTCTGCTGCGCGTAGACCACGCCCTCGTCACGCAGACCGTGCAGACGCGCCACCGCTTGCGACGCTTCCAGGGTCTGGCGCGCCGGGTACTTCTGCGGCGCCGGGTAGCGGGTGTCGAACGCACTGCGACCGAACACGAAGAACTCGACACCGGCCTCGCCGTACTCACGGCAGAAGCGCGTGTGGTTGGCCGCGCCTTCGTCACCGAACTGCGCCACCGCCGGCAACGCGGCGTGATGGGCGAAGTGTTGCTGATCGGCGAACATCGCACCGAGCACGCGGCTGGTGGTCGGGTGTTCGATGCTGCGGTGGTATTTGCAGTTGAGGTTGGCGGCGGTGAAATGCACGCGACCGTCAGCGGTGTCGGCACTCGGGCTGACAGTGGCGGCGTTGGCCACCCACATGCTCGATGCCGAGCAACTGGCGACCAGCAACGGCATGGCTTCCTTCGCTGCACGCTCGATCACTTGCGCGTCGCTGCCGCTGAAACCCAGACGGCGCAACGCGGCCACGTCCGGACGCTCCTGCGGCGCCAGCACGCCTTGCTGAAAGCCCATTTCCATCAGCGCTTTCATTTTCGCCAGACCTTGCAGCGCCGCTTCCTTCGGATTCGAGGATTGCTGGCTGTTGCTCTGGGACGCAACGTTGCCGTAGGACAGACCACCGTAGTTATGGGTCGGCCCCACTAGACCGTCAAAATTGACTTCATAGGATTTCATCAGCGAGGCTCCACGAGAATCTGTTGTTATAGGCTTCAAGTAACAATTCAGTCAGACCGCGTCGCGGCTATCGCGAGCAGGCTCACTCCTACAGGTTTGGCGGTGTTCACACATGCTGTGTTCGACACAAGTCTTGTAGGAGTGAGCCTGCTCGCGATGGCCGTTACGCCATTTTCACGCCAGGCGTCAGGGCCGCAGGCAACACCAGACTTGGGGTTTCCAGCGACGCCACCGGGTACGCGCAGTAATCCGCCGCGTAGTAAGCACTGGCGCGATGGTTACCCGAAGCCCCGACGCCGCCGAACGGCGCGCTGCTCGCGGCACCGGTCAGCTGTTTGTTCCAGTTGACGATACCGGCGCGGCTTTCCAGCCAGAACTGCTGATAACGATCTTCGGAATCCGACAGCAAACCAGCCGCCAGGCCATAAGCGGTGTCGTTGGCCTCAGCGATCGCCGCAGCGAAATCGGCGTAGCGAATCACTTGCAGCAACGGGCCGAACAGTTCTTCGTCCGGACGCTCGGCCACGGCGGTCACATCCAGAATGCCCGGGGTCAGCAAGGCAGACTGCGCTTGCGGCTGAGTCATCGCCAGCAACGACACCGCGCCATTGGCCAGCAGGTGTTGCTGGGCATCCATCAGCGCTTTCGCCGCGCCAAGGGAAATCACCGAGCCCATGAATGGCGCCGGCTGTTGATCGAACGCACCGACTTCAATCGTTGCGCTGACTTCCACCAGACGCTTGAGCAGGCTGTCGCCCCATGCGCCTTGCGGCACCAGCAACCGGCGCGCACACGTGCAGCGCTGACCGGCGGAGATGAACGCCGACTGAATGATCGTGTACACCGCCGCGTCCAGATCACCCACCTGATCAACCACCAGCGGGTTGTTGCCGCCCATTTCCAAAGCAAGAATCTTGTCCGGACGCCCGGCGAACTGCTGATGCAGGTGATTGCCGGTGCGGCTCGAACCGGTGAAGAACAAGCCATCGATGCCCGGGTTCGCCGCCAGGGCGATACCGGTTTCGCGAGCGCCTTGCAACAGGTTCAACACGCCGGCCGGCAGACCGGCTTCGATCCAGCACTTGACCGTCAGCTCGGCGACTTTCGGCGTCAGCTCGCTTGGCTTGAACAGCACGCTGTTACCGGCCAGCAGCGCCGGCACGATGTGCCCGTTCGGCAAATGGCCGGGGAAGTTGTAAGGGCCGAATACCGCCACCACACCATGTGGCTTGTGGCGCAGCACGGCGGTGGCGTCGCCCAGCGGGCCGCTCTTCTCGCCGGTACGTTCGCGGTAGCTCTGCACCGAGATCGCGATCTTGTTGACCATGCTGGTAACTTCGGTCGCGGCTTCCCACAACGGTTTGCCGGTTTCCTCACCGATGGTGCGGGCCAGTTCGTCACTGTGGTTTTTCAGGGCGGCGGCGAAGGCCTCGAGCACGCTGATGCGCTCGTCCAGCGAACGCCGCGCCCAACCCGGAAAGGCCTGACGCGCAGCCTGCACGGCCGACTCGACCTGAGCGGCAGTCGCGCCCTCCCCCGACCACAGCACTTGCTGGGTCACCGGGTTCAGCGACTGAAAGGCTTCGCCCTGACCGGCCAGCCATTCACCTGCGATGTATAGCGAATTCATTATTTCGACTCCCGAGCAGCAGACAACGCCACGGCGCGCACTTGATCGCCGGCGTTGAGTTGAAGACGTTTGGCGGTCAGCGGATCGACCACCAGCGTGCCGGCAGCCAGGCGGGCCGGCGCAGCGGTGATGCGGCAGTCTTCGCGCTTGCGGTTATGGATGATGAACGGCGTGGCGTCATCGCCCGGTGTACCGATTGCCAGCACCAGTGCTTCGCTGTCGCGGACTGCGCGGATCTTGCTGGTTTCGCACTCGATGGCCGGGCCGGCGTCGAAGATATCGACGTAGCCCTGATAGCTGAAACCTTCGCTCTTGAGCATCGCCAGCGCCGGTTCGGTGTCCGGGTGCACCTGACCGATGACGTTGCGCGCATCCGGCGACAGGAAGCAGGTGTACAGCGGGAATTTCGGCATCAGTTCGGCGATGAACGCCTTGTTGCCAACGCCGGTCAGGTAATCGGCCTGACTGAATTCCATCTTGAAGAAGTGCCGACCGAGGCTTTCCCAGAACGGCGATCGACCGGCCTCATCGGAGACGCCGCGCATCTCAGCGATGATCTTGTTGCCGAACAGTTCCGGGAACTCGGCGATGAACAGCATGCGCGCCTTAGACAGCATTCGGCCGTTCAGGCCGGTGCGGTAATCGGCGTGCAGGAACAGCGAGCACAGCTCGGAGTTGCCAGTCAGGTCGTTGGCGAGGAACAGCGTCGGAATCTCGCGATAGATGTTCAGCTCTTGCGAGGCGCTGACGGTCAGGCCGACGCGGAAGTTGTACCACGGCTCACGCAGACCGACCGCGCCGGCGATGGCGGAAATCCCCACCACGCGACCGTTGTCGTCTTCGAGCACGAACAGGTAGTCCGCATCGCCACGGCCGGCTTCGCCGCGAAAGGTCTTCTCGGCCCAGCCGACCCGATGGGTCAGGCGCTCTTCGTTGGCCGGCAACGTGGTCAGGCCGGTGCCGGTGCTGCGGGCCAGGTCGATCAGCGCGGATAAATCGCTGCTGCGTACGGGACGAACAATCATGCTATCTCCTCAAACGGGCCGCCTTCGCCACCCGTGAAACTCGCTAAGGCGTTAAACCGCCACCAGGCGCACGCTGGCACCTTCACCGACGCCCAGGGCTTCGGCTGCTTCCAGATCCAGGGTCACCGGTTTTCCCGGCGCGTAATCGAGTTCCAGCAACACCGCGCGGTAATCCTGCAACTGCGCGTTGGCCACCAGATACTGGCGCCCGGCGCCTTTGACCGGCTCGCCGATCTTCACCGGCACCACACGGCTCTGAGCGATCGAACGGATCCCCGAAACACGTGCATGCAGGGTCGGGCCACCGTCGAAAATGTCGATGTAGTGATCGGTCTCGAAGCCTTCGCGCATCAGGATGTCGAAAGTGATCTGCGCACGCGGGTGCACCTGGCCCATCGCTTCTTGAGCGGAATCCGGCAGCAGCGGCACGTAGATCGGGTAATGCGGCATCAGTTCGGCGAGGAACGTGCGGCTCTTCAGGCCACACAGGCGTTCGGCCTCGGCGTAGTTGAGGTCGAAGAAGTTGCGCCCGATCGCGTCCCAGAATGGCGAATCGCCGTTCTCGTCGCTGTAACCGACGATCTCGGTCACCACCGAATCGGCGAAACGCTCCGGGTGGCTGGCGACGAACAGCAGGCGACCACGGGAATTGAGCTCGGCCCACGGCGAACCCACCAGCTCGCGCTGCACGTAGAAACTGGTCAGCAAGCTGTTGCCGGTCAGGTCGTGGCATTGCGAAAGCACGTGGATCTTGTTGTGGATCTTCAGTTCGCGGGAGGCGTGGACGAAGGTCTCGTTGCGGAAGCTGTAGAACGGCTCGGAGTAACCGGCCGAGGCAACGATGGCCGAGCAGCCGACCAGTTTGCCGGTGGCGGTGTCTTCGAGGACGAAAAAGTAGCTCTCCTCCCCGTTGAAACTCACTTCGGCGGCGAACGAGGCTTCGCTCGCGGCGATCTTGTCGCTCAGACGTTCCACGTCATCCGGCAAGGAAGTGACACCAATCGGACTGTCCGCAGCCAGACGCTGTACCTCGCCCAGATCAGCCATTTGCGCAGGGCGCATCACCAGCATGGTGTCACTCCTTTCTCTTATAAATTTACAGAAGAAAAAACACCGGACCTTGTAGGAGTGAGCCTGCTCGCGATTGCGGTATGTCAGTCGACTCATTGGTTTCTGACAGACCGCAATCGCGAGCAGGCTCACTCCTACAGTGGATCGGGTTCGGCATAAAATTTTGATCGACGCCCGAATCCTCGGGCGCCGAAGGGTCAATCAGGCTTGCGTCAGTGTTGCCGCGGCGCGTTCGAAGCGGTCCAGACCGGCATCGATATCGGCGTCTTCCACCACCAGGCTCGGGGCGAAACGGATCACGTCCGGGCCGGCCTGCAGAATCATCAGGCCTTCTTTTTCAGCGGCGTTGAAGATGTCCTTGGCCTTGCCTTTCCAGGCGTCGCTCAGCACACAACCGATCAACAGACCGAGGCCACGCACCTGAGTGAACAGGCCGTACTTCTCGCCGATCTGCTGCAGACGGGTCTTGAATTTGTCGTGCTTGGCGTTGACGCCGCTCAGCACCTCAGGGGTGTTGATCACGTCGATCACCGCTTCGGCAACCGCGCACGCCAGCGGGTTGCCGCCGTAGGTGGTGCCGTGGGTGCCGACGACCAGATGTTTGGCCAGCGCTTCAGTGGTCAGCATCGCGGCGATCGGGAAACCACCGCCCAGGCTCTTGGCGCTGGTCAGGATGTCCGGGGTCACGCCGTAATGCTGATAGGCGAACAGGTGGCCGGTACGGCCCATGCCGGTCTGCACTTCGTCGAACACCAGCAGCGCGTTGTTCGCGTCGCACAGTTCACGGGCACCTTGCAGGTAAGCCAGTTCGGCCGGCAGTACACCGCCCTCGCCCTGGATAGGTTCGAGCACGACCGCACAGGTCTTGTCGGACACCGCCGCTTTCAGCGCGGCCAGATCGTTGTAAGGAACGTGGGTGATGCCGGTGATTTTCGGACCGAAACCGTCGGAGTACTTCGACTGGCCACCGACGTTAACGGTGAACAGGGTACGACCGTGGAAGCTGTTGAGCGCGGCGATGATCTCGTACTTCTCGCTGCCGAAACGGTCGAACGCCACGCGACGGGCCAGCTTGAACGCGGCCTCGTTGGCTTCGGCGCCCGAGTTGCAGAAGAACACGCGCTCGGCGAACGTGGCGTCGATCAGCTTGTGCGCCAGGCGCAGGGCCGGCTCATTGGTGAACACGTTAGACACGTGCCACAGCTTGTTCGCTTGCTCGGTCAAGGCACCGACCAGCGCCGGATGCGCGTGGCCCAATACGTTTACGGCAATCCCGCCGGCGAAGTCGATCAGCTCGCGACCGCTCTGGTCCCAGACGCGGGAACCGGCGCCACGCACCGGAATGAAAGCGGCAGGCGCGTAGTTGGGAACCATTACCTGGTCGAAATCGGCGCGTTGTACCGCAGCGTGCTCAACGGACATCGGAGTCTCCTGAAGAGGAACACCCGCCTGAAACTGGCGAGCGATGGGGGGATTGTAAGGACAGTTTTCAGCCCGGCCTTGCCGCCAAGCGACAACTTCTTATAGCGCAAACCCCGGATTTTCCCGGGTTTACGGCAATGCGACATATAGCGTCGCAAAGGCGCAGTTTAAACTGCACGCCGCCATTTGCGCAGACGTACCGGGGATCTTAATCAAGAGAGTTTTGTGGCGTGCGGTATATATGTACCGCACATCGAATCAACGGCCGGTGTTTGCTAGGGACCTTTCTCCAGGCAAACGGCCTCACCCCATGATTCAAGAAACCACACCCGCCCTCGCGACACTGCCCGACCCACTGCTGCTACCCCGGCAGGACGCACACTATCAACCGCTGCTCCAGGCCATCCCGACATGGCTGATGCAGGCTGCGGCACACAAGCGCACGGCATTGAAACGGGCCAGTCCGCTACTGCCCGCCAACCTCAAACAGGCATCACTCACCGAGCATGCAAAACTGCGCGCGCTTAATGCCTCGCACTGGACCGCACACAACCGCGTCGAACGAAGCCTTGCCCGGTTGCAGGACGCCAAAGCGTTCGCCGAACCGCTGCTACGCGCCGAGATAGAAAACCGTTTTGGCCTCAAACTGGATGTCAGGCAGACCTTCCTGCGCCTGTACCTGCCCGACCATGTTCCGTGGCTGCGCCTCAAATCCGGTGCCGCGCGCACCTGGACCGTCTCGTTGCTGGACGCCGCGCTACACAATTTTGAAAGCAGCGAGACCAGCGCTGACGCCTTTGAGTCCGCCTCGGGTTATGTCAGTCAGCCCTCACCTGACGGCCAGTTCAGCGTGCTGCCGAACATCCCCAAGGCGATGCCGATCCCTGCCTTCACCCGCCTGTGTCGCGAGCTGGATATCGGCCGCCGCTACAACACTTATCTGCAAGACAATCTGGGCATCAGCAATCCGCTGGTCGCAGCCGTGCTGCAACCGCAGGTTTGCACGAGTGACAAAGCCGCACTGGTCGCCGCCCTGCAAATGGCCTACATGCAAAAGCTGCTGGGGGCCGATGTCCATCGCCTGATCCTCGGGCTGCTCGATGGCTTGCAGCATTTGCGCCTCAATCGTCAGGCGTGGCATTGCCATGTGCTGACGATGATGAAAGTCCGCCTGACCGGCATCGTACTGTTCGCGCCGAATCTTGAAGCTGCAAACGCAGCAGCGCGAGTCGTGGTTTACATTCCCGATGACCCGCAACACCCGGTCAAGGAATACGCCAGTTCCGCTGCCTTCGCTGAGGAGCTGGCGCGACGCTTGCGCGATCCGGACTATCAAGTCTTCTTCAGCCGTTTTATCGACCACGCCGAGCGCGGCGCTTTCTTCGGTCAGTTGCGGGCCTTGCTCAGCCCCGTCACCTGGCAACCCGTACCGGCCGGCGATCCACGCCCCAGCTGGCGCGAGCATCCGGCCGTGCGGCCTTTTATGCAGATCGTCGCGACCCCGATCCGGGGTGAGCTGTGGGTTTACCTCTACCAGCGCAAGCTCGACAAGATGCTCAACGATGCCCGCGTCATCGCCGTCTCGACGGCCATGGTCGATCGCAAGGCGCGCTGGGCACTCTGGGATTCCTTCACGGACATCGCACAGTCGTTGCTCAACCTCGTCGCGTTCGTCGCCTTGCCATTCGTGCCATTTCTCGGCGAGCTGATGCTTGCCTACACGGCCTACCAACTGCTCGACGAGACGTTCGAAAGCATCGTCGACTGGGCCGAAGGACAGTCCGGCGAAGCGTTCGCGCATTTGATCGGCGTCGTGGAGTCCATGGTGCAGGTCGGCACTTTCGCCGCCGGCGGCGCTATCGCCGTCAGCGAGTTTCGCGCGCTGTTGCCTGCCAATGTCGTCCAGTTCATCGACCGCTTCATTCCGGTGAAAACGGCCAATGGCAAGACCCGCTACTGGAAACCCGACCTGCGCCCTTACGAGTGGCCCGGCACGCTGCCCAAAGACATCCGAACCGATGCACTGGGCTTGCACACCCACCTGGGCAAGAGCCTGCTGGCCCTGGAAGACAAGTTGTATGCCGTCAGCCTTGACCCCGAAACGGGCGCCCATCGCATCGACCATCCGACGCGCCCCGAGGCTTACAAACCCGCACTCAGGCACAACACCGCAGGCGCCTGGCAAACCGAAATTGACCAGCCACTGGCTTGGGATCGCGCCACCGTGCTCAGCCGCAGCAGTGCGCAGATGCAGCGCCTTCCCGCCGCTCTGCGGGAGCGCCTGCTGAATATCAGTGGCTGCGAGGAAAACACCCTGCGCCAGATGCACGTCGAGCGCGATCAATTGCCACCCTTACTCAGTGACACGCTGCAGCGCTGGCAGATAGATCAGGACATTCAATTGTTCATCGAGCAGATTGGCAGCTCGAATGCCGAGGATTACCTCAAGGCCGACCCGGCCACCCAACTGCAACTGCTTTTCGACAACGGCGACTGGCCTGCCGACCGAGGCCTGCAACTGATCGACCGTCAAGGCAGAACCCTGTGGCGCAGCCCCGTCGCCGATATGCCCTTCATACAAATCGAGGGCTCACGACTGGACGATGGCGACCTGCTCAAGACCTGTCTGCAACGCCTGACAGAATCGCAACGAAGGCGGCTATTGAGCGAAGCCCTGCATACGCCCGCACCCTCGGCCGAGGCCCGCGCAACTAGCCTGCGGCGCAGCGTCGCCGAGCTGGCAAAGCGCAAACGCCAAAGCCTGTTCGAGGATCAATATCGTCAGTTACAGCGCGGCGCCAGCCCGCTGGTACAGGTACTGATGGATGCCGAACCCGGCCTGCCGAAGGCGTTGGCGCAATCGATACTGGAAACGGCAAGTGATGCTGAATACCTGCAATTACAGCGTGGAACACTCTCCGCAAGACTGGTGGTTCTGACCCAGGAAACGGTTCTGCAAGTGCGCGCAACCCGAGCCTTTGAAGGGCTGGAGCTGCAAGCGACAGTCAATAATCTGGATACGGATCGGCTGGCCCTCCATTCGCTGCCACGCTTGCCGGGCTGGTCGCCGTCGATACGAATGGAGCTCAGGCACTACAGCCATAGCGGGCAACTGATCGACAGCCTCGGCGCGCAGGACGCGCTCATTCGCAAGGTGCTGGTACTGACCGAACAGGGCGACTATCAGCCGTTCGACGCTAGCGGTGAGTCACTCAGCGCGCCGGGTTCACTGTATTCAAGCCTGCTGCATGCCCTGCCCGATGCAGAACGTTCGGCGCTGAACATCCACATCACGCAAGACCTGCAGCTCAAGCAGTTGATTCGTGACCACGCGCTCGACCGTCAAGCGTTGCTGAACCTGCTATCGCAAAATCCGATTCGCAAACCCGCTTACGACCCCACCGTGATGCGCCTGCGTGGCGGTACCAGTGGCTATCGGCGCATGCCTACCAATACGCCGACGCTGCACGCCCATGCCCACTGGCTCCTGCCGCACTTGCTGCCCGAGGAACTCAATGCATTCGTCGAGCGCCTGCAACGCCATCCGAACGGCCCGCGAGCGGAGCTGAGCCGCTTGATCACTGAACGCAACCGCCTCGACGCGGTGCTGAGTCCGTGGACTGAGGGTATTCCCCTCGTTCATCCGCAGTCCGGCGCCCGCCTCACCACCGAGCAATATGCGATCCAGCGTCATCGCCGACGGCAGATGCGGGTCGACATCCTGGACTGCTGGAAGCAGCAGGTTTCCTTGCCGGAGAACACCGAGCAGACCATCGATCTGCGCCTGTCACAGTCAATCATCGGAGAGCTGCCACAACTTGAGGTGAACTTCAGTCACGTGGACTACCTGACCATCGAGGGGGTCGGCAGCACACAGGGTATACACGGTTTTCTGAACTGCTTCTCCGGCTTGCGTCGTCTGGCGCTGCGCAATTTCCAGCTGGGCAACCTGCCGGAGTCGATCAGCCAGTCGCCACAACTGCGCGAGCTGATTCTCAGCGACTGCAACATCACCCTGACAGCCGAGAGCCACACAACACTGGCAGCCTTGACTCAGCTGAGAACCCTGGACCTGTTCAGGAACCCGCTAGGACTCACCCCCAATGTCGAAAAAATGCCCCGACTCAATTACATCGATGTGTCGGAGACCGGCATATCCGAACTGCCACCCGGCCTGCTCACGCGCCCGCTATTGCGCACCGCGTTGCTCAACGACAACCAGATTCGGTCGTTGTCTCCCGCCCTTTTCGAGCTGCCCAACAACGTTCCGGAAGGCTTCGATCTGAGCGGCAATCCGATTGCCAGCGCAGACCGGGAGCGCATCAAACGCCACTTCAACGACACCCGCCAGGACTTCGGCGTAATGGCCGAACAGGCTGATCTGCTGCGCGTACAGGCGCTGTACGCACACATGGATCTGGAACAGGCCAGTGAATTTTTCTATCTGCTACCCGGCACCCTGGTCGAGGGTCGAATCGAACTTGCACGGCTTGAGCGTGAATACAGCGACTTGAGTAGCAACCTCGCCAACTGGGCGACCGACCATCCTGCCTTGCACCCGATCAGTGGCGAACCCTTCACGATTGAGCAAGTGCTGAACGAGCACGCCGCACGTCACGAATTCAAATCGCTCATTGAGCAGTGCTGGCGCCGGGAAACCGAGCAAGACGAACCGGATCAGAACCTCCAGCCACTGCATGACTTGAACCTGGCGACGATCATCCGCGGCGATTTGCCCGTACTCAATGCCGATTTCAGCCATGTCACGCATCTGTACCTCAGAAGCCTGCCGGGTCAGACGTTTGGAATCGACAGGTTTGTCGAGACGTTCGCCAGCCTCAGAGGACTGACGATTTATCAATATCGGCTTGAACACATTCCGCCGGCGGTGTTTCGCATGGCCAAGCTGACCTATTTGTCGCTTTCACACTGCGAGTTGACGCTCACGCCGCAAAACGCCCTTGAGCTTGCGCAAATGGAGCGCCTCGATCACCTGGACTTGAGTGACAACCCGTTGGGCGAGACGCCGGATGTCAGCCAGATGACTAATCTGCAAACGCTGATGCTGGACAACAGCGGCATCACCAGCCTGCCACCGGGCATGCTGCAACTCGAACACCTGGAAATCGCCGACCTGAGCGACAACGCAATCACCCAGGTTCCCAGCGATATCCTGGAGTTGCCAGAAGAGCGTGCGGAAAAATTCAGCCTGCGGAGCAATCCGCTCTCTGAGCTGAGCCTGCAACGGCTGATCGCCTACTTCAGAAAGCACCGCATCGATTTTGGCGTGGAAGCCGTCATCGAACGGGCGGAAATGGAGGTATCCACGTCTGAAGATTCGGGGGTCGATGAGTGACGCTCAGCGGGTTCTGCCGGGGTGCGTCAACCGCGCTCCGGCGGCACTGACGACAGTTCGAACGGACTGCTGCTGCGCCGCTGGTTGCGATCTTCGCGCGGCGTGGCGCCGAAGAAGTTGCGGTAGGCGCTGGAGAAATGCGGCCCGGAGGAGAAACCGCAGGACAGGCCGATCTGGATGATCGACTTGCTGGTTTGCATCAACATCTGCCGGGCCTTGTTCAGGCGCAATTCCAGGTAGTACTGGCTCGGCACGCGGTTGAGGTATTGCTTGAAGATCCGCTCCAGTTGTCGACGGGACACGCACACGTGCTGGGCGATTTCGTCGGTGGTCAGCGGCTCTTCGATGTTGGCTTCCATCAGCAGCACCGCTTGGGTGAGCTTCGGATGGCTGGAACCGAGGCGGTTCTGCAGTGGAATGCGCTGGCGTTCACCGCCCTCGCGGATGCGCTCGACCACCAGTTCTTCGGACACCGCACCGGCCAGTTCTGCCCCATGATCACGGGCCAGCACCGCCAGCAGCAGGTCGAGTACCGACATGCCGCCACACGCGGTCAGGCGATCACGATCCCAGTCGAACAGGTGACTGGTGGCGATGACTTTCGGGAAACGCTCGGCGAAATCGTCCTGCCAGCGCCAATGCACGGCCGCACGATAACCGTCGAGCAGACCGAGCTGCGCCAACGGATAGACACCGGCCGACAGACCACCGATCACGCATCCGGCACGCACCAGTTGCTTGAGCGTGCTGCTGAGGGCCGGGGCCAGGGTGGTCGGTGGCTCGTCGGCGAGCAAAAAGAGTTTCTGGAAGTTTTCCAGCTTGCCGGTCCAGGCTTCGCCGGGCAGTTGCCAGGCACCTTCCGTCGCCGCTTCAGGATTGGTTTCGGCCTGGAGGAACGACAATTCGTAAACCACCTCCGGATGCACCTGCTGCGCAACACGCAAGGCCTCCTCCGCCAGCGCCAGCGTCAGAGCTTTAGTGCTGGGCCAAATCAGGAAACCAATTCGATGGGCAGTCATGGGCGGGCAATCCGAAACGAAGAACGGTGATGAAGGCATGGGCCAATGCTAGCCCGTAATCGAAGCTGTCGCAGGTCCATTGTGGGAGCGGGCTTGCTCGCGAAGGCGGTGGTTCAGGCAGCAATGATGTTGACTGATCGACCGCTTTCGCGAGCAAGCCCGCTCCCACAGAGGGACCGAGCCAGCCTTCAGGTCGCGAAGCATGACCTAATCTGGTGCATAACGGCAGCGATTACTTGAGGCTACCTGAGAGGAATTGTTGCAAGCGCTCGGATTGCGGATTGACCAGCACTTCGCGCGGGTTGCCGCTCTCTTCCACGACCCCTTTGTGCAGGAACACCAACTGGTTCGACACTTCACGGGCGAAGCCCATTTCGTGCGTCACCACGACCATGGTGCGGCCTTCCTGAGCGAGGGCCTGCATGACTTTCAGTACGTCGCCGACCAGTTCCGGGTCGAGCGCCGAAGTCGGTTCGTCGAACAGCATCACTTCCGGCTCCATCGCCAGCGCACGGGCAATTGCCACACGCTGCTGCTCGCCACCGGACATGTGCCCCGGGAACGCGTCTTTACGATGGGCCACACCGACCTTGTTCAGGTAGTGCTCGGCCTTCTCGCGCGCTTCAGCCTTGGACACGCCCAGCACGTGGACCGGCGCTTCCATGATGTTTTCCAGCGCAGTCATGTGCGACCACAGGTTGAAATGCTGGAACACCATCGACAGGCGCGAACGCATGCGCTGCAGCTGTTTCGGATCAGCGGCTTTCAGCGCGCCGTCCTTGTTCGCTACCAGTTTCAACTCTTCGTTGTTGAGCAGGATCTTGCCCGCGTGCGGCTGCTCAAGCAGGTTGATGCAGCGCAGGAAAGTACTTTTGCCGGAGCCACTGGAGCCGATGATGCTGATCACATCGCCGGCTGCCGCCTTCAGGGACACGCCCTTGAGCACTTCGTGACTGCCATAGCGTTTATGCAGGTCTTGGACTTCAAGTTTGTACATGCGGTCGGTTCTCACAAAAACAGTCAGTCAGTCGTTGAGCAAGCGCCCGTGACGCAGCGCTTCGCGCCCCGCCACCTTGGCCAGCCAGAAACCGGGTTGGGCATAGCGCAGCCGTTCAATGGCAAACAGCACCCCGGACGTACCAGCACACACCGTGCTGACCCGATCGGACACAGGGTCGATCACTTCGAAAATCTCATCCCCGGCGTCAACCCACTCGCCGGGTTTACGCAGAAAACTCACCACACCGGGGTGCGGCGCCAACAGTAATTCAGTGCCTTCGAACGGCATGCCTTCGCACGGCTCGCTGGCCGGCTTCGGCCACTCGCCCGTGATCAGGCCTTGCTCAGCGAGGAACGCCAGAATGCCTTCGGCCCAGGCCTGCGCATCAGCGCGGTCGGTATTGGCCTGACCGCCCAGCTCGACGGTGGTCGCCAGGCACGCCAGTGGAATCTGCGCGTCCGGGAACTGCCGCGACAGACGCAACCATGGCAACGAGCACGCTTCATCGAAGGAACTGCCGCCGGAATCTTCCGCCAGCAAACCGACCTTCACATTCAGATGTGCGGCCAGCGAACGCCACTGCGGCCAGTGCTGCGGCAGCGCATACATGTGCAGCGCGGCTTCAGCGTCGCAATGCAAGTCGAGCACCACGTCGGCAGTGCAGGCGTGGCTGAGCAAAACGCGCTGCATGCCTTGCAACTGGCTGCTCGCCTCGGGCAATGCCGCCAGATGATCAGCCATGGCCTGACGGATCAGGCGAATGTTGGCGTGCGGATCGTCACCGAGACGCTCGGCCAGCTTCTCCGCAACCGGTGCGCTCAGCTCGACGAAATCGCGGTTGAAATTCTTGCCGCTGCCCGCCTCGAAACGCCCCTGATGATTGCCTTGCAGCAATTGGCCGAGGCCCAGCGGGTTGGCGACCGGTACCAACTCGATCACACCGTTGAGCAGGCCTTGGGCTTCGAGTTCGCCGAGGCGTTTTTTCAGCTCCCAGGCGGTGCGCATGCCCGGCAGTTCGTCGGCGTGCAGGCTGGCCTGGATGTAAGCCTTGCGCTCGCCGCTCCCAAACCGGAACACCGAAATCTTGCGCTCGCTGCCCAGATGGCTCCACGGCAATACGTGGTCGATGCGTTCCATATCAGTGCTTCCGTGGGGCCAGATAGCTCAGCCAGCGACGCTCGGCCAGCTTGAACAGGCGCACCAGAATGAAGGTCAGGCACAGGTAGAACACGCCGGCGGTGATGTACGCCTCGAACGGCAGGTAGTACTGCGCGTTAACGGTACGGGCCGCGCCGGTGATGTCGATCAGGGTCACGATGGACGCCAGACTAGTGGTCTGCAGCATCATGATCACTTCGTTGCTGTACTGCGGCAGCGCCCGGCGCAGGGCCGACGGCAACAGGATGCGCTTGTACAGCTTGAAGCGCGACATGCCCATGGCCTTGGCGGCTTCGATCTCGCCGTTCGGCGTAGCCTTGAGGCTGCCGGCGATGATTTCCGCGGTGTAGGCGCTGGTATTGATCGCGAACGCCAGGCACGCACAGAACGTCGCGCTGGACAGCCACGGCCACAAGAAGCTTTCACGTACCGCTTCGAATTGCGCCAGACCGTAGTAGATCAAAAACAGCTGCACCAGCATCGGCGTGCCGCGGATCACGTAGGTGTAGAGCCACGCGGCGCCGTTAACGATCGGGTTCTTCGAGACGCGCATCAGGCCCAGCGGCAGTGCCGCCAACAGACCGAACAACAGCGACAGCGCGAGCAGTTTGAGGGTGGTCAGCAGGCCGCCGAGGTACAGCGGCATGGCCTCCCAAATGACGTTGTAGTCGAAGATCATAGATCAGCCGCCCTTACGCCTACCGAGTAGCGCTTCTCAAGGTGACGCAGCGCCAGCAACGAGACGCTGGTGATCACCAGGTACATCGCCGCCACTGCGAGGAAGAAGGTGAAAGGCTCGCGGGTGGCGTCTGCCGCCTGCTTGGCCTTGAACATCATGTCTTGCAGACCGACTACCGAAATCAGCGCGGTGGCCTTGGTCAGCACCAGCCAGTTGTTGGTGAAGCCGGGAATCGCCAGGCGAATCATCTGCGGCACCATCACCCGGAAGAACACCTGAAAACTGCTCATGCCGTACGCCATGCCCGCTTCGGCCTGGCCCTTGGGGATCGCCATGAACGCACCACGGAAGGTTTCCGACAGGTAGGCGCCGAAGATGAAACCGAGGGTGCCGATACCGGCGGCCAGCGGGTTCAGGTCGATGTAGTCGTCATAGCCGAGCATCGGCGCGACGCGGTTGAGCAAGTCCTGACCGCCGTAGAAAATCAGCAGGATCAGCACCAGGTCGGGTATCCCGCGGATCACCGTGGAATACAGATCGCCCAGCCACGCCAGCCAGCGAATCGGCGACAGGCGCAACGCGACCCCGATCAGCCCGAGAACGATGGCCAGGGCCATGGACGACAAGGCGAGCTGAAGCGTCAGCCATGCGCCATCGAGGATGACAGCCCCGTAGCCTTTCAACATGATTCAGGTCCTCGAAAGTTGGGATGAAAAAATGGCGCAAACCGCAGAGATCCTGTTGCTTGCGCCATTTCTGACTTGTCGCAGAGACGTGTTACTTGCCGTAGATATCGAAGGCGAAGTACTTGTCCTGGATGGCTTTGTATTTACCGTTTTCACGGATGGCCGCGATGGCAGCGTTGATCTTGTCTTTCAGCGCGTCACCCTTGCGCACAGCAATGCCTACGCCGTCGCCGAAGTATT
Source organism: Pseudomonas sp. YL2 (assembly GCF_023063025.1). Classification (NCBI taxonomy): domain Bacteria; kingdom Pseudomonadati; phylum Pseudomonadota; class Gammaproteobacteria; order Pseudomonadales; family Pseudomonadaceae; genus Pseudomonas; species Pseudomonas sp. YL2. Next base: position 34,212 of record NZ_JAJSLU010000001.1, on the reverse strand, counting down.
TGACGTCGGTGAACTGCGGGCCAACGAAGGCGAAGCCTTTGCCGGAATCAGTGTTCAGGAAGCCGTCCTGCAGCAGGGTGGCATCAGCCACGGTACCGTCGAGGCGACCAGCAGCCACGTCGAGGTAGATTTCGTTCTGCGAGCCGTATGGCTTGATCTCGGCACCCAGCGGGGCCAGGACTTCGCGAGCGAAACGCTCGTGGATCGAACCACGTTGCACGCCGATGTTCTTGCCCTTGAGCTCAGACAGGTTGTCGCTGACAACGGTGCCTTGCTTCATGACCAGACGGGCCGGGGTGTTGTAGTACTTGTTGGTGAAGTCCACGGACTTCTTGCGGTCTTCAGTGATCGACATCGACGACAGGATCGCGTCGATCTTGCGCACTTTGAGTGCCGGGATCAGACCGTCGAACTCTTGCTCGACCCACTGGCACTTGACCTTCATTTCTTCACACAGGGCATTGCCGATGTCGTAGTCGAAACCAACGATGCTGCCATCCGGCGCTTTGGAAGCGAACGGAGGGTAAGCCGCTTCGATACCGATCTTCAGAGGTTTTTCATCAGCGAAGGAATTCAGCGACAGCACGGACAGTGCCAGGGCGCCAAGCAGCACAAGTTTCTTCATCTTGGGACTCCATCGGTAAAGGGCAAAAACGGCAGAGTGAGCGACAGCCCAATATGCGAATGGGTGAATCGGGAAAGCGGTGCAGCATCGGTGGGAAATTTCCCGGTGAAACCTCCAGGGGTTTCAACGTCAGCCACGATGAGCGAGTGATCGGCATTCTAACGACAGGCCCGAAGCCGATATTTCTTCAATGCGACAACTAATTACAGATGCACAGAGAAACCCGCTTGAGCGCATTGACAGCCTTGCAAATTCATGCAAGAGCGAAAGACAGTGAACCGATCTATGCTGCAAATTGCGGGCCTATTATTCGCAAACCCTTCTAATCCGGCAAGCGCAGCGTTGTGTCTTATTTTTCACTGGGGGTTTTAAGGCTCTAAAACGGGGCATTGCGTTTCCCTTCGCCCCGCGGCGGGGCGGGCGGTTACACATTTAGTTACTCGGGTAGGCATGGGTAACAGCGGGAAATGGCTTGCACAGGAAATCGATAATTATTGGTTGGGTGGGTTTGGGTTTCTGACAGGGGATTACTGCGGCGTCTGACAGATTGCCTTCGCGAGCAAGCCCGCTCCCACAGGTTGATCGCATTCTGTCTGAAATAATGCAGGCCCACTGTGGGAGCGGGCTTGCTCGCGAAGAGGCCAGCAAAACCACCACAAACCCACCAGACAAAATAGCTCCGGCTGGACTGCATTCTTCCAGACAGACCACACATCAACCTGTGGGAGCGGGCTTGCTCGCGAAGAGGCCAGCAAAACCACCACAACCCCACCAGACAAAATAGCCCCGGCGGGACTGCATTCTTCCAGACAGAACACACTTCAACCTGTGGGAGCGGGCTTGCTCGCGAAGGGGCCAGCCCTGCCACCCCAAAAACCTCCAGACACAAAAAAGCCCCACCCGGCAAACACCGGACAGGGCTTTTCAATGCATCAGACAGGCTTACGCCACATTCATCGTCTTGTGCGTATCAATCAAATGCTGCACCACACCCGGATCCGCCAGGGTCGAGATATCCCCCAACCCATCGTACTCAGCCGTAGCAATCTTGCGCAGAATCCGCCGCATGATCTTGCCCGAACGGGTCTTCGGCAGCCCCGGCGCCCACTGGATCACGTCCGGCGAAGCGATCGGGCCGATCTCTTTGCGCACCCAGTTCTTTAGCTCCAGACGCAGTTGCTCGCTCGGCTCTTCGCCATTCTTCAAGGTGACGTAGACATAAATGCCCTGCCCCTTGATGTCGTGCGGCACACCGACCACCGCCGCTTCGGCGACTTTCGGGTGGGCGACCATCGCGCTTTCGATCTCGGCGGTGCCCATGCGGTGGCCGGAGACGTTGAGCACGTCGTCGACACGCCCGGTGATCCAGTAATAACCATCGGCATCACGCCGCGCACCGTCACCGGTGAAGTACATGCCACGGAAAGTCTTGAAGTAGGTGTCGACGAAGCGGTCATGATCGCCATACAGCGTACGCGCCTGCCCCGGCCACGAGTCGAGAATCACCAGATTGCCCTCGGCCTCGCCCTCGATGATGTTGCCGAGGTTGTCGACCAGTGCCGGTACCACGCCGAAGAAAGGACGTGCCGCCGAACCCGGCTTCAGTGCATGCGCCCCCGGCAGCGGGCTCATCATGTTGCCGCCGGTTTCGGTCTGCCACCAGGTATCAACGATCGGGCAACGGGACTTGCCGACATTCTTGTAGTACCAGTCCCAGGCTTCCGGGTTGATCGGCTCGCCGACCGAACCGAGCAGACGCAGGCTGCTGCCATCCGCGCCCTCAACAGCAGCGGTACCCGAAGCCATCATTGCGCGGATCGCGGTCGGTGCGGTGTAGAGGATGTTGACCTTGTGCTTGTCGACGATCTTCGCCACCCGGGTGATGTCCGGGTAGTTCGGCACGCCTTCGAACAGCAGCGTGGTCGCGCCATTGGCCAGCGGGCCGTAGACGATGTAGCTGTGGCCGGTGACCCAGCCGACGTCGGCGGTGCACCAGTAGATTTCGCCCGGACGGTAGTCGAACACACGCTCGTGGGTCATCGCCGCGTACAGCAGATAACCGCCGGTGGTGTGCTGCACGCCCTTCGGCTTGCCGGTCGAGCCGGAGGTATAAAGGATGAACAGCGCTTCTTCGGCGCCCATCTCTTTTGGCGCGCAGACGGTGCCCGCCACTTTCATCAGGTCTTCGTACCAGATGTCGCGATGCTGGTTCCACTTGATGTCGCCACCGGTGCGCTTGCACACGATGACCTTCTGGATGCTGCTGGTTTCCGGGTTGGTCAGCGCGTCGTCGACGTTGGCCTTCAGCGAGATCTTCTTGCCGGCACGGATGCCTTCGTCAGCGGTGATCACCACTTTCGAGCGGCAGTCGATGATCCGACCCGCCAGCGCTTCCGGCGAGAAACCACCGAACACAACCGAATGAATCGCGCCGATGCGGGTACAGGCCAGCATGGCGACCACGGCTTCGGGGATCATCGGCATATAGATAGTCACCACGTCGCCGCGATGCACGTCCTGACCACGCAGGGCGTTGGCCAGTTTGCAGACTTGTTCGTGGAGTTCGCGATAAGTGATGTTGCGGCTTTCGGAAGGATCGTCGCCTTCCCAGATTATTGCGATCTGATCGCCGCGCTCGGCCAGATGACGGTCGAGGCAGTTGTAGGAAACGTTCAGAGTGCCGTCGGCGAACCATTTGATGTCGACATGGTGATCGTCGAAGGAAGTCTGCTTCACCGTGGTGAAAGGCTTGATCCAGTCGAGGCGCTTGGCTTGCTCGCGCCAGAAACCGTCAGGGTTGACGACCGACTGCTGGTACATGGCTTTGTAGGTCGCCTCGTCAGTCAGCGTATTGGCCAGAACCTCGGGACGAACGGGATACAGAGAAGCCGCACTCATCTTTCTTACCTCGGTGGAATAGTTGTTTTTGTATGACCCCGTTGTAGCCGGGCCGGGCCCATAGAACCATTCGACGATGGTAGTAACAAGCCCCTACAAAACATGGCGATACCCAGACAGCAAGCCCGACGCACTACCCCCAAACACCCCAAACCCCTTGTAGGAGCTTGCCTGCAAGCGATCCAGACAACTCGGTTCCCCAGACAAATTGCATCGCCAGAAAACGCTCTTCCCCACCCTAACGACCGATTGTTACCAAAACCGCCAAAAGTGTTTATCAAAACCCCACCTGTTTACCCCCACCCCACCTCCCTAAAATCCACTCCGCCGACAAGGCAAACGCGATTAACAACGTTACAGCCCCCACGAAGGCCGTTAATCCAGCTCTCAAGTAATAACTGCAAATGATGAAGTTCCACACGCAACCCTAGAAAGGTTGCGTGACCCCACTCGACCTCAAAAAGGTAAATCTGAAATGAAAGCTTTATTGGTTCTGGCCCTCAGCAGTCTGTGCGCAACCGCCATGGCAGACGAGGTCCCGACTGATGTCGCACAGCAACAACCGGTGATCGAGGAATACACTTACTCCACTCACCTGGACATCGCCAAAGTTGTATCGATGAGCGAAGTGCCGAATATCTGCGAAGTGGTACCGGCCAAAATGGAGTACGACGACTCCAAGGGTCAGCGCCACATCCTGCGTTACAGCGTCATGGGTAACGGCTGCACCAATTGATGATCGAGACTGCACCGAATCGGACCGCTCAGCGCCTCATTTGAGGGTCGATTCCAGCCCGGCTTCGGTCGGGCTCAGTTGTGTCTGGAGTCGTCAAAAATGCTTGCAAAACACTAGATGTAGTAAAAAACCGGTTTTTTTGTTCGTTTTTTGAGCAAATCCACAATCGCGAGATTTTTACGAAAAAAAATCTATCCCCGGCAAAGCCCTGTAAACCCGCACTCTCATCGAAAAACCAGCCTCCTCGACCGCTCCATGCGCGGATTCGCCTCAGCACAGCCGTGTTTTTTTCCCTATAATGCCGCCCTAATCGGGTCAGCAATATTCCCTTACAGGGAGCAAAAGCCATTCTGAAGCCCCGCAGCAGCGTCAACGCTGATCTGCGCCCGTCAGAGGCTCTCGGAAACCCGTACAAAATTTTGTTTTATTGCCTGCCTTGGCTGCCGCAAAAAACGATTCCTTAAGATCCAACGCGGTCTGTACGACCGTGTGAAAAACCAACCAATCAGGTTTCACACGGGGCGACAGGCCCTCACGCAGGAGACGACACGTCATGCTGAGCTGGGACGAATTCGACAAAGAAGACAGTGAAGTAGCAGCAGTGAAAGGCGCCAACGCCGGCCACGCTACTGAAGCCAACATGGACCGCCTCGACAGCGCCGGCGGTGCCGCAGCGCTGGAAGCCCGCGCCGTGACCGCCGACGACTCGGCCGCCGTGGCCCGCGCCAAGGCCGCACTGGATTCCCTCGACGTCGCCGAAGGCCTCGCCGAACTCGAAGGCGCCTCCGCCCGTGTCGCCGTTGACGAAAAGCGCATGATCAACTGCCGCGCCGACCTCAACCAACTCGTACCCTTCAAGTACGACTGGGCCTGGCAGAAGTACCTGGACGGCTGCGCAAACCACTGGATGCCGCAAGAAGTCAACATGACCGCCGACATCGCCCTCTGGAAAAACCCGGAAGGCCTGACCGACGACGAGCGCCGCATCGTGATGCGCAACCTCGGCTTCTTCTCCACCGCCGACTCCCTGGTTGCCAACAACCTGGTCCTGGCCGTGTACCGCCTGATCACCAACCCGGAATGCCGCCAGTACATCCTGCGCCAGGCGTTCGAAGAGGCGATCCACACCCACGCCTACCAGTACTGCATCGAATCGCTGGCCATGGATGAAGGCGAGATCTTCAACATGTACCACGAGATCCCATCGGTCGCCAAAAAAGCAGCCTGGGGCCTGAAATACACCCGTTCGATCTCCGATCCGAAGTTCGAAACCGGCACCCCGGACACCGACAAAGAACTGCTGCGCAACCTGATCGCCTACTACTGCGTGCTGGAAGGCATCTTCTTCTACTGCGGCTTTACCCAGATCCTCTCCATGGGCCGCCGCAACAAAATGACCGGCGTCGCCGAGCAGTTCCAATACATCCTGCGCGACGAATCCATGCACCTGAACTTCGGCATCGACGTGATCAACCAGATCAAAATCGAAAACCCACACCTGTGGGATGCCGAAATGAAAGAAGAAGCGACCCAGATGATCCTGCAGGGTACGCAACTGGAAATCGAATACGCCCGCGACACCATGCCTCGCGGCGTACTGGGCATGAACGCGGCGATGATGGAGGACTACCTGAAGTTCATCGCTAACCGTCGTTTGTCGCAGATCGGTTTGAAAGAAGAGTACCCAGGGACCACTAACCCGTTCCCTTGGATGAGCGAGATTATGGACTTGAAGAAAGAGAAGAATTTCTTTGAGACTCGCGTGATCGAATACCAAACTGGTGGTGCGTTGAGCTGGGACTAATGGTCTCGCTCGCCACGATTTGACGATTGCTGCTTGAGTCGCCAAGTCGAGAAAGCAAAAGCCCCGATCTGATCGGGGCTTTTTTATGGACGATTGGTAATCGTTTTTTACGCCTACGTCACAGCGCTCAATCTCCTACAGCACTTACAGCCGCGTCCCATTGAAGGCCGCTACAAGCACTACTAAGCTCTATCGCAGGTGCCTAAGAAACGCCCAACGTAGAAAGCTTGGTCAGTGACACAGACGTGTGATTCTTCGGTGACAACTGCTCTGCTCGTTGGGATTTCTTAAGTCCGTTCTACGTTGGGGTCAGGCCCTCCCAAAATCTAACGTAGAGGTCATAGATATGTCTGATCCGCTCCCGGTAATAGTGTTCTCTCGCCACAACCTTTCTCTCCATGCCCTTCTATTAGAAAACCAGCCTTGGTTCTCCGCTCGCGATGTCGGCCGCTTGATGGGTTTCCATCTGAATGATCGGGTGGTCAACAAGCTAGATAGCGATCAGCGACGCGTCATGTGGATTGAGTACTTTCGAGAACCAGAACAGCATCTGATGCTCAGTGAGTCCGGGGTGTACGCGCTGTTGGTCTATCACTACGTTCCGGGTAATCGGTTGTTGCGGGAATGGCTGACCAATGAGGTGGTGCCGACATTGCGCGATGCTGCGGATTCAGGAGATTCGAATCGGCCAATGTTGAGCTTGTTGGATTGGCCGGAGATGTCTTTGAGTTTGCTGCATTGGCAGGATGAGGGCTGGATTCGGCTTCGGGATATGCCTCACCTGTTGAACGATCAAAATCCACGACGAGCTTCTTTAGAAAAACCCTGGTGGCGAAGGGTTACGCAGGTGTTTCAGTCCTCGAAGCACTCGATGGGCTAGGGATGGATTTGTAGGATCTCGCAGGATTCGTCGCTTTTTTCTGTAGGATTTTTCGTAGACAGATGTGATGGCCACTCAGTATCGTCCGAGGGTTTTCACCCCTCGGCGACTGTATGGCTATGGAAAAAAGTAATAGCGACTGGAGTGAAGTAGAGATTCAGGCGGCGGTCGACGCCTACCTACGGATGTGGTCGTGTGAACAGAAAGAACAGGCATACAACAAGGCACACGAGAATCGCGTACTTCGCGAGGGCGTACTGGCTGACCGAACCAAGAGCTCTATCGAATTTCGGATGCAGAACATTTCTTCCGTCATGGTCGAGTTGGGCCGTGAACCTATCAAGGGTTACAAACCTGCCAAGAATGTCGGCGCTAATGTCGCGCGTAGTATTCGTACAGCGCTCGATGTTTCCAGCGTTGTTACTCCTGAGGACTCTGATCCCACGGCGGACGAAGAAAAGCTAGAACAGCGTGCGGCCAAATTTGAGCGGCAACCATTCCTGTACGTCCCAAAAGGGATAAAAAATCCTGTTTGGACCGAGTCCACCAGGAAGACTTACTTTCGCGATCCTGAACTGAGGGGCTGGGTTCGTCAGCAGGCCAATGGAAAGTGCGAAGGCTGTGGCGAAGAAGCGCCATTTAAAAAGAATGGGAAACCGTTTCTGGAAGCGCATCACGTTAAACATATGTCGCAAGAGGGTTCTGACCTTCCTTCGAATGTTGTGGCGTTGTGTCCCAACTGTCACCAACGTTGCCACCATTCGGACGACAGAGAGGCTTTCACTGCTTGGCTGTATGACAACGTTGGAAGACTCGAAAAGGAATAATCGCGGTTTTCTGACTAACCGTATTGGCTGATCTTGGGGCTGCTTCGCAGCCCAGCGGGAGCAAGCTCCCTCGCCACAGGGGTGATGTGCTGCCTGCAGTGGCGGGGTGAGGGTTGAAATCTGGTTGATGCCTGGAATCGCCAGCAGGCTGGCTCCCACAGGTTTTGCATCATCCTGAAAACAATCAGTGCAACCCGCCGCGCCTCCCGCTATTAATACCCCTCCCCCACTCAAGGATCCGAGCCCTGCCATGAAATTCGATCTCGCCTACTGCCTCAGTCTCGACGACAAGTTGTCGATCTATGACGTTCGCGATCTCAATTTCGATGAGACGGTGGCGTTCGATTCTGCGAAGGAACACTTCCAGTGCCCCAACGATGCCTGTCGTTCGGCGTTCGAGGCTTCCAACGAGTTGGGCACGTTTAACGCGAAGAACGTGAATTACGTGCGCACGCCGCACTTCAAGAACTTGCCCGGTACGCAGCATGTAGCGGGTTGTCCGTATGTGAGTTTGAAGGCGTCGGCGTCGGGGGTTGAGACGGCGGAGGGTGAGGTGGATGACGGGCGGGAGGAGCATTTTCCGTCGGAGTTGTTGCTGACGCGGCGTGAGTATGGGCACAAGCCAGCTGCGCCGGCGGGCGCGGCGGATGTGTTGCGGGATGATCCGGTGCGGGTGGCGCAGGTAAGTTCCAGGGAGTCGCCGGGGCGTGAGACGGCGCCGGACAAGACCAGTGTGTTTGCGCATCCGGTGGAGTGTTTTGTGTCGAACTTCGCCGACAAGGAATTGCTCAAGCGCATGCCGTTGAAGATCGGTGAGCACACGGCGCCTTATGGCTCGTTCTTCAAAAAGATTGAGTATCTGACGGACAACAAGGGGCTGATTTACTGGGGCAAGATCAAAGAGATCAAGGATTACACCCAGAGTTTTCGCATCGATTTCGAGCAGAAGGTCTGGTTCAAGCAGGCGGATGAGGCGAAGAAGAAGCCGTATTCGGTGAACGTGTACTTGAGCAAGAAGTTGATCGACAACTACCGCAAGCGCAAGGCGTTTCTGGAAGAGATCAAGCATGCGATCGACAGCGATAAGGAGTTGTTCTGTTTCTTCTATGGCGTGACGCCGGAGTTGAAGCAGGTGCCGAGCAAGAAGAACCCCGAACAGACGTTCGGGGTGTTCAGTGCCAACATCGAGAATCTGGATCACTTCATTGTGCGGGAGGCGCCGGGGTTGGCGTGACGGTTAGCCTTTGGGCAATTGCAGTTTGGCTTCGCCACGGTGCTGGTTGACCAGCGAGTACGGCAGCACTGACCAATCGGGGTTGTCGCAGTTACGTTGGTAACGGGCGAAGTAAGCGCCCAGGTAAATCCCCTTCGGTGTGAAGTGCCAGTTGGAATAACCCCAGACGCTTTCATCGGTGTAATCGCAACTGCCGTCATCTTCGGCGGGCTTCTTCATCTCTTCGGGATAGAGCGTGGTGAACTGTTTGACCAGCCACGGTGCCATGACTTTCATCTGATCGTATTCGGTGGCCGCGCTATTCGGTTCACCAATCCACACTACATCTTTGAGTTTCAACAATTCGCCGGTGTGGACGTCGAGGTTGATTGGCGAACTGCCAAAATCCGGGTGGGCACCGCCGCAGCTGTAACCGGTGGAGATGTCCAGGCTGACCACGTCGGGCGAGAGAAACTCAGGGGCAGCACCTTGATCGAATTCGGCGTATTCCCCGCCATCCATCATGCAGCGGTGATAGTCGATGACTTCAGTCCAGAGCCGTCCGAGCAAGTGGTTGTTGATCCGCTGCTGCTCTTCCTTCGTAAAGCCAGACTCGACACTGAACAGCGAAATCTTCGACTCAGGCTCCGTCCACCATTGCAGGTCGTAGCCCATGAAGTTTTCTTTCTTCTCCGGTTTGAGCTTGAGCCCCTGTAAGCGCAAATACTCGTAGGGATCGCTCTTCGGCAGAGTGGCAATAAAGGGCAGCGTAGTTGCGCTCGGCGCAGGAAGTTTGGCTTCGGTCAGTTGCACCGGTAGCTTCTTGCCCTTGGGGTTTTGCCATTCGCCCTGCCAGCCATTGGCGGTGGATTTCAACTTCAGGGTTGGCAGCGGTTTGTCGTCGCCATAGCGGTTGTTGCCTTCAACAAGGTTCAACGTGCTGTCTTGCAGCGAGCCGCTGAGTTCCAGGTCGCGGTGATACTTCTCATAGAAGTAGCGGCCGGTAACTTCGTCCTGCTGCGTGGTGTTGAGCTCCACCACAATCGGCATCTTGCCCAGCGTACCGGTGAATACGTGTCGGCCATCTTCGGCATGGGCGGTGGAAATTAGTGTGAACAGCGCCGCAGCGTATGGCGCCAGGCGCAGCAGTCCCTTGAGCATGGATCGATCCCTGAATGAATGAGGCTGCGAAGTATGCAGAGGATGCGTGCAGGAATCGAGGCTCTACTTGAGCAGCATGCCCAACATCACGATGATCAGCAGCGCGATATAAACCCAAGCATGCACCCGATCCGGTATCCGCCCGATCCACGGCGTGGCCATTCGAATCCCGACCAAGGACCCCAGCGTCAGCACCGCAAACGCCAGCAAATCCACATACCCGACAAACCACACGCCCAGATCCGTCTCGCTGAAACCGGCCAGTGCCATGTAGGTCAGCGTCCCGGCCACCGCCACCGGCACGCTCAACGGGTTCGCCATGGACGTGGCCTGGGACATGCTCAGTCCGCAGCGGCGCAGGAGCGGCACGGTCATGACGCTTCCTCCTACACCGAGGAACGTGGCGATGGCGCCGATGCCTACGCCGCCGGCCGATATTTCCTTGCGATCCAATCGGCGTGGGATGACGCCTTCGCTGCGGGTGAGGAAGCCTCGTCTGAGCAGGCAGTCGATGATGGTCACGCCGAGGTAGGCGATAAAGGCGTAGCGAATGATTTCGCCGCTGACCCACACCGCGGCGATCGCGCCGATGATCGCGCCCAGGGCGATGAAGCCGCCGAGGGGCCACAGGTAATGGCGGATCAGGTTGCCGGCGCGGCGGTGTTTGTCGGTGGCGATCAGGGCGTTGACGATCATCACGCAGGTCGAGGTGGCGACGGCGATGTGCATGGCCGATTGGCCGATGGGGTCGTCGGCGCCGTGGCTGGCGCTGAGCATGCGATAGAGCAACGGCACGACGACGAAGCCGCCGCCGAAGCCGAACAGGACGGCGGTGATGCCGGTCATACAGCCGAAGAGGGTCAGCAGGAGGTAGAACATGGCGCGTCTTCCGGTGGTGGGGAACGGTCGACGATAGAGCGGCGCGGCTTGGCCTGCTTCAGCAACTCAGCCAATAATGTTTGCGTTTACGCCAACTACCGGAAACGCTCGATGCGCAATGTTTCGATCAATCAGCTGGATGACACGCCGCGCCCGGTGGTGGCGATCGGTACGGATTATTCCCACGGCCACCTGTTGCCATTTCATACACACCGGCGGGCGCAGTTGTTGTACGGCGCGACCGGGGTGATGCAGGTTCGTACTCATGACGGCAACTGGGTGGTACCGCCGCAACGGGCAGTGTGGATTCCGCCGGGGGTGGCGCATGAGGTGCTGATGCTCGGCGTGAGTACGCGCAGTGTGTACATCGAGCCGGGCGCGGTGGATTTGGGCGAGCGCTGCCAAGTGATCAATGTGTCGCCGTTGATGCGGCACTTGCTGATGGAAGCAGTTGAAGTGCCGCTGGCTTATGACCTCGACGGTCGCGACGGCGTACTGATCGACCTGCTGCTGCATGAACTGGCGCGGAGTGCGCCCCTGCCCTTGCACATTCCGCTGCCGACTGACGGAAAGCTCCTGGCTTTGTGTCAGACCTTTCTGCATCAACCCAACGCTCATCAGTCGCCGCAACACTGGGCCGATCAGTTGCACGTAAGCTTGCGCACCTTCAACAGACTGTTTCGGCAGCAGACCGGGTTGAGCTTCAGCCAATGGCGGCAACAGGCCTGCGTGGTGCTGGCGCTGGCGCGTCTGGCGGCCGGTGAAGCGGTGACGCGGATCGCTCTGGACTTCGGTTATGAAAGCCCGGCGGCGTTCTCGACGATGTTCCGGCGCATCCTCGGACAGGCACCGTCCGTCTGGTTGGAGGCGGCGAACTAGGGCAAATCAAAAAATGCGTTTGATCCCGGCCGAAAACAACTGTACAAAAACACAGTACATTTTCAATCAGCACTCTTGAGCCCGGAGCACACCATGGCCTCTCTTGCGATGAACCACATCCTCGAACGCATTGCCCTTTTCCAGTTCACCCCGGCGCACTGCGTCCAGGCCCGAGCGATGCTGGGCTGGAGCGTGGAACAACTGTCGCGCGAGGCGGAGGTTGCGGTGGATGATATCCAGCGGTTTGAAGCGCAGCAGGAAGTGGCGGATGCGGCGCGGCTGGCGTTGGCTTATCGGTTTGAGGCACAGGGGTTGGTGTTCTTTCCCGGGTTTGCGCCGGGTCGCAAATTGAATCCCCAGGCCATGCAGCAGAACGTTGCAGAGCGTGGGGATTTTGCTTAGGTGGAATGATTACTTGAACGCAGGGTGCCGCAGCTCGGCCGAGGCTTGTTCATAGCTGTAGGCCATGGCGAACAATTGCGGCTCGCTCCATGCTTTGCCGAAAAAGAACACGGATGTGGGTATACCGTTAGCGCTCATGCCCGATGGCAGGGTTACCGCGGGATAACCAGCCACTGCGGCAGAAAATTGCGAGTAACCATCCGCTTCGGCAACCATTGCGTCGAGGTTGTGTTCGCGCAGTTGCTCGTCAATGGCGTCCTTGAAGTTTTTGCTGATGCTCAAGATCAATCCGCTGGCCTGTTCGTGAGTCATGTCCAGCGCATTCATCGCTTCGAGCGTGGCCTGCCCATAGCCCTCCTTGCCGGGATTGAGCTGATTGAAGTCGATCAGGTCCTGCAACGACTGGATCGGCAGACCGGAACGGCTGACGAGATATTCAGGCAATTCGTATTTCATCGCGCCCATCAGACCGGGTACGAAATTATCGATATCAGGTAAACGAACGGTCACTGGCACGAGCGTCGCACCTTGTTTCTCGAGTGTGATCATTGCCTTCTGAAACTCCACTCCAGGGGTCAGCGTCACACCGCCCGTTCCTTCGTATGCGACGGGATAACCAATACGTTTGCCTTGTAGAGCATCCATTGCCAGCAGCGCCGTGTAGTCGATTCCTGTCGGGGCGACCGATGTCGCGGAGTCCGCAGCATCCATGCCTTGCAACACGTTGAACATCAACGCTGCGTCACGGACAGTACGTGTCAAAGTACCAGGGGTGTCTTGCAGACGGGTGATTGGCACCACCCCGGTGCGACTGAACAGACCCAAGGTGGGTTTGACGCCGATTACGCCATTGGCCGATGCCGGGCAAGTGATCGAACCGTTGGTTTCCGTGCCCAAGGAGATCGGCGCGAAACCGGCAGCCACGGCAGCGGCCGATCCAGAACTGGAACCGCAGATTTCCTCGCTCAGTGCATGCGGGTTTTTCCCTTGCCCACCACGTCCGCTCCAACCATGGGGTAACCCCATTTCCCGCACATAAGCCCATTCGCTCATGTTGGCTTTACCCAGAATAATCGCGCCGGCATCCCGTAGCTGTTTAACCACAAAAGCATCGTTGGCTGCCGGCTGACCGACCATGGCCAAGGAGCCGGCGCTGGTTTGCAGGCTGTCGGCGGTATCAAAATTGTCTTTGAGCAGCACCGGAATACCATGCAACGGGCCACGCGACAGCCCCTCGTTACGCTCGTTATCCAGCGCGGTAGCTATTTCGATGGCTTGTGAATTCAGTTCGACGATGGCGTGGATAGCAGGGCCTTGCTTGTCCAGCTCGGCAATTCGCTGATGGAAGTGTTCAACCAGTTCAACAGCAGTGAGCTCATTGTCGGCCATCATTTTGCTGAGTTCACTGACGCTGGCGTAATGAAGATCAGTGGCCGAATGGGCACTGGCAGCGACTCCTGTCGCTGCCAGTGCGACCAATATGGATTTCGTCAGCGTATTCACGCGACGTTTGAAGAAATGCGTCATGTCTATCGTCCTTGTTTAGGCTAATCACGAGTGATTCATTCACTCGCGACCAAGCCTACCGAGGACATAGGAAAGAGCTGTCAGCCAGCTGGACTACCGACAGTAGGAAAAGTCATCCCGACTTGTAGCCGCTACCAGCAATTGGGGCGTTTTCCGACACATCCTGCTCCATATTCAGCCACCACGTGTGCCCCCGCTGCGGCTGCATCAAATTAAACGCCTCGCCCATTCGCGGCGTGGTAATCGAAACACTACGCTCCCAGGCCAGCGCCAGAATCCGGTCAAACGGCTCATGCCAGGCGTGCATTGCCAGGTCGAAGGTGCCGTTGTGGATCGGAAACAGCCAGCGGCCCTTGAGGTCGAGGTGCGCTTGCAGGGTTTCTTCGGGTTGCATGTGCACGTGTGGCCATTCGACGTTGTAGGCGCCGGTTTCCATCAGGGTCAGGTCGAACGGGCCGTATTGTTCGCCGATGCGTTTGAAGCCGTCGAAGTAGCCGCTGTCGCCGCTGAAGAAGATCCGCGTGTCGCCGTCGATCATCACCCACGAGGCCCACAGGGTGCTGTTGCTGTCGAACAGGCTGCGGCCGGAGAAGTGCTGCGAGGGAGTGGCAACGAAGCGGATGCCGGCGATTTCGGTGCCCTGCCACCAGTCGTACTGGCGAACTTTACTGGCGTCGATGCCCCATTTGATCAGGGTGTCGCCGACGCCCAGCGGGGTCAGGAAATAGTTGGTTTTGGCCGCCAGTTGCAGTACCGCCTGGTAATCGAGGTGGTCGTAATGGTTGTGCGACAGGATCACCGCTTCGATCGGTGGCAACTGGTCGATGCTGATCGGCGGCTGGTGAAAACGTTTCGGGCCGGCCCATTGCACGGGCGACGCACGCTCGGCGAAGACCGGGTCAGTGATCCAGAATTTGTCGCGCATTTTCAGCAGCAGGGTCGAGTGGCCGAGGCGGTAAACGCTGTGATTCGGTGCTGCCAGCAGGTCTTCACGGGTCAGCGGTTGCACCGGGATCGCGGCGGCCGGTCGGGTATTGCGCGGCTTGTTGAAGATCATGTTCCACATGATCCGCAGCATCTTGCGCCCACCTTCGCGCTGCACCGGCGCATGGTTACGGAACAGCCCTTGATCCTGGCGAGAGGCTTCAGGCGTGGAAGTTTGATCCGCAGAAAAATCTGGATTGGCCATGACTGAGAGACTCCAGAAAAACCGCGCAATTCACGGTTTTTCACGGTGGGACGATAAATGGCCAAGGCACGCACGCATCAGCCGAACTGTCTGTTTTTAGGTTGCGCGGATTAACGCAACATTACACTGGGCGGTGTAGTTTCTAGGTTGCATGAAACGTGATGACAAGTAAACTGCCAAGTGTAATTCCACCCCTTCTCTGCCGAAGCGTACTTATGACAGCTCCACAGCGCCTTACCGACCGCAAACGCGAAGCCATCATCCAGGCGGCAATTGCCGAATTCCGTGCCAACGGGTTCGAGGTCACCAGCATGGACAAGATCGCGGCCACCGCCGGGGTGTCGAAGCGCACGGTGTACAACCACTTTCCCAGCAAGGAAGAGCTGTTCGCCGAAATTCTCAACCAACTCTGGGCACGGATTACCGACGAGCAAGCCGTGACCTATCGCGCGGATCAGCCGCTGCGCGAGCAACTGCTGCCCATGTTGCTGGCAAAACTGCAGATGATGGCCGATGACAACTTTCTCGGACTGGCACGGGTGGCGATTGCCGCCACCATCCATTCCCCGGAGCGCGCGCAGGACATGGTGGCGCGCATGGGCGAGCGCGAGGAAGGCCTGACGGTGTGGATTCGCGCTGCGCTGGCGGATGGTCAGCTGAAAACCGTGAACGCAGAATTCGCCGCGCAGCAGGTGCAAGGGCTGTTGAAGTCGTTCGGTTTCTGGCCGCAGATTTCCATGGGCCTGCCGCCGCTGGATGCAGACACGCAAAAAGCCGTGGCCGAGTCGGCCATGGAGATGTTTCTGGCCAGATACCAGCTCTAAACCGGTCCTCTCCTGCGCCCCGCCACGATTAAATGGCTCGGAAGGACACTGATTATTCCCGTTGGAATAAATGACAATGTCCGACAATTGACCGACGAACGGTCAACCTGAAAAAACACTTCAAAGTATTTCAGGATGAATCTGGCGCAGGACATCATGGAAAATCAACGCGGCAAAGGCTTGTCATTCGCCAGACGCATTTATCTGCCCAGGATCATCGGTCTGGGTGTCGGCTTTTTCAGCGTCGCGGCCGCGCTGTATCCGTTGCACATGCCGAACTGGCTCTGGGCGCTGCTGGTGTTCAACGGTTTTATCTGGCCGCATCTGGCCTACCAGATTTCGACCCGCTCGACCTTCCCCTACCATGCCGAACGCCGCAACCTGTTGTACGACTCGTTGTGCGGGGGGTTCTGGACCGCGTGCTTTCAGTTCAATCCGCTGACCACCGTGACCATCCTGTCGATGATGACCATGAACAATGTCGCCGCTGGTGGACGACGTCTGTTCCTGCTGGGCGCTCTCGCCCAAATCGCCGGCGTGCTGCTGGGCTGTTTACTGTTCGGCTTCAAGTTCAGCCTGACGATGACGCAAATCGAGGTTTGGGCCTGCCTGCCGATGCTGACCTTGTACCCCTTGGCCTTGGGCATGGTCAGTTACCAACTGGCGATCAAACTTGCACAACACAAACGTGCACTCAGAGACCTGAGCCGCACCGACAGCCTCACTGGGCTGCTCAATCACGGCGCCTGGAAGGATCTGCTCCATACGCGTTTCACCCGCTGCCGAGATAACAACACCCAGGACATTCTGGCGCTGATCGACATCGATCATTTCAAGACCATCAACGACAACTATGGGCACATCGTTGGCGACGCCGTGCTGCGCGAGTTGAGCCAGGCACTCAAAGGGCTGCTGGCCGAAGGTGAACGGGCCGGCCGTTATGGCGGCGACGAGTTTTGCCTGATCCTGCCCGACCAGCCACTCAATAAAGCCGAGGCGCAAATGGAACGATTGCGTCAGGCGATGGATCAATATCGGCACCCGGATGTGCCAGAGCTGCGCGTCAGCCTGAGTATCGGTCTGGCCCGGTTTCAGCCGTCGTACAGCGACGCGGTTGCCTGGCTGGATGACGCCGACAAAGCGCTGTACACCGCCAAACACACGGGGCGCAACACCATCAGCGTGGCGCTGAGCAGTCCGGGCTAAGAAGACGCCCCCCCCCCTCTCTCAGCCTTGAAAAGGCTGCAAACAGGTTGATTCGCAATTTCTTGTACAACTCAATGCAGTTTGTATAAGATCAGCTCGTCAGCCTGGATGCTGGCACTTTGCAGTCAATGACAAATGCTCATCCAGCATTTGCTCTGCCAGCGCGGAAACAGGGACACAAACCTCGTCTTTCCCTACTTCCAGGTACTGCCCCTATGTTTTTCAAACGCCACCAGTCCGAACTCAACGACCTTCAACACACCATCACCGAACAGAACGGCCTGCTTGAAGCGATCAATCGCTCCATGGCGGTGATCGAGTTCGACCTTGAAGGCGTAGTGTTAAAGGCCAATGACAACTTCCTCAAAACCATGGGCTACCGCGCCGAACAGGTGATCGGCCAGCCTCATCGCTTGTTCTGCACTCCGGAGTTTGGTCGCAGCGCGCAATACACTGAACTGTGGTCGCGCCTGAAAAACGGCCAGTTCCAGTCCGGTACCTTCGAGCGGATCAACAGCCAGGGCCAGCCGGTCTGGCTGGAAGCCAACTACAACCCGATCAAGGATGCGTCGGGACGCGTGGTCAAAGTGGTCAAGTTCGCCATGGACGTGACGAACAAAGTCCAGCAGGAAAGCGAGGCCGATGCCAAGCTGCAGGCGATCGACCGGGCGATGGCGGTGATCGAATTCGACCTCAACGGCGGCATTCTCACCGCAAACCAGAATTTTCTGACGCGCATGGGGTACACGCTCGCTGAACTGAAGGGTAAACATCACCGCTTGTTCTGCCGCGCGGAGCTGGTCAACAGCAGCGCCTACGAGGATTTCTGGCGACGGTTGAATCAGGGTGAGTTGTTCCAAGGCCAGTTCGAACGCGTCGACAAGCGCGGCCAGAGTGTGTGGCTGGAGGCCAACTACAACCCGGTATACGACGCTGCCGGGCGGTTGTGCAAAGTGGTGAAATTCGCCACGGACGTCACCGCCCGCGTCGAGCAGCACGAGCACGATGCGCGCAGCGCCAGCGCTGCTTATCACATCTCGGTGGAAACCCGGAAAGTCGCCGAGCAAGGCACTCAGGTGATCCAGCAGGCGGCCAGTGAGATGCGCGAAATCGCTGACGATATCGCGCAGTCATCAACGCTGATCGCGCAACTTGGCGAACGCTCGGAGCAGATCACGGCGATCGTCAACACCATCCGTGCGATTGCCGACCAGACCAATCTGCTGGCGCTCAACGCGGCGATTGAAGCGGCGCGCGCCGGGGACCAGGGGCGCGGGTTCGCGGTGGTGGCGGACGAAGTGCGGCAACTGGCGGCGCGTACCAGCGGCTCGACGGCGGAGATTTCCAACATGATCGGCCTGATCCAGAGCGAAACCCGTCAGGCGATCAAGAGCATGGAAGGGACTCGCGGGCGGGCGGCGCAAGGCGTTGAACTGGCGGATCAGGCTGGCAGCGTGATTCTGCAGATCCGCGATGGCGCCAGTGAAGCGGTGCAGGCGGTGAGCATGTTTGCCAATGAGCGCGCGCCGGGCTGAGAGACCGCGTCGCGGCCTTCGCGAGCAGGCTCGCTCCCACATTGGAATGCGTTCCCCTGTAGGAGCGAGCCTGCTCGCGAAAGGGCCATAAGCCTCGATGCAGGACTATAGTGACCCTCAGTCCCAAGTCCTGCCGAGCCCATCATGACCATAGAAAAACCCGACGTCCCCGCCACTGCCCCCGTCGACCACCTGCGCTTCCACCGCCCCCACGCCCACCTCAACACCACCTTCGGCAACGACACGTTCGCCTTGCGCGCTGAGGCCTTCGCGCGGTTCTTCGGCACGCCGACCTTTCTTGGCGCACAAACCCTGATCGTGCTGTTGTGGGTGTGCCTCAATGCGACGGGTATCACCACTTTCGACGTGTATCCGTTCATCCTGCTCAACCTCGCGTTCAGCCTGCAATCGGCTTATGCCGCGCCACTGATCCTGCTGGCACAAACCCGGCAAGCCGCGCGGGACAAGGCGCAATCGGACGCCGACGCGCAACACCGTGAAGCGCTGGCCGTGGCCAACAGTGAGCGCCAGGCTCAGGCCGCGCAGACCACCGCGCAACTGCTCGAACTGCTGGAGCAGAACACCCGCCTCACCGAAATGACCAAGAGCCTGACCGAGCGCATCGAAGGCCTGACCCGCGAACTGCATGCGCACATCTGCCAGAACCCGCAACGCTGATCACGGCAACCGCAGTGCCCGCCCCAGTTCATCGAACAGCGTGACCACCGAGCGCAACGCGCGGCAATCCGGGCGGGTCAGCAACCACAGCGCGGTGTCGTAGCCGTGCAACGGTTCGCTGAGGGCCTGCAAACCTTCAGTGATCAGAAAGTCCGGCAACGCCGCCACCCCGAGTCCGCCGCGCACCAGTTCCGTCACCGACAGCATGCTGTTGCAGCGATAAGCCGGGGTCACACCGGGCAACTGCTGGCGACGCCAGGCAACGGTCGGGTGATCCGGCAGAAACTCGTCCGGGGCGATCCAGGTCAGCGCCGCCAGATCCGTCGCAGCGACGTTTTGCAGATAACGCGCACTGGCGCAGACCCGGTAGGAAATCTTCGCCAGTTGCCGTCCGACCAGATGCTCCGGCGGTGTACGCGTCAGGCGCAGGGCGATGTCGGCATCGCGGCGGTTGAGGTTGGCGAAATCGTTGGAGGTGCTCAGCTCGAGAGTCAACGCCGGATAGTTCGGCATGAACTGCGCCAGCGCCGGCAACAGCAGGCCTTGCAGCACCGAGTCGGTGCAGGTCAGGCGCACCGTGCCGCTGACCACTTCGCCGCCCTGCTCGACACCGATCCGCGCCGCTTCCAGTGCCTGCTCGGCGCGTTCGGCTTGCTCGGCCAGAGTCTGCGCGAGGGTGGTTGGCAGGTAACCGGCGCGGCTCTTTTCGAACAATTGCTGACCCAGCGCTGACTCCAGACGACGTACGGCGCGAAACACCGTCGACACGTCTACCCTGAGCAGCTGCGACGCCCGGGCCAGAGAGCCGCCGCGCACCAACGCAAGGATCAGCGCCAGATCCGGGTAATCGAGTCGATAGTGCGTCGCTGCATTGATCACTTGGGGAAACGCCAATATTGAGTGCGTGAACGCCAATCTATAGTGAGCCCCGGTGATCGACAACTGCACACCCTCCCCCAGAGGTTCATCACTCACTCAAATCAAGGAAATCCCATGGACGCCATTTCCATCGCCCTGATCGGCGATCACGATCCGCAAGTCACCGCCCACCAGGCGATCCCCGTTGCCCTTGGCCTGATCGCCGAGCAGAGCGGCCGCGATGTGCAATTCGAATGGCTGCCCACCGAGCAGATACACGCCGACACTGCGCTGGATCACTTTGACGGCTTCTGGTGCGTCCCGGCCAGCCCCTACAAAAGTGAGGCCGGTGCACTCAGGGCCATCCGTTTTGCCCGCGAACAACAGCGCCCTTTCCTCGGCACCTGCGGTGGTTTTCAGCATGCGCTGCTGGAATTTTCCCGCAATGTGCTGGGCTGGGCCGATGCCGAGCATGGCGAAACATCGCCGGATTCACCGCGAGCCGTGCTCACACCGCTGACCTGTTCGTTGGTGGAGGCGGTGGACAGCATTCACCTGGTCGCCGGCTCGTTGATCGCCAAGGCGTACGAAACGTCGCAGATTCACGAAGGCTATCGCTGCCGATTCGGAGTGAATCCGCAGTTCGAACAAGAATTGCTGAGCCATCAGCTACGCGCCGTGGGGCATGATTCGGCTGGCGACTTGCGCGCGATCGAATTGACTGACCATGTGTTTTTTGTCGCCACGCTGTTTCAACCGGAACGCGCAGCGCTCAAGGGCAACATCCCGCCACTGGTGCGGGCGTTCGTCGAAGCGTGTGCGGAGCAACGTCCATGAAGCCGAACGAGCCTTGCTTCGCGGTGATTTTCACCTCGACCCGCACCGAGGGTGACAACGGTTATGCGGCGGCGTCGGAACGGATGATGGAGCTGGTCAGCCAGCAACCGGGATTTCTCGGCATTGATTCGATTCGTGGGGAAGACGGGGTCGGGATCACCATTTCGTACTGGCAGAGCGAGGCGGCGATTCTGGCCTGGCGCGAGCATCCGGAGCACCGGGTGATTCAGGCGCGCGGGCGGGCGCAGTGGTATTCGAAGTTTCAGACCCGGGTGTGTCGGGTGGAGCGGGAGTATCGGTTTGGGCAGTGACTTTGGCGGCGCGCTGACTGGCCCCTTCGCGAGCAAGCCCGCTCCCACAGGTACCGCGTTTGGGTTTTGAATTTGGTTGTGTGCTCACTGGCCTCATCGCCAGCAGGCTGACTCCCACAGGGATTTGTGAACGCCACAGATCCAATGTGGGAGCGGGCTTGCTCGCGAAGAGGCCGGAACAGCCACTACAAAACTTCAGCCCTTCACCAGACTGCGCACCGCCACAATCTCCGGCACCTCAACCTTGCTCATGTACACCCGCAACGGCTCGCTGATGTTGATCCGCTCATCGATGTTCTGATCCAGCAACAACTGAATCAGCTCGCGCTTCAAGGTCATGGTCGTCTCAGAGGCCGGCGCCCAGACGAATTCATTCACAGGAATAATGCCGTCATCGGCCACGTCCATGCCGAACGAATCTTCGCTGAATCGCACGATGTACTGGCCGGTCTTGCGGTTGAGGCCGACAAAACCCTTGAGGTCATCGGCGGCCTGACAGATGAGTTGGGAAGTGATGCGCATGGTAAACCTCACGAAAAATCATCGATGGTTTACACGCAGGGCAACAGAATCGGCGCGCCCTCTGCCGGAGCGTCTGCCGAGGGCAAGCGTACTGCAAACCGCGCCACAAAAGTGCAGGAAAAATCGCTTTTAATACGTTTATGTCGGTCTGGCGATAGCACCCAATCGATTCAGTTGTTAAAAGGTACGTCTTTGAAAATGCCCTGCGAAAGGAACTCGAACATGCCCGCCACTTTCACCCAAAGCGCCCTCATGCTGAGCCTGCTGCTCGGTCTCGGCCAGGCCCACGCCGCCCAGACTGACGTCAACGCGCTTGCCGCCGCCCATGGCATCCCGCATCCAGCCGTGATCGCTCACCGTGGCGCGTCCTTTGATGCACCGGAGTCCACCGCCGCCTCCTACAAACTGGCCCGCGACCTCGGCGCCGACTACCTGGAAATGGATTTGCAGCGCAGCAAGGACGGCGTGCTGTTCGCCCTGCACGATAACAACCTGCAGCGCACCACAGACGTCGCGACCAAGTTCCCGGAGCGCAAGGACAGCCCGGCCACCGCCTTCACCATGGCCGAATTGAAAACCCTCGACGCCGGCAGCTGGTACAACAAGGCTTACCCGGATCGCGCGCGTCCATCCTACGCCGGGCTGAAAATCCTCACCCTCGATGAAATCATCGACATCGCCCAGGCCAACCCGAAACACAAACCGGGCCTGTACATCGAAACCAAGGAGCCGCAGCTGTTTCCGGGCATCGAGCATGACCTGAAAGAGAAGCTGCAGGATCGCGGCTGGCTGAGCCCGGCCGGTTCGAAACTGGCGAAAAGCGAGTTGGCCGTCGGCCAGGGCAAAGGCAAGGTGATCCTGCAGACTTTCGAGAAGAACAGCCTCGAACTGCTGCAAAAGGAAATGCCGCAAGTGCCAAAAATCCTGCTGCTGTGGGTCGGCGAAGGCAGCATCGAGCCGAAATCGAAGGTGACCTTTGCCGAGTCCGGCGAGAAGGACAAAAACGTGTTCTACGGCAAGCAGGAGCCGAAGTCCGACGCCGAGTTCAAACAGTGGGTTGATTTCGCCAAGGTTCACGGCGCCATCGGCACCGGCCCTTCGGCGAAGCTGACCAAGAGTGGCGACCAGAGCTATTCGGATCTGGTGCAACCGTGGATGAACCAGTACACCCACGATCAGGGCATGCTGGTGCACGTGTACACCGTCGATGAGCCGGTGGACTTCGAGAAAGTCATGGCGGCCGGGGTTGATGGCATCTTCACCAACCGTGCCAGCGAACTGTTGAAGTTCTACAAGCGTCCGGCGACGGCCAGTGTGGATCAGGTGTTGAAGAACAACGGGTTCTGATCGGCAGACCGGGTTGTCCGCATCGCGAGCAGGCTCACTCCTACAAGAGCGCTGCACGCGATGTGGGGTTTTAAGGGTGAATTAAGTTGCGGTGGTTAACCTGAGCCCACTTCAACGAACAACCCAAGGAATGACCCGATGAAAACTTTGACTGCCCTGTTTACCGCCGCTGCCCTGACCCTGACTGCTGGCCTCGCCCAGGCCGATGTGCGCGTCGACCAGATCCCTGAGTTGGTCAAATCCGGCAAGATCAAGTCGCTGGAGTCGATGAACGCCGAGGCACTGAAACTGCACCCGGGTGCGACCATCACCGACACCGATCTGGATAACCACTTCAACGGTTACGAGTACGAAGTCGAGCTGAAAACCGCCGACGGCAAAGAGTTCGACGTCGACTTCGATGCCACCACCGGCAAAGTGCTGAGCAACAAGCAAGACACCTGATACACCGCCAAAGCAAAGCCGCACGATCAGCGATCGTGCGGCTTTTTTGCGTCCGTTGCCCGGCGAATCACGCGGATGCCGCCTGAAGGGATGCCAAAACCGCCATCAGACCGCTAGTATGGCGACCATCAGATAACGATTGCAGCCGAGAACGATGGGCATGAGGCAGACAGCGGCAGCAGACATCGCGACAATCGGACGGATCAGCGCGGTTCCGGCGATCCTTCAAGTGATCCGCGAACTGACCGGCCTGCGCTTTGCCGCCGTAGCGCGGGTTACCGAGGATTCGTGGACAGCCTGCGCGGTCCTCGATCAGCTGGATTTCGGCCTGCAGGTTGGTGGCGAGCTGGATGTGGTCACCACGCTGTGCCACGAAATCCGTGCTGCGCACACCTCGGTGGTGATCGACAAGGCCAGCGAAGACCCGCTCTACCGCGATCATCACACCCCCCGCCTGTACAAGTTCGAGAGCTATATCTCGGTGCCGGTGTTCCGCACTGACGGACGGTTTTTCGGCACGATCTGCGCGCTCGATCCGAACCCGGCAGAGCTCAAGTCCAGCAGCATCCAGAGCACCATGGAGTCGTTCGCGCGGATGCTCGCGCTGCAGATCGAAGCCGAGGAAAACGCGCAGCGCACCGAAACCGCGTTGTTGCAGGAACGCGAAACCGCCGAGTTGCGCGAACAGTTCATCGCCGTGCTCGGCCACGACTTGCGCAACCCGTTGTTCGCCATCAGCGCCGGCGCCGAAATGCTTCTGCGCAAGCATCCGGATCCTGCCATCGAGGTGCGGGTACGCAATATCCTTGGCAGTGCGCAAAGGGCGACGCGGTTGGTGGATGATGTGCTCGACTTCGCTCGCGGACGCTTGGGCAAGGGCATTCCAGTGGATATCCAGCCCTGCGCGGATTTGACCGAAGCCGTGCAGCAAGTGGTGACGGAGATTCGCAACGTGCATCCGCAGCGCGCGATTCAGGCGTCCATCGGCGATTTGCGGGGCGTGCCCTGTGACCGGGCGCGGATCGCTCAACTGCTGTCGAACCTGCTGGCCAATGCCGTGACCCATGGCGACCCGGAAGGGGATATCGAAGTCATCGCCCAGGTCGAGCACGGTGCGTTGATGCTGGCGGTGAAGAATCAGGGGCATATTCCCGAGGCGGTTTTGCCGCATCTGTTCCAGCCATACTCGCGCCCGACCGGCAGCGCGCCCCAGGCCGGGCTCGGTCTGGGGCTGTACATCGCCAGCCAGATCGCCCAGTCCCATGGCGGGCATTTGCATGTGGCGTCCACCGCACAGAGCGGCACGCTGTTCACCTTCAGCCTGCCAACCCTCTGAAACACACCGCAGTTCTCTGTAGGAGTGAGCCTGCTCGCGATAGCGGTGTGTCAGTCACCATGAATAAGGCAGATATACCGCTATCGCGAGCAGGCTCACTCCTACAGGGGAATCGCGTGATGCTTAAGCCGAAGTGCTGACCAGCGAGCCCGAGCTGCTCGATCCGGAATCCTGCAACGCCTGCAACAACGCCGCCGTGGCCGTCTGCAACGAAGCCGAGGTGCTGGAGATTTGCGACTCGGCGGACGCCACGTCGGCAGCCTTGGCATCAGCGTCTTCCTGCTTGGCCTGAGCCGCTTGCAGCGCCTGCTGCTGTTCCTGCAATTGCTTTTGCAGCTCGGCGATCTGCTTGCGCAATTCTTTCACCGAATCCGACTCACCGCTGCTGTCGGAACTGCTGTCGCCTGCCGGAGCCGCGCCCCCGCCAGCCGCCACTTTGCTGGTGTCGGCGCTGACGCCCGCGCTGCTGGTTGCAGGGGTCGAGGTGTCGTCACTCGCGTCGCTGATCCTGGTCTTGCTGGTGGCGGTGCTGACGGTCTGATTGATCGAAACGGAGGTGATGCTGACCATGGGAGGGCTCCAATGCCGGTTTTAGATAACCGGCCATCGGCGGCACTCGCACGGATTTGAGATCGACTGTGTACCGACTCGGTAACCGAACCGGTACACGTCAGCTGACCTCAGGCGCTCAGGCGTGCAGTGACTTCGTTGAGTTGCCCGGACAGGCCGTGCAGGTTCTGGCTGGCGCTTTCAGTGCGCTGCACGCTGTTGAGGTTGGTACTGGCGATCGAGGTGATCTCTGTCAGGTTGCGCGAGATGTCTTCGGCCACCGAGGTCTGCTCTTCGGCGGCGGTAGCGATCTGGCGGTTCATGTCGCGGATCGCTTCCACTGCGTGGGTGATGCGCTCCAGCATCGCACCGGCCTGGGTCACTTGCTCGACACTTTCGTCACTGCGCGCCTGACCGCTTTCGATCGCTTGCGCAGCGTCCACGGCACCGGTCTGCACGTTCTGAATGATCTGATTGATCTCGATGATCGACTCGGCCGTACGCTGCGCCAGATTGCGCACCTCGTCGGCGACCACCGCAAAGCCGCGTCCGGCTTCACCGGCCCGCGCCGCTTCAATCGCCGCGTTGAGCGCCAGCAGGTTGGTCTGTTCGGCGATGCCGCGAATCACTTCCAGCACTTTGCCGATGCGGCCGCTGTCGCTTTCCAGACGACGAATCACTTCCGCGGTGTTGGCGATTTCGCCACGCATCTGAGTGATGGTGTGGATGGTGCCTTGCATGACCTTTTCACCCTGCTGGGCAGACTGGTCGGCATCGTCGGCAGCGCGCGCCGCATCCGCCGCGTGACGGGCGACTTCCTGGGCAGTGGCAGACATTTCGTTCATCGCCGTGGCCACCTGATCGGTGCGGTTGAACTGCTCGTTGGTGCCGCCGGCCATGGTCGTGGCGATCGCATTCAGTTCGCCGCTGGCGCTGTCCAGATCACTGGCACTGCGTTGCAGGTGGGTAAAGGTTTCGGCGAGGAAATCGCGCAGGGTATTGGCCGCGGCGGCGAGGTTGCCCAACTCGTCCTGACGGTCGTTGGCAACGCGCTCGGCGAGGCGCCCACGGCTCAACTGGGTGACGTAGTCGATCAGCTTGCGGATCGGCTCGATCAGGTTGCGGTTGACCAGCCACAGGCTCAGCAAACCGATCAGCAGACCCGAGCCGAGCATCACCAGAATCCCCAGCAGCACGGTGCTGTCAGCACTGGCGCTGATTTGCGCCGACTGTTCGGTGCCCTGCTTGCGCAGCTCGGCGACCAGTTCGCTCATCTGATCGCTGGTGGCACGGTCCACACCTTTGACGGCGCTGTCGCCAGCCGTTGGATCGGCACCCGCAGCGACATAGGCATCGCGGCCCTTCTGGTAAGCGCTGCCGAGTTGGCGGTGCTCATCACGCAAGCGTTCGATGCGGGATTTCAGCGCCGGCTCAAGACCTTTCTGCCCGGCCAGTTCACCGAGAATGTTCTGCACATCGCGCTGACGATCTTCGAACTGGCTCCAGTACTTGGCCAGGTCCGCCGGTTGCTTGCCGCGCAGCAAGACGTTTTTCCACTCCTGCACCTGCACTTTGAATTGCAGGTTGGCCTCGTCGATCAGTTGCGAGGTGTGCAACGGGCCGGCGATCAACTGGCTGTAGTTCTGCACGCCGTTGGACAGGAAATGAAAGCAGGCCAGTGCGATCAACAGCATCGCCAGCAGGCTGCCGCCCAGCAGGGCGAGAATTTGTGCTCTCAAGGATTTTTGCAGCATCGCGAGATACTCAGGACAGGGATGAGGCACGCCCGGTAAGGCGTGGAATTTTGCCGGACATCCGTGTCGGCGAGCCTTGGCTCATGGCCAAGCGCGCGCAACGTAACCCAAGCGTGATCGGCGTACCAGAGCGCTTCTTGAAGAAAATCCGACCGCCGGTAAGACATTGATCTGGCGTCACTTTGTCGTCACACAAGTGTCATCTGCGGTTGCGATGATGCGGCTCAGTGAACCTGCTATTCCGCGACCGACGCGCCCTCCTCGCAGCGAGCCTCCATGAACCACAGCCTTGATCTCAGTCATCGCGATCCTGATTTGTTCGGTCTGCTTTACGGCTTCCGTTTTCGTCCCGGTGAACGTGGCCGCGAAGTCGATTCGGCGACCGCCCTGCGTTGTCTGCAAGACGACAGCGACAGTGATGAATTCCTCTGGCTGCACCTGAACCTGGCGCACGCCGCGTGCGAGCGCTGGATGAAAAGTCATCTGCAATTGCCCGAAGAGTTTTTCGAGGCGCTGCACGAAGGTTCGCGCTCGACGCGCATCGAACACGTTGACTCGGCGTTGCTGGCAGTGGTCAACGACGTGGTGTTCAACCTCAGCAGCATGGTTTCCTCAGACGTGTCGACGCTGTGGGTCTGCGTGCGCAGCAAACTGATCGTCAGCGCACGCCTGCAACCGCTGCACTCGGTGGACAAATTGCGTTCGTCGGTGAAGGCCGGCGAATGCTTTCGCTCGCCGTCGGAACTGCTGGTGCACTTGCTGCGTGATCAGGGTGAAGTGCTGACGCAGATCGTGCGCAAGACCAGCATGAGCGTCGATCTGGTCGAGGACGAATTGCTCTCCTCACGGCTGTCGACCAACCGCGCCGAACTCGGCGCCAATCGCCGGGTGCTGGTACGCCTGCAACGGCTGTTGGCGCTGGAGCCGGGATCCTTGCTGCGCCTGCTCAATCGTCCGCCGCCGTGGCTGCAGAAGGAGGACGTCAAGGAGCTGCGCAAATCCACCGAGGAGTTCGCGCTGATCATCAACGACCTCACCGCCCTCGGCGAGCGGATCAAACTGCTCCAGGAAGAAATCGCCGCCAACCTCAACGAACAGAGCAACCGCACACTGTTCACCCTGACCGTGGTCACGGTGCTGGCGCTGCCGATCAACATCATTGCCGGTTTTTTCGGCATGAACGTGGGGGGAGTGCCACTGGCGACGGATCCCGAGGGGTTCTGGATTCTGGTGGCGCTGGTCGCGACGTTTACCGTGATTGCCGGGCGCTGGGCGTTTCGCAAGCGTAGGGATTATTGACCCCTGATTTATGTGTTCACCACAGATCTCTGTGGGAGGGGGCTTGCTCCCGAAGGCGTCAGGTCAGCCAACATCATCGCTGAATGACAGACCGCATTCGCGAGCAAGCCCGCTCCCACCCCGGATCGCGACCAGCCAAAATACTTCATTCACGGCCCATCTCCTGTGGGAGGGGGCTTGCTCCCGAAGGCGTCAGGTCAGCCAACATCTTCGCTGAATGACAGACCGCATTCGCGAGCAAGCCCGCTCCCACATTAAGATCTTCATCAGCCTTCAGATCAGCGGTGAGCTAATCCGCCAAACACTGACCTGCCGCAGTCTCTCTGTAATATTTAGCAACGATCATGACCGACACTCCTTCCCTCGCTCAGGATTGTCCGCTCATGGCTACTCCCTCCCTGACCGCCCGCCAGGCCTCTGCCCCCAGCGGCCGGCCGGCACTTGATAAAAAACCCGGGCCGTTCACTTACGTGGTGTTCTTCGCGGTGCTCGCCATGGGGATGCTGTTCACCGCTTACAGCCTGATGCACGACATGCATGAACTGGGCACCACCGTCACCACCTGGACCCCGTTTTTGCTGCTCGGCGTAGCGCTGCTGATTGCGCTGGGTTTCGAGTTCGTCAACGGTTTCCACGACACCGCCAACGCGGTCGCGACGGTGATCTACACCCACTCGCTGCCGCCGAACGTGGCGGTGGTCTGGTCGGGGTTCTTCAATTTCCTCGGGGTGCTGCTGTCCAGCGGCGCCGTGGCGTTCGGCATCATCGCCCTGCTGCCGGTGGAGCTGATTCTGCAGGTCGGTTCGTCCGCCGGTTTCGCGATGATCTTCGCCCTGCTGATCGCGGCGATCCTGTGGAACCTCGGCACCTGGTGGCTGGGCCTGCCGGCCTCCTCTTCCCACACACTGATCGGCTCGATCATCGGCGTCGGCGTGGCCAATGCCTTGATGCACGGGCGCGACGGTACCAGCGGCGTGGACTGGGCACAGGCGACCAAGATCGGTTACGCCCTGCTGCTGTCGCCGCTGGTGGGCTTCGGCTGCGCGGCGCTGTTGCTGCTGGCCATGCGCGCCTTCATCAAGAATCGCGCGCTGTACAAGGCGCCGGAAGGCAACAACCCGCCACCGTGGTGGATTCGCGGTTTGCTGATCGCCACCTGCACCGGTGTGTCTTTCGCCCACGGCTCCAACGACGGGCAGAAAGGTATGGGCCTGATCATGCTGATTCTGGTTGGCACCTTGCCGATGGCTTACGCGTTGAACCGCACCATGCCCGCCGATCAGGCGCTGCAGTTCGCTGCTGTCGCCGAAGTCACCCAGCAAGCGCTGGTGAAAAACACCCCGCTGCCAGCCCCGGTGGATCCGCGTCCGGTACTGTCCGATTACGTGCGCAGCAAGCAAGCAACGCCGCAACTGATCCCCGCCCTCGCCGCTCTCACCGGGCACATTGGCGAAGAGGTCAAAGGCTATGGCTCGCTGTCGAAAGTCCCGGCCGAGGCCATGGGCAACGTACGTAACGACATGTACCTGGCCAGCGAAAGCATTCGCCTGATGGACAAGAACAAGGTCGGCAATTTCGACGCCGACACCACTGACAAACTGCAACTGTTCAAACAGCAGATCGACAACGCCACACGCTTTATCCCGCTGTGGGTGAAGATCGCCGTGGCCATCGCCCTGGGCCTCGGCACCATGGTTGGCTGGAAACGGATTGTGGTGACGGTCGGTGAAAAAATCGGCAAGACCCACCTGACCTATGCCCAGGGCGCCTCAGCGGAAACCGTGGCGATGCTGACCATCGGCGCGGCGGACATGTTCGGTTTGCCGGTGTCGACC
Organism: Pseudomonas sp. YL2; assembly: GCF_023063025.1. NCBI lineage: Bacteria > Pseudomonadati > Pseudomonadota > Gammaproteobacteria > Pseudomonadales > Pseudomonadaceae > Pseudomonas > Pseudomonas sp. YL2. Next base: position 3,857 of record NZ_JAJSLU010000001.1, on the reverse strand, counting down.
ACCCACGTGCTGTCATCGGGTGTGGCCGGGACCATGGTCGCCAATGGCGGTGGTTTGCAGATGAAGACCATCCGCAATCTGCTGATGGCGTGGGTGCTGACCTTGCCGGCGGCAATTCTGCTGTCGGGCAGCCTGTACTGGCTGTTCACCCAGATCTTCTGAACAACCTGCCCCCCTGTAGGAGTGAGCCTGCTCGCGATAGCGGTGCTTCAGTCACATTTGCATCGACTGACAGCACGCCATCGCGAGCAGGCTCACTCCTACAGTTGATCTGCGGTATCGGTCAGAGCGTCGAACGAATCACCTCCCCCAACCACTCCATGAACACCCGCACCCGCAGCGGCAAATGCCGTTGCCGTGCATACAGGATTGAAATCGCCATCGCCGGCGCGGTGAACTGCGGCAGCACAGTCAGCAGCTCACCGGTGTCCAGATGGGGCTGCATGCCGGTGCGCGGCACCTGGATCAGGCCGAAGCCGCCCAGGCACGCCGACTCGTAAGCATCGGTGCTGTTGACCGTGACGCTGCCAGCCATCGGCAATCGCCGCACCTGTCCGTCCTGTTCATACACAAACCCTTCCGAGCGCGAACCGAGCACGCCGACGTAGTGCACCAGCCGATGCTGCGCCAGGTCCTCCAGCGTCTGCGGCACGCCGTAGCTCTCAAGGTACGCGGGGCTGGCGCAGTTGATCATCGGGAAGTCGCCCAAGTGCCGCGCCACCACCGATTGATCCGGCTGCGCGCCAATGCGCACCACGCAATCAAAACCCTCGCTGAGCAGATCGACGCGGCGATCGGTGCTGCTGATTTCCAGTTCCAGATTCGGGTGGCGCGCCATGAACTCCGGCAGCAGCGGCATGATCAGGCGCCGCGCGAGGATGTTCGGCATGTCGACACGAATCCGCCCGCTCAGCGAGGCCGGATCCTGCCGAAACAGCCCCTCGATCTCGTCCATGTGTGACAGCAGATCCTTGCTGCGTTCGTACAACACCAGACCGTCCTGAGTCGCCTGTACCTTGCGCGTGGTGCGTTGCAGCAGGCGGGTGCCGAGCAGGGTTTCCAGGGCCTGGACATGTTCGGAAACCGTCGAGCGCGGCAACCCGAGACTCTCGCCAGCAAGGGTGAAACTCGACAGTTCGCTGACCCGGACGAAGGTGCGCAGCAGTTCCAGTTTGTTCATGAGGACACCCGTTGATTGTTCGGCTGAGTCGATCAGTGATTCCGGTTTCAGTCTGTTTATCACCCCATGGCGGATAAATAAACTTTGCTCATCACCACTCACCGCAATCGAGGATTTCACATGAGCCGCAAAATCGCATTGATCACCGGTGCCAGCCGTGGCCTGGGCAAGAACGCCGCCCTGCACCTCGCCGCCGAAGGCGTGGACATCATCGGCACCTACAACAGCCGCGCCGATGAAGCCCAGGCGCTGGTGGCTGAACTGGAACAACGCGGTGCCAAAGCCGTGATGCTGCAACTGGACGTCGGTCGCAGCGAAACCTTTGCCGATTTCGCCAAACGAGTTGAACAAGCGTTGCAGCAACTGGACCGTCCGCGCTTCGACTTCCTGATCAACAACGCCGGTATCGGTGTGCACGCGGCGTTCGCCGAGACCACCCCGGAACAGTTCGACCTGCTGATGAATATCCAGCTCAAAGGGCCGTTCTTCCTGACGCAACAACTGCTGCCGCTGATCAATGACGGCGGCCGGATCATCAACATCTCCAGCGGCCTGACCCGCTTCAGCCTGCCGGGTTATGCCGCCTACGCGGCGATGAAAGGCGCGATGGAAGTGCTGACCCGCTATCAGGCCAAAGAGCTGGGCGCGCGGCAGATCGGCGTGAATATACTGGCGCCGGGCGCGATCGAGACTGATTTTGGTGGCGGTGCGGTGCGCGACAACGCGGCGTTGAACGCGATGGTCGCGAGCAATACCGCACTGGGTCGCGCCGGGCAGCCGGATGATATTGGGGGTGCGCTGTCGATGCTGCTGGCGCCGGGGGCGCAGTGGATCAACGGGCAGCGGGTTGAAGCATCCGGCGGCATGTTCCTCTAAACCCAAACAGTGTGGCGAGGGAGCTTGCTCCCGCTGGGGTGCGAAGCGCCCCCCAAAACCGGCCAATGCGGTCTGACAGACAGACCGCGTTTATCGGGTTTACGACTGCTACGCAGCCGAGCGGGAGCAAGCTCCCTCGCCACAGTTTGTCTTCCAGACTCAAGCAGCACGGGCCGTCAATAACCGCTCGCGCACCACGTCATAGCCCCAGTGATACACATAGGTGTACGGCAGGAAGAACAGCAGCACGCCGATGTCCAGCAAAAACGCCTGCCACAAGCTGACCGACAGCCACCAGGCAATCAGCGGCACGCCCATCACGATCAATCCGCCCTCAAACAGCAGCGCATGGACCACCCGGGTCCAGGCGTTGTGCGCGACGTGCAGGCGCTTGAGCATGCGGTCGAAAAAGCCGTTGAACAGCACGTTCCACGCCAGCGCCAGCAGGGCAATCAGCACGGTCACCGCGCCCATGTCCAGCAGCGGTTTGTCCATGATCCACGCCAGCAACGGCGTACAGATCAGGATCGCCAGACACTCGAAACCGATGGCCTGGAAGATACGTTCAGTGATGGATTTGTTGCCAGTCATGGCCTGACTCCTTGAGTGAAGAGGGTTGCCATGATCGGCCACCGCACCGATACTTCATAACCAATAACCATCGACCAAGGCGATAGTTCATGGCTTCGCAAGAAGTGCTGTTGGCGTTCGTGCAAGCGGCCACTCAGGGTTCGTTTTCTGCAGCGGCGCGCAAGCTGGGGCGCAGTCAGTCGACCATCAGTGCGGCAGTGGCCAGCCTGGAGATCGATCTGGATCTGATTCTGTTCGACCGCAGCAGCCGCAAACCGACCCTGACTCCGGCCGGCCATGTGATGCTGCAACGGGCCGAGGCGATTCTGGCGGCCACCAGTCGTATGGAAATGAGCGCCCGGCAACTGGCACAAGGCGTCGAGCCGAAGCTGACCGTGGCGATTTCCGACACCTACCAGTCAGCGCGATTTGAAGCGGCACTGGTCGGCTTCGAGCAGCGTTATCCGGACCTGGAACTGGAATGCTTGATCGCCGAGTGTGACGACCTGATCGAGTTGGTCCAGCGTGGCCGCGCACACTTGGCGTTTGCCGAAATGCAGGACACCTATCCACCGGATCTGGTGACCTCGACCGTCGCCGAGCGCACTGACCTGGCGCTGTTCGTCAAAGATGATCATGTGCTGACCCGTGTCGAACGGGTCGACCAGCAGGTGCTGGAGCAGCATCGCGAGTTGCGCCTGGCGACCATCGTCAATCCCTACGACAGCCGGGCAAAGGGCCGGGTGTGGTCGGCGCCGAGTTACCTGATGCTGATGGAAATGGCGGAGATGGGCTTTGGCTGGGCGGCGCTGCCGCGCTGGCTGGTGGCGCGTTTCGGTAATGGCTCGCTGGTGGAACTGACGTTGCGCGGCTGGCCGCGGCCGGTGTATGTCGATGCGTTGTGGTCGCGGATTTATCCGCCGGGGCCGGCGGGGAGCTGGTTGCTGAGCAAGATGCTGGAATAGAAGCTCCCAATCGCGAGCAAGCCTGATGTTTTCATGCTGACTTTACCGGCCCCTTCGCGAGCAAGCCCGCTCCCACAGTTCGAATGCGCTCACCTGTGGGAGATGCTGGAATAGAAGCTCCCAATCGCGAGCAAACCCGAACTTTTCATGCTGACTTCACTGGCCCCTTCGCGAGCAAGCCCGCTCCCACAGTTGGAATGCGCTCACCTGTGGGAGATGCTGGAATAGAAGCTCCCAATCGCGAGCAAACCCGAACTTTTCATGCT